>DXAL01000038.1 GCA_019117125.1 Candidatus Mediterraneibacter merdipullorum
GAGGCGCTGGAGAAATACGGTGCGGACGCGATCCGCTGGTACTTCTACATCAACAGTGCGCCCTGGCTGCCGAACCGTTTCCACGGCAAAGCCGTGACAGAGGGACAGCGTAAATTCATGGGCACCCTGTGGAATACGTATGCGTTCTTCGTCCTCTACGCGAATATCGATGAGTTTGACGCCACAAAATATACATTGGATTATGAGAAGCTGTCCGTTATGGACAAATGGCTCCTCTCCAAGATGAACACCATGGTCAGAGCCGTGGACGACAATCTGGGCAATTACCGCATTCCGGAAGCCGCAAGGGCGCTCCAGGAGTTCGTGGACGACATGAGCAACTGGTATGTCAGAAGAAGCCGCGAGCGTTTCTGGGCGAAAGGCATGGAGCAGGATAAGATCAATGCATACATGACACTGTATACAGCCCTCGTGACGGTATCCAAGGCCGCTGCGCCGATGATCCCGTTCATGACCGAGGAGATCTACCAGAACCTGGTGCGCAGCATCGACAAAGATGCGCCGGAGAGCATCCACCTGTGCCTGTTCCCGGAGGTAAATGAGGATCAGATCGACACAGAGCTTGAGCAGAACATGGACCATGTCCTGAAGCTTGTCGTGATGGGACGCGCCTGCAGAAATACGTCCAATATCAAGAACCGCCAGCCGATCGGACAGATGTTCGTGAAGGCGGGATTTGACCTGCCGGAATTCTACCAGGAGATCGTTGCCGACGAGCTGAATGTGAAGAATGTTAAATTTACAGAAGATGTAAGAGACTTTACTTCATACAATTTTAAACCGCAGTTAAAGACAGTGGGACCAAAATATGGTAAACTGTTAGGCGGCATCAAAGCAGCCCTTGACTCGGTGGACGGAAATGCGGCGATGGATGAGCTCAATGCACAGGGCTCTTTAAAGCTGGATGTCAACGGTCAGGAGATTACGCTGTTCCGTGAGGACCTCCTGATAGAGACGGCGCAGATCGAAGGCTATGTGTCTGAAAACGACAACGGCATCACGGTCGTGCTCGATACGAACCTGACATCAGAGCTTCTGGAGGAAGGGTTCGTCCGGGAAATCATCAGCAAAGTCCAGACCATGAGAAAAGAGGCGGATTTTGAAGTAATGGACCGCATCCGCGTGACCTATGACGGAAGCGAAAAGGCAGAGGCTGTATTCGCGAAATACGCCGGAGAGATTGCCGGGGAAGTGCTTGCCAACAAGGTGGAAAAAGCACAGCCGGCAGGCTATGTGAAGGAGTGGAAAATCAACGGTGAAGCAGTTACAATGGGTGTGGAAAAGGAAGGAAAGTAAAGAAATGTTCAGCAAAAGATTTGAGAAAGAGACCTTTAAGGAGACGGTAAAGGACAATGTGAGGGCCCTTTACAGAAAAACAATCGACGAGGCGACCCCGCAGCAGCTGTTCCAGGCGGTATCCTACGCGGTAAAGGACGTCATCTTTGACGACTGGTTCGCGACGCAGAAGGCATATGACGAGGCGGACGCGAAGACCGTCTACTATATGTCCATGGAGTTCCTGATGGGCCGCGCCCTCGGGAACAACCTCATCAATATGAAAGCATACAAAGGCGTCCAGGAAGCCCTCGACGAGATGGGCATCAACCTGGATGTGATCGAGGACCAGGAGCCGGATGCGGCGCTTGGAAACGGCGGTCTCGGAAGACTGGCGGCATGTTTCCTTGACTCCCTGGCTACTCTGAACTATCCGGCTTACGGCTGCGGCATCCGCTACCGGTACGGCATGTTCAAACAGAAGATTGAGAACGGCTACCAGAAGGAAGTGCCGGACGACTGGTTAAAGGAGGGCAACCCCTTCGAGCTGCGCAGGGAAGAGTACGCGAAAGAGGTGCGCTTCGGCGGAAATATCCGTTTCGAGAAAGACCCGGCGACCGGGAAAGACAATTTTATCCAGGAGAATTATGAGTCCGTGCTGGCAATCCCCTACGACATGCCGATCGTCGGATACGGCAACCACGTGGTAAATACGCTGCGCGTCTGGGATGCAAAGGCAATCACGGACTTTAAGCTGGATGAGTTCGACAGAGGAAACTACCACAAGGCGGTAGAGCAGGAAAACCTGGCAAAGCTCATCGTTGACGTTCTTTACCCGAACGACAACCACTATTCCGGCAAGGAGCTCCGCCTGAAACAGCAGTATTTCTTCATCTCCGCCAGCCTGCAGGAGATTATTGCAAAATATAAGAAAAAACACGATGACATGCGCAAACTGTACGAGAAAGTCGTGATTCAGATGAACGACACCCACCCGACAGTAGCGGTGCCGGAGCTGATGCGGCTCCTCATTGACCAGGAAGGCTTAAGCTGGGAGGAAGCATGGGATGTGACCACAAAGACCTGTGCCTACACGAACCATACCATCATGGCAGAGGCGCTGGAAAAATGGCCCATCGACCTGTTCTCCAAACTGCTTCCGCGTATTTATCAGATCGTGCAGGAGATTGACCGCCGGTTCCTCATCAAAGTCCGGGAGATGTATCCGGGCAATGAGCATAAAGTGAAGAAGATGGCAATCCTCATGGATGGTCAGGTGCGCATGGCAAATATGGCGATCGTTGCAGGTTTCTCTGTAAACGGCGTGGCGAATCTCCACACGGAGATTCTGAAGCATCAGGAGCTGAAAGATTTCTACGAGATGATGCCGGAGAAATTCAACAACAAGACAAACGGCATTACCCAGAGACGGTTCCTGGCACACGGCAACCCGCTTCTTGCGGACTGGATTACAGACAAGATCGGCGACGGCTGGATTACGGACCTGTCCCAGATTGCGAAGCTCAAACCGTATGTGGAGGATGAGACGGCGAGACGCGAGTTCATGGAGATTAAGTACAAGAACAAAGTCCGCCTTGCGAAATACATCAAAGAGCACAACGGCATTGAGGTGGACCCGCGCTCGATCTTTGATGTGCAGGTAAAACGTCTCCACGAGTACAAGAGACAGTTCCTCAATATCCTGCATATCATGTATCTGTATAATCAGATCAAAGAGCATCCGGAGCGCAGTTTCTATCCGAGGACGTTCATCTTCGGCGCGAAAGCGGCAGCAGGATACTTGAGAGCGAAAGAGACCATCAAGCTCATCAACTCGGTGGCAGATGTGGTCAATGACGACCGCAGCATCAACGGCAAGCTCAAAGTTGTATTTATCGAAGACTACCGCGTATCCAACGGCGAGATTATCTTTGCGGCGGCTGATGTCAGCGAACAGATTTCCACGGCTTCCAAGGAAGCGTCCGGTACCGGAAACATGAAGTTCATGCTGAACGGCGCACCGACCCTCGGCACTATGGACGGCGCCAATGTGGAGATTGTTCAGGAGGTTGGCGCAGAGAACGCGTTCATCTTCGGACTGAGCTCACAGGAAGTCATCAATTACGAGAACAACGGCGGATACAATCCGCAGGAGATTTACTTCAACGACTGGGAACTCAAGCGTGTGATAGACCAGCTTATGGACGGCACCTACTCACACGGCGACCACAATATGTACATCAATCTGTACAACTCCCTGCTCAATACCCAGAGCACGGACCGTGCGGATATGTACTTTATCCTCAAAGACTTCCGTTCCTACGCAGACGCGCAGAGGAGAGTGGAGGAAGCATACAGAGACCAGAACCGCTGGTCAAAGATGGCGATGATGCAGACTGCATGCAGCGGCAAGTTCTCTTCCGACCGCACCATCGAGGAGTATGTAAACGATATCTGGCATCTTGAGAAAGTGGAAGTCCCGGCAGGAGAAGACGACTAACATCTGACACGGAGATTTTACGAGAATTTAAGGAGTGAACAGTATGTATTCATATAACTATAATTACGGCTATAGCGGAGACAGCGGGGATACGGTGGTTATCACCATGCTCCTGACAGTGTATCTTGTCATCCTTGCAGCAGTGCTCGTGTTTGCACTGGCAGGATATCTGTTCCATTCGTTCGGCATGTACACGATTGGAAAGCGCATGGGGAACAGGCATCCGTGGCTCGCATTCATTCCCTTTGCCAGGGATTATTTCCAGGGAGAGCTCTCAGGCAGCATCCCGCTGAAGAACCGCAGCATAAAGAATCCAGGCATCTGGAACCTGCTTCTTCCCATTATCTGGGGTGCGGCGATGAGCATCCTGATTGTGATTTTTGCCTTCGGTTTTGCCGCTGCGATAGTCACTGCAGAGAGGACGGGAAATATGGGCGCTGCAGCAGGGAGCATGATAGGACTTCTCATTTTCTATATCGTTATCCTTCTGCTTGCGGTCGTGTATTCTGCGGTATACATGGTACTGAAGATACTCATCAACCGTCAGATATTTGCCCGTTTTACGACGGACAACATGGCAGTCGTGCATGCGGTTCTTGCGTCGGTCGTCCCGCTCTATGAGGCAATCTGTACCTTTGTGCTGAGAAACAGAGATTTCCAGCCGGGCATGGAACCGCCCATGACGCCGCCTCCGGTGCCGCCGGTATATCCCGGGGGACCGGAAGGGAACGTACCTCCGATGCCGCCGCACATGGAAGGACAGCATGTACCTCCGGTGCCGCCGCACATGGAAGAACAGCACATACCTCCGGTGCCGCCCCATACTCCGGAAAACAGAGAATAAAATACAGACAGCCCTTCATATATTAAGATGTGGAGGGCTGTTTTTTATGGATGTCATTAAACAGAAATGCAGGACTGCCGCCGCGTTTCTCATCATCGTCGTCCTGCTCCCCTATATTGCGTCCGTGTTCATCAACGGAGCGGACCTTCACGGGGACAGGCAGGGCGCGTTCTATGTAAAGGTGAGAGTCCCGGATATGGAAGAGGCGGACGGGGTTACGGAGATAGACTGGACTGATTATCTGACAGGAGTCCTGGCTCGGGACGTTTCCGGAGACTGCGGGGAAGAAGCCCTGAAAGCCCTGGCAGTGCTTATACGGACGCAGATTTACCGGGAGCTGGACCATTCGGAGGACGGGATACTCACGGCAGAGTATCTGACCGGGGAGGAAATGCGGGAGCGCTGGGGAGAAGAGCAGTACAGGACATACCGGGAGCGGTTTACCCGCGCAGTGGAGGCGACCGATGATATGGTCCTCATGTACGGGGAAGAGTTTGCCTGGACGCCCTTCCATCAGTCGAGCTGCGGTATGACGCGCAGCGCCGAAGAGGTGCTCGGGAGCGCGGACTATCCGTATATCGCCCTCCGGGAATGTCCTCTGGATAAAGAGGCGGATGAGGAGATGCAGATGCGGACCTGTTCCTATGCAGATGTCCAGCGGCTCTGCAGGGATTTCCTTGTGGCGGAAGCGGACGACCAGCGGGCGGCAGGAGGGTACGGATTTGAAGATTTTGAGATATGCGCACGGGATTCGGCGGGATACGTCAGCGAGCTGCGCATCGGCAGCACCGTCTGTACCGGCGACCGGTTCCGGGATGCGCTCTCCCTGCCTTCCAGCGCATTTACCCTGAGCGAAGGAGACGAGGACACGCTTTGTATCACGACGACGGGGAAGGGGCACGGTCTCGGGCTGAGTATATGGACTGCGGAGCAGATGGCGGAGGACGGCAGCACGTTTGAGGAAATCCTGATGTTTTTCTTTGAAGGCGCGGAACTTCGGAAAGATATGCCCGAGACGGAATTATCCTGAATATTTTCATCACTTTCCGGCAAAAATATAGCCAGAGGTGATGACAATGAATAAAAATGAAAGACCGCCTTTCCTCAGGGGCAAAGGAGCTGCCGTCGGTGTTGTGATATGTTTTGCCGCAGTGATCGTGCTCGTTGGAGCATATACATTCAGCAATTACCGCAGGGATATCGACAGGCAGATGGCACAGGCGGAAGAACAGGCGGAAGAGCTTACAGAAGAGTATCTGGATGACACAGACCGGACAGAAGAAGACCATGCGGGCGGTCCGTCTGCAGAGGCGAACACAGATGATATCGTGCTGCCGGAGGCGGAAAATGGAACAGCCGGAAATGAAGAGGCGGACAGCCTGACCGGGGATGACCCTGCCGGAGGCGGGAGCGGAAATCCGGACGGGGCACTGCAGGAGGATGCAGGCGGGACAGAAGCTACGGCCGGGGAAAGCGCTGAGGCTTCTGCCGGAAATACATCCGGAGTATGGTTTGATGAAAACAGCACCCTCACATGGCCGGCAAGCGGCGCGCTCATCATGGGGTACAGCATGGACCAGACCGTATTTTTCCAGACACTGGAGCAGTATCAGTACAATCCGGCGATGATCGTGGCGGGGGAGACGGGAGAGACAATTACCGCGTCCGCTGCGGGCATTGTCACGGACATCGGGCAGACGGCGAAGACGGGGACGACGGTATCCCTCGATATGGGAAACGGTTACAGCGCCGTCTACGGACAGCTTGAAAACGTCCCTCTTTCCATTGGCGACTATGTGGATGCGGGCGAGACCGTCGGTACTTTGAGTGAACCGACAAAATATTACAGCATTGAAGGACCGAATCTCTATTTTGAAGTGCTCAAAGACGGAGAACCGGTGGACCCGATGACTTATATGGAGTAGGAAACGGGCAGAGGAGCAGCCCGGAAAGCGGACAGTTGGATGTCTGTTTTCCGGGTCTGTTTGTGTTTTCAGAATCACACGGAACAGAAAATTGAAATCGCACGGAATGAATTTTCAAAATCGCACGGAATGGATTTGTAAAATCGCACGGAATAGGTTATGATATACATAGTTCAGGAGGTGCGGACATGGAAAACAGTGGTTACAGATTTCGTATTATTGACAGGAAAATCGACGAGTATCTTTCTATTTTCGGGGCGTTATGCATAGAGGGACCGAAGTGGTGCGGCAAGACCTGGACGTCGTCTTTTCACAGTAAGAGTGAGATTTATCTCGGCGATCCCGCCGGTAATTTTCAGAACCGGAATCTTGCGCAGCTCAGCCCGGAGCTTGTCCTTCAGGGAGAGTCCCCGCGCCTCATCGATGAATGGCAGGAAGTTCCTCCGCTGTGGGACGCCGTCCGTTTCTATGTGGACCAGAAGGGGGAGAAGGGGCAGTTTATCCTGACCGGTTCGGCGACGCCGAACCATAAAGGCATCCTGCACAGCGGGGCCGGGCGGATTGCAAGGCTTCGGATGCGTCCGATGTCCCTTTATGAGTCGGGAGATTCCGGCGGACAGGTCTCGCTTGGGAGTCTGTGCCGTGGGGAGTTCCAGCCGGTGATGACCGGCGAGGTGGACCTGCGGGACCTGATATCTTATATTATCCGCGGGGGATGGCCGGCGAGTCTGGGGCTCTCTGCCGAGGATGCCGCGGTGCTCCTGCGGCAGTATCTGGACGCGATCGTGGAGGATGATGTATACCGTATGGACGGCGTCAGGCGCGATACGGTCAAGATGCGGCTCCTGCTCCGCTCGCTGGCGAGAAATGAGAGCACGACGGCGACGAACAGAGTGCTGAAGAACGATGTAAAGCAAAAGGATGATGAGGATATCGATGCAGATACCATTGCGTCTTATCTGGATATTTTCACGCGTCTGTTCCTGACGGAAAATCAGCCGCCGTATGCGGGGAAGATACGTTCTTCCGTGCGCGTGAAGCAGGCGGAGAAACGGCATTTCTGCGATCCATCGATTGCCGCGGCGCTCCTGGGCGCGACGCCGGAGATGCTCCTTGGCGACCTGGAGACGCTGGGCTTTCTGTTTGAGGCGCTCTGCGAGAGAGACCTCCGTATCTATGGGGAGTCTTTTGATGCCAGGCTTTATCATTATCAGGATTATCAGAATAAGGAGATCGATGCTGTCCTGCAGATGCCGGACGGGGAGTGGTGCGCATTTGAGATTAAGCTGGGGGCCAACCAGATTGACGATGCGGCGGAATCGCTTGTGCGCCTGAAAAATGACATTGAAAAGGAAGAAGGCGGTCACCCGCCGAAAATTCTCTGCGTCATATGCGGCATGAGCAGCGCGGCGTACCAGAGGGAAGACGGGGTCTATGTGGTGCCGCTTACAGCGCTGCGCGAGTAGGGGGGATATCCGGAGATGAATTACACTTATATCGTAAAATGCAGTGACGGCTCTCTCTATACCGGCTGGACGAACGACCTGGAGAAGAGGGTCACCGCCCACAACGAGGGGAAAGGAGCAAAGTATACCAAGTCCCGCCGTCCGGTGGAGCTGGTCTATTATGAGAAATTTCAGACGAAGGAAGAGGCGATGCACCGGGAGTGGGAAATCAAACAGATGTCCCGTGTGCAGAAACAAAAACTGGTCCGTCCGGATACGTAATTCTGTATCCGGACGGACCGTTCTTTTTGTGAGGATGTCTGTCTGCTGCCTGCAGGACAGGGTGTCTGGGCAGCACTGGAAGAAATCGTCACAGGAGCTTCAGACCTTTTGCCACGATCATGATGAAATCCTGTACATTTGTCACGATGGTTGTCGCTGCCAGGCTCCCTCTGTCCAGGAGTTTGTTTACCACGAACTCATCGGCATCCACTGTATAGAGGAATACCGGGCGGACTGTGCCGTCGCCGAGCACCCGGTAGGAGGGCGTCATATTGCCGGTGGCGATGGTGTGGAGCATGGTTGCCAGACAGATGACGGTGGTGGATTTCTTCACCATTTCCCGCATGGCGGTCTGCCCTTCATAGGCGTCGCCGATGACTTCCGGCAGCGGTCCGTCGTCCCGGATGGAGCCGGTGAGCACGAATGGAACGTTGTTTTTCACGCAGCTGTACATGATGCCGTTGTCGATGTCATAGTCCTCGATAAACTGCGCGATGGAACCGCTCTTCCTCACCCGGTTGATGACATCCAGGTGATGATAATGTCCGTTTGGCTGGGATTTTTGTGTGTAGATATCCTGTCCGAGGGCGGTGTGGAACATGGAGCCTTCCAGGTCATGTGTTGCCAGTGCGTTTCCTGCCATCAGACCGTCCACAAATCCGTTTTCCACCATGACCTGCATGGCGCGGCGTGCGTCTGCGTCAAAAGAGAACGCCGGTCCCATGACCCACAGGATATTTCCATGGTCTTTCTCATATTTCAGGAGTTCAAACAGGCGGTCATAGTCTCTGGCAAAGGAAGTCTCACGGCTCCGCCCCTGGCGGAATACGAACTGGTCGCCTTCCTCGTCCAGGGCGTCTTCAAATCCGCAGGCGTGCAGATAGATTCCTTCCTCCGCATTCTCAGAGCGTCCGAGAATGACTTTGTCGCCGATTTCCAGGTTGCGGTTCTCTACGACGCGCAGTTCTCCGTCCCCACCGATTACGACGCTGGAATCCATCCGGCTTTCTTTCGCCAGCGTCCATGTCCCGTTGATTTTAATGTATTCCGGATACATGGAAGTGCTGTGATAGTTTTCCGGTGCTACGCCTTTGACGGTCACTTCCTCCCATTTTACATCCGGCGCATCTGTGAACTTCTGCTCCGTGAAATCAGGTTCTCTGTATTTTGGTAATTTAAACATTTCTTTATCTCCTTAAATATTTCTTTTCTGTCAACGCTGAAAAATGCATCTGCCGTCCGCCCATGTCTGTAAGACCCGGATTTTATCGATATCCTCCGGCGCAGTTTCCAGGATGTCATCGCTGAGTACGGCGAAATCCGCATGAAAGCCTTTTGCGAGCATTCCGGTATCAGAAAGCCCTGCCGCCAGCGCTGCGCCTCTCGTGTAGAGCCAGAGTGCAGTCGCAGGAGTCACAGCCTCTGCCTTCCCGAAGCTGGTTCCGTCTGCGGCGGTCCGCGTCACGGCAGCTTTCAATCCGGGAAACGGGTCGGAGGGTTCTGACCAGAATGTAGCTGGAGCATCCGTGGAAAAGCCAAGGTTGATACCTTTTTCCAGCATATGCCGGAAGGGATAGCACTCGTTCAGCCACCGGGCGCCCAGGTTTCGGAGGTAGCTTTTGCTCTCTGCGTAGGGAAAGATGGGCTGGGAAACGAAAGATATCCCGCACTGTACTGCTTTTTCGATACTCTCCTCTGACGGGTCCGTCACATGCTCCACGCGGACATATGGGATGCCTGCAGGCGTCCATGGTCCTTCCCTGCACGCGCGCTCCACCATCCGGGAGATGGCGCGTCTGCCCATGGCGTGCATGGAGAGCTGACAGTGATTTTCTTTGCAGAAAGCGACAGCAGACTCCAGGAGACGGTCGCTGCACACGGAAATTCCGTATTCGTCGTCCGTTCCGGGATACGGGCGGTCCATCCATGCGGTCCTGCCGGAGACGCTGCCGTCGCCGATGAGCTTGAGCCCGGCGGCGAAAATCTTTCGGTTCCGGTCAAAATGTTCGTTCGGGATATGAAAATCCTTCCTGTCTGCAAAGAAATCCCACATATAATAGACGCCGACCCGCTGGGAGAAGCCGCGTCCGGCAGCAGCCTCATAGATTGGGAAGTTGTCGGTGCCGTCCATGTTTCCCATGTCGCAGATGGAAGTGATGCCCTGAGCGTCCAGTATCTTTCCCAGACCAAGGAGATTTTCGACCTTGTCTGCTTCGGTCTCAGGAGGAAGGATGGGGTTCAGCAGATGGCGGGCATTTTCTTTGAGAATGCCTGTTGGCTCCCCGGTTTCATCCCGCTCGATTTCTCCGCCGGGCGGATTCGGTGTATTCCGGTCGATCCCTGCCAGCCGCAGCGCCATGCTGTTGGCACTGCGGATATGGACACAGGTCCGTGTGAGGATCACCGGCGCATCGCTGCATGCGCGGTCCAGGTCATGGCGGTCGGGAGGACGCTTTTCCAGGAGTCCCTGCTCATCGTACCCCCATCCGAGGATGCATCTGCCGGGACCCTGCGCCTGCCTGCGCTTCCGGATTTCCTGCATCAGGTCCCGGATAGAACAAATCTGCGGCGGCATTACGGCAATCTGCTTCTGGTAGTCCGCCAGCATGACCGGATGCATGTGGGCGTCCACAAATCCCGGGATGACGCGCCTGCCCTGAAGGTCTGTGACGAGACAGTCCCCGCCGGCTCCTGCATCTGCGCCCGGTCCGTCCCCGGTCCTTCCCTGCCGGTATGGGAGCGGCATGTCTGCTTCCTGTCCGACCCAGGCGATGGTCCCGTTTTCTGCGACCATACTGTCCGCGTAAGGATTTGCGCGGTCCGCGGTAAAGATTTTTCCGTTGATAAAAATATGGATTCCTTCCTGTTCCATGTCGTTTCGTACTCCTTTACAGACCATGATAACAGAACAGACCGGATTTGTCTAAGAAAAGAAAAAGACCGCGCTTACAATGTACTTTACTGTACACGGTAAGTGCGGTCTTTCCGTTCCTCTCACGTTACGTGGGAAAATCAGATTTAATAGTTCTCAGCCTTTCTCTCAAAATAAGCTCTCGGATGAGCGCATACCGGACATATTTCCGGAGCCTCGTTTCCTTCGTAGATGTATCCGCAGTTATTGCATTTCCATCCAAGAGGAGCCTCGTCTTTGAATGTTTTTCCTGCTTTGTAGTGGTCCAGCAGTCTCTGGTAGCGTCTCTCGTGAGCAGCCTCTACCTCAGCTACGCCGCGGAATTTGGCAGCCAGCTCCGGGAATCCTTCTGCGTCCGCCTCTTCTGCCATGCGTTTGTACATGTCTGTCCACTCATAGTTTTCGCCTGCAGCTGCATCTGCAAGGTTCTCGTCAACTGTGCCGATGCCGTGGAATTCTTTAAACCACATTTTCGCGTGCTCTTTCTCCTGGTTCGCGGTTTCCTCGAAGATGTTCGCCATCTGTACGAAGCCTGCTTTTCTTGCAGCGGAAGCATAATAAGTATACTTGTTGCGCGCCTGAGATTCGCCTGCGAATGCATCCATCAGGTTCTGCTCTGTTTTTGTTCCTGCATATTTGGACATAATGTGTCTCCTTTCTTTCAGGAATGATAGTGGATTAGCCGAAGTATCTCTTCAGGAGGCCTGCGAATGCCTTGCCGTGGCGGGCCTCGTCTCTTGCCATCTCATGTACCGTGTCATGGATTGCATCGAGGTTGGCTGCTTTCGCGCGTTTTGCCAGGTCGAATTTGCCTGCTGTTGCGCCGTTCTCAGCCTCTACGCGCATCTCCAGGTTCTTCTTTGTGCTGTCCGTCACGACCTCGCCGAGCAGTTCAGCGAATTTTGCAGCATGCTCAGCTTCCTCGTAAGCAGCCTTCTCCCAGTACAGGCCGATTTCCGGATATCCCTCTCTGTGTGCGACTCTTGCCATTGCAAGATACATGCCGACCTCAGAGCATTCGCCCTCAAAGTTTGCTCTTAAGTCTGCGAGGATGTCTTCGCTCACGCCTTTTGCAACGCCTACAACGTGCTCAGCAGCCCATGTCATCTCGCCGGACTGCTCCTGGAATTTCTCAGCCGGTGCGTGGCATACCGGACATTCAGCCGGTGCAGCTTCTCCCTCGTAAACATAGCCACATACTGTACATACCCATTTTTTCATGATTTCATTCTCCTTTTCTTGAAAAATATTATATTATTAAGACTTTTTAATGCAGTCACTGCATTCACCGTAAAATAATGTAGAACTGGATTCGATGAGTCCGTCAAAATTCTCCGCTGCCAGGCGGTTCACCTCTTCGATGCTCTTCATATCGAGGTCCAGGTCCAGTAACCGTCCGCACGTCTTACAAAGGAAGTGATTGTGCGGTTCAATACGTCCATCAAACCGGTCGCCGCCGTCAGGCGTGGAAATCTTTGTCGCTTCTCCGATATCGGTCAGCAGGTTCAGATTCCGGTACACGGTCCCGAGACTGATATTCGGGAAATCTTCTTTCACATGCAGATAGACTTCATCAGCCGTGGGATGTGTCCTGGTCGTCATCAGGAAATGTTTGATGGATTCTCGTTGTCTGCTGAATTTCATAGCCGCCAATGGGAATCCTCCTTTCACTTGTTGCAAATGAGAACAGTTATTAAAAACAATAATGATAACGATTACTGTAATTAGAATATAACCCGGAAAACTGTTTTTGTCAACCGTTTATTTCTAAAAAAATCATAAAGCCAGAAATATTGTTCTTTTCGGAACGGATGGTCAGGGATGCCGAAATGTTACATAATAATTAACAAAACCGGGAAAAATGGACGTTGTACACTGTGAAAAGTACAGAAACTGTCGAGCGGTGTCGGTTAAAACAGGCGTAAATGTGTTGACATACAAATGAAGCCTTGATATAATATCAGCGTAACAAATTTAACAAATGTGTAACATTTAAGACTTCCTACAAAAGATAAAGACACAGATATCAGGGAGGTTTTATATGGTAAGAACACACATCAGACAGAAAATGATCCTCTCTGCCATGGCGGGGATGATCATGATACCCGGGAACAGCCTTTGCGCAGCGGCTGCGGAAGACACCGAAGAGCAGGCGTTCGTACAGGCATCGGGCATCGAATCGGTACTGGAAGAATGTTATGAAACAGAAGTAAAAGACAATATCAATCTCTATCTGGTGCCGACAGAAGAGGGTGAGTATTTGAATATGGCATTTTCTGATACAGGAGATTATACCTATATCAGAAGTGCCCCGGATGAGGAGAGCGACTGGGTCGGGAAGCTGTACAAAGATTCCGCAGCCCAGGTGCTCGAATATCTGGACGGTTGGACGAAGATACGTTCCGGTTCCGCGGAAGGCTATGTCCCGGCAGATGCGCTGCTCACAGGCGGGGATGCCAGGGAGCAGGCGGATGAATTCGAGAATGATACGGTGACGGTCACAGCGTCCGTCCTGAACGTGAGGAACGGACAGGGAACAGATGCCGGAATCCTCACACAGATTACAAGAGACGAAGAGTACGAGGTGACGGGCGAACCGGTAGAGGGCTGGTATCCTGTGAAAGTAGGCGGGATAGACGGCTGGGTATCCGGAGAGTACGTGACAGAAGAAACTTCCTATTTTTATGGGGAGACACGGGAAGAGGAAGAGGAGCGCATCGAGGAGGAAGAAGAGCGCAAACGTCAGGAAGAGGAAGCCGCGGCAGCAGAAGCGGCAGGAATACCGGTCAACAGCAGCGGCGTCTCCGGCCAGGCGGTCATCGATTATGCGTGTCAGTTCGTAGGGAATCCATATGTGTGGGGCGGGACGAGCCTCACGTCGGGAGCGGACTGTTCGGGATTCGTCCAGTCGGTATATGCACATTTCGGTGTCAGCCTGCCAAGGACTACCTATGACATGGTCAATTCCGGATACGGTGTGAGCTATGAGGAAGCCCGGCCGGGAGACCTGATTCTGTACGGAGACTGCAGCCATGTAGGTCTGTATATGGGAGACGGTCAGATTGTAAATGCACTGAATTCGAGAAAAGGCATCTGTATCTGCAGTGCGACCTACACCAATATCTATGCGGTGAGGAGAGTTCTGTGACGGAGAAGAAAAATATACTTTGAGCAAACGGGAAGTCTGAGATTTCAGAAAGAGTCAGACTTCCCGTTTCGACATAGAAATCGAAAAAATAAGCAAAATGCACAAAAATGTTTTTATTTGTAAAATCACGTCGAAAGCGATATTCAGGAAGTTTTCAACTTATCCACACGGCAGACAATGAAAAACGTGGAAAAAGTGAGCGTTTTCACAAAGTTATCCACATTATCCACACAAAAACATATGTTTTTGGTGAATTACTCGGGGATAAAAAAGAACGGACGTTTTGGTAAGTTGTTATGAAAATGTAAATTTGTCGAAAAAAAACAGATTCATTCTTGACTTTTGAGTATTCAAAAAAACGAAAAAACAAGGGTGACCTGTCAGAAAATTCAGAAAGGATACTTGTATAAATAGAGAAAACACGGTTGATAATTTAACCGCCAGGGATTATAATGGGAATCGCTGAAGAAAATGATTTTTATCATAAGGAGGAAATAGAAATGGCACAGATTTCTAAAGATACAAAAATCGGAGAACTTCTCAATATCTTCCCGGACTGCGCGCCGATACTCATGGAGATTGGCATGCATTGTCTCGGATGCCCGGCTTCTCAGATGGAGACGCTTGAGGAAGCGGCTATGGTGCACGGCATCGACAGCACGCTCCTTGTAGAGAAGATTAATGCGGCTATGGCAGCGGCACAGAAATAAGAACAGAAGAGCAGAATGTGAAAAACTCCCGGATATCCGGGAGTTTTTTGCGTTTCAGATTCCGTTGTCTTTACAGTGCGGATAACTTCTGTACCGCATCTGCTGAGAGGACGGTGCAGGCGTGCTCTTCCAGAAAAGCGAGGACAGAAGAGTCCGCCTTTTCCGGGGAACCGTATTCGGAAAGCATGTTGCATATCCGGTTGAATTCGTTTGTAGAGTGTTCCGACGGCGCGAGCGCCAGGAGGAACATTCCGCTGCTCTTGTCCTTGTAGAGCGTATTTGCGCCTTTGTATATCCCGGCGGCAAGGCGCGCTGCTTTGATGACGCTGTCCAGGTCCGGGAAAGAGAAAAGCCGTACCGTGAATGAAGCGGGAGCTGCCTCCTTCGTTTCCGGGAGTCCGATGCCCGCTGCGGCTTCTTTTACCTTATTCAGAAGGTCGAGGAATTCGTCTGCGCCCTCGAGTTTTTCCAGCGCTTCCATATTAAGCGGGCTGCTTTCCCCTGACGGGGTAAATCTGGAAAAACGTGTATCCAGTTCTTCCGGGTCCTCCACTTTTGTGATGATAAGAACGATAGAATCGGAAGACGACGGGATTGCCTCTATCATGAGCGGGATATTTTCCGCTTCAAATCCAAAATCAAAAGAAGCCTGCTGCATCATATCGCGGAACAGGGATTTCGCTTTTTCGGTTCCGTAGGCGAGCTCGCTCAGTTTCAGGTGGCGTGCTGCCAGGTCAGCGTGCGTCAGCGTACAACGAATCTGATTTTCATTGAGTTTCTCAATTTTCATAGCGAATCACATCCTTATACTATATAAGATAATATGCACATCTGATTGATTTAGATACATATCTCCATGCTCAGTATAAACAAAAATGGAAAAGATGTAAAGAGAAACTGACGGGGCGCAGCGGGAAAGATGAGAAGAAACGCAGCATTCGCAGGGGCAGTGGGACTTATCAACAAATACCATGGGGTTATGAACAAGAAACACATTGAAATCCCGTCGGACGGTTCCTATAATGACACTTACAAAAGACGGCATTTCCTGATAAGAAACCGGACGGAGAAGGGAGGGTTATGCGGAAAAGATGATGACCTGGCGCGGATGTGGCTGTCTTTTGTACGTCAGGAGGAATCCGACAGTATGTCACCGGACCTCCTTATGAAACAGACGGATACCTGTTTATCACGATCCGTGCGGGAAAGGAGTATACGAAAGATGATGATGGATGAAACGGATTACAGAGAGCTGTTTGCGGAACTGGAACATTATGAAAGAGAAGGGGTGGATATTACCCTCAATGGATACAGAGTCAGCCCCCTTCAGATCGTGACGGCTTATATGACAAAAGAGGAAGGCACCTATATGCGGGATTACGACATCAGTTGTGAGGGATATGTAGAAGCGCTTCGGTTTACTGATATCAATCAACATGACCGGACAGAAGATACCCCTTGAAATGCGCGGCAGAATGTCTGTATCGGACCGCAGATGTTTAAAAACTCCTGAAACAGGCAAATTATTAATGACGTATAAGCAAAATATGTTATAATAATGGCTGATAAGGAGGTGCGGCATGGACGAAAGAGGAAGAAGGGGCGGCGGACAGCGTCGCAGCGGCACGGACCGCGCACGCAGGCAGCGCCCTGACAGACAGGCTCACAGACCGGCGGGGAGAAATCCCGGTTCCGGGAGGCGTCCGGCAAGACGGAGCAGCAGAGCCAGGAGGAGACGCCGCAACGCGGTGATACGCTGGCTGATTTTTCTCATCCTGATCGTGGCGGCGGCAGGAGGTTTTCTAATCTGGAAAAGGTACGGTGCATCAAATGAGAAAGCGGACTTGAAACAATATTATGAACTCGGAGCAGAAGACGAAGTCGCAGTCATCATTAACAACGAAGTAATCAGGGAAAATGAGGACGCTCAGGCTGCGGATGCAGATGTGGCTCCAGTGCCCGGAAAAGTCTATGACGGACAGTATTATATCGAATATTCAGTCGTAAGGGATAAGATAAACAAACGATTTTACTGGGACCCGAATGAGAGCATCCTCCTGTACACACTGCCGGACGGCAATGTCTCGGTGGAAGTGGGCAGCAGCGAATATACAGACATCAATGAGCAGAAAAGCGTGGACTACGATATCCTGAAGACGGAGGGAAGAACTGCATATATTGCCCTTCCGTTCATCCAGGAGTATACGAATATGGAATACGAAGTGTACGATGAGCCGGTGCAGCGGGCGGTCATCACATCCAGATGGGGTGAGGTCAAGACTGCGGTCATCCGGCGGGATACGCAGGTGCGCTATCAGGGCGGCGTAAAGAGCCCCATTCTCACGGAAGTATCGAAAGATGAAAAGGTAACGGTCCTCGAAGATGAGAATGACTGGATGAAAGTAGGTACAGCGGACGGATTCATCGGCTATGTCAAGACGAGCACGCTGAAGGATACCGCTGCGGAGACCCTGTCCAGGGAGTTCGAGGAACCGGTATATGCCGGGACGCCCGGCGATGAGACGGTTAATCTGGCATGGCACAATGTCACGAACGCGGACGCCAACAGTTATGTCCTGGAAATGATAGCCGGGACGAAAGGACTTACAGCGGTCGCGCCGACATGGTACAGCCTTTCCGATACCGAGGGCAATATTGATTCCCTCGCAGATGCGGACTATGTGAATTATGCGCACCAGTCCAATCTGAAAGTGTGGGCGGTGCTGCGGGATTTCCACGGCGGTATCAATTCTTATGACGAGACATATGAAGTGCTGAGCTATACGTCGAAGCGGACGAAGGTAATCAATCAGGTGATCGCATCTGCGATAGAGACGGGAGTTGACGGCATCAATCTGGACTTTGAACTGGTTTCCACCGCATGCGGAGAACATTATGTGCAGTTTGTGCGTGAGCTTTCCGTGCGGTGCCGGCAGAACGGTCTCGTCCTGTCGATTGACAATTATGTGCCGCAGCCGTATAACGCGCATTATGACCTGGAAGAGCAGGGCGTGATGGCGGATTACGTTATCATCATGGGATATGACGAGCATACGGAAGGGTCTTATGAGGCGGGCTCTGTGGCGTCTGTCGGCTATCTGGAAAACGGGATAGCGGATGCCCTTGGGTCCGTTCCGGCGGAGAAGCTCATCGCCGGCGTGCCGTTCTTTACAAGACTGTGGTTCGAGACGCCGAAGACAGAGGCGGAACTTGCAGACGAGGCGGGCACGGAGGCTGCGGAATATCCGAATAAGGTGACCAGTACAGCATATGATATGGACGATGCCGCTCAGGTTGTGGAAAGCTCCGGGGCGGATGTACAGTGGGATGATGCTGCTATGCAGAATTATGCAGAGTGGGAAGCTGACGGAGGTGTATATAAAATCTGGCTGGAAGATGAGCAGTCACTGGAAGAAAAGCTGAAAGTGATTGCGGAAAACGACATCGCCGGGGTAGCAGAGTGGAGTTTGGGAATGGAAAGCTCCGGTATCTGGGACCTCATCCTGCAGTACGTCAACTAAATACATCGCGTCCGTCCGCGCTCTGACGCGGACAGAAAAATCAGGAAAAACAGAAAAGAGCATCTTCCTTTTGCATATAGTGTATATGTGAAAGGAGGATGTTTTTATGCGCAGGAAAGCAGCAGACGCCGCGGCGATAGTGGGGCTGGCAGCTCTCATCCTGCTCTGCCGGATGGCCAGCGCACATTTAAGGGAAGGATTTGGAGACCGGGAGATGGCGCGAAGGACAGCAGCTTTTGCAGATGCGGGAGTGAAGGTCGTTGTGGACCCAGGACACGGTGGCATTGACAGCGGGAAAACAGGAGTAAACGGGAGCAAAGAGAAAGAAATTAATTTAAAAATAGCGATAGAAATAAAAAACATGCTCGAAAAAGAGGGAGTATCCGTTGTCATGACGCGGGAAGGAGACGAACGCCTTGCCGGGACCCAGCGGGAAGACCTCCGGGAACGGGCTGCCCTTATGGACCGGGAAAAACCTGTGCTTGCGGTGAGCATCCACCAGAACAGCTATCAGGACGAAGCCGTATCCGGGGCGCAGGTGTTTTACCACAGCGGCTCCGGACAGGGGGAAGCTGCAGCCCGGATGATACAGGACGCGCTCAATGAACTGCAGCCGGATAATACCAAGAAGATACGGTCAAATGATACCTATTATATATTGAAGAATACGGAAGTGCCGGTGGTCATCGCAGAGTGCGGATTCCTGAGCAATCCGGAGGAGGCGGAACGGCTCTCCCGGGAATCGTGGCAGCGGGAAATCGCAGGCGCTGTCGCGGAAGGGGTCATGCAGTATATCCGGGCATCAGACCCGGAGCAGGAAGCCGGATGATACCCGGAACAGGGAGGCGGCTGATAAAAAAGTTTTTTTTTGATGCGAATGATGGTATAATACAGGTTATGGAAACGATAATAAGAAAAATTGATAAAAATCAGATAGATGAAACTGTCATAAATGAGGCGGGCGGACTTCTCAAAGCCGGTCGTCTTGTTGCGTTCCCGACAGAGACGGTGTACGGGCTCGGTGCGGACGCGCTGCAGGAAGAAGCGGCGAAGCGCACCTATGCGGCGAAGGGCAGGCCTTCGGATAATCCGCTCATCATCCACATCGCGGATTATGAAGACCTGAAGAAGATTGCCGTAAATATCCCGCCCCAGACCGATATGCTGGCAGCCCATTTCTGGCCGGGTCCCCTCACCATGATTTTTGAAAAGAGTGAAAATGTTCCTTATGGAACAACAGGCGGGCTGGATACGGTCGCGGTGCGGATGCCGTCCGACCCGGTGGCGCAGGCGCTCATCCGGGCGGCAGGGGGCTTTGTTTCCGCTCCGAGTGCAAATACTTCCGGCCGTCCGAGTCCGACGACAGCGCAGCATGTGGCGGAAGACCTGGGCGGAAAGATTGATATGATACTGGACGGCGGTTCCGTAGATATCGGGCTTGAATCTACGATACTGGATATGACCGTCAGTCCGCCTATGATTTTAAGACCGGGCGCCATTACCGCAGAGATGTTTGAAAAAGTCATCGGACCGGTGGATACGGACCGGACGCTCCTTGATGCAGACAGCAAACAGGCGCCTAAAGCTCCCGGTATGAAGTACAGACATTATGCGCCGAAGGCAAGGCTCATGATCGTGGAGGGAGACATCCGGGAAGAAATCCTGGCGATACGCCAGCTTGCCTATGCGGCTCACAGGGAGGGCGGGAAGGTGGGCATCATCGCCACGAGCGAGACGCTTCCCTTCTATAATTATGGCATCGTCAAGAATGCAGGGACGCGGGAAAATGAAAAGACCATCGCCCGCAGCCTGTATCGTGTGCTCCGGGAATTTGACGAGGAAGATGTGGACACGATATACAGCGAATCGTTTGCTGTACAGGGACTTGGCAATGCAATCATGAACCGGCTGGAAAAGGCGGCCGGGCATGAGACCATCCGTGCGGCGGAAATCGTAAAGCTCCAGAAATACCGGCGCATCATCTTTGTGAGCAGCTCAGACTGTGCGCGGGGACCGATGGCGGCGGAACTGCTCAGGCACCGCGACCTGAAGCAGGAATATGTGATAGATTCCCGGGGGCTTGTCGTACTGTTCCCGGAGCCGGTCAATCAGAAAGCGGAAGCAATCATGAGGAGCGCGCAGATGACGCTGGGCGACCATACGTCGCAGAAGTTTGACGGCGCCAACATTCAGGAAGATACGCTGATCCTCGCGGTGGGAGAAAGCCAGAAGCAGAAACTCCTGGCGGAATACAGCGGCCTGAAGAATGTATACACGCTGAACGAATTTACGGGAGACGACGGTGAGATACCGAATCCATACGGGGGAGCGCTCGCGGCGTACGGAGAGTGTTTTGAAGCGCTGGACAGGCTGACAGACAGGCTTGCAGATAAATTAAATTCATTTACGGAGGAAGAATAATGGCAGGAAAAACAGTAGTAATGGACCACCCGCTGATTGCGCATAAAATCAGCTACATCAGACAGGAAGGCGTCGGGACAAAAGAGTTCCGGGAGGTGATCGGCGAGATTGCGCAGCTGATGTGCTATGAGGCGACCAGAGACCTCAAGACCCAGGAAGTGAAGATAAAGACTCCCATCGCGGAGATGACAGGCAGAGTGCTCTCGGGCAAAAAACTGGCCATCGTGCCAATCCTGCGTGCGGGACTTGGGATGGTAGACGGGATGCTCTCTCTGATACCGGCGGCAAAAGTCGGGCACATTGGTCTGTACAGAGACCCGGAGACGCTGGAGCCGGTAGAGTACTACTGTAAACTCCCGGCGGACTGCGGGGAGAGGGAAGTGTTTGTGGTAGACCCCATGCTGGCAACCGGCGGTTCCAGTGTGGCGGCGATACGCATGCTGAAAGAAAAGGGAGTGAAACACATCCGTTTCCTCTGCATCATTGCAGCTCCGGAAGGACTCAAAAGGATGCAGGAAGAACATCCGGATGTCAATATCTACATCGGAGCGCTGGACGAAAAGCTGAATGAACACGGCTATATCGTCCCCGGACTCGGCGACGCGGGAGACCGTATTTTCGGAACAAAATAGTATCTGCCGGGAATCGGCAGTCCTGCTTTATTCAGAGAAGGAGAGATAAAAATGTCGGGAAAGAGAACAGACTATCTGTCGTGGGATGAGTATTTCATGGGTGTGGCGATGCTGTCCGGCATGCGGTCGAAAGACCCGAATACCCAGGTCGGCTGCTGCATTGTCAGCCAGGACAACAAGATATTGTCCATGGGATATAACGGTTTTCCCATCGGGTGTTCAGATGATGAGTTCCCGTGGGAAAGAGAGGGGGAAGACCCTCTGGAGACAAAGTATGTATATTCCACGCACAGCGAGCTGAATGCGATACTGAATTATAACGGCGGAAGTCTTGCGGGGGCGAAGCTCTATGTCACGCTCTTTCCGTGCAATGAGTGCGCCAAGGCAATCATACAGTCCGGCATCCGGGAAATCATTTATGACTGCGATAAATATGCGGATACCCCCGGGGTTCAGGCGTCGAAGCGCATGATGGATGCAGCGGGAGTCAGATACCATCAGTATCACCGCACGGGGCGGAAGATAGAGTTCAGCCTCTGAGCTGCGGCTCTTTCGGCGGCTGCCGGTACAGGGAAAATTTCTGCGCCCTGCGCAGAAAAAAATACGAGGAGTCAGTTATGAAACGCATTTTGATGATGGTGCTGCGCAATCTGTTCATCGTTCCATATGGATGGATACGTCTGTGTTACAGAGCTGCGCACGCAGATAAATACAGTGAAGAGGATATGTACGCTTTCCTGAAATGGATCGACCTCCATGCCAACCGGGGAGGCAATGTCCATATCGATGTCCATGGCGTGGAAAATCTGCCGGAGAAAAACGGATTTATATTCTTTCCGAACCATCAGGGGCTTTATGACGTCCTTGCCATCATAGAGGCGTGCCCGCGGCCGTTTGCTGTTGTGGCGAAAAAGGAAATTGCAAATATTCCGTTCCTGAAACAGGTATTCGCCTGCATGAAGGCGTATATGATAGACAGGGAAGATGTCAGGCAGGCGATGCAGGTCATCATCAACGTGGCGAAAGAAGTGAAAAAAGGGAGAAACTATCTCATCTTTGCAGAAGGGACCCGGTCGAAGCGTGGAAATCTCGTCGGGACTTTTAAAGGGGGAAGTTTCAAATCGGCTACGAAAGCCCAGTGCCCTATTGTTCCGGTAGCGCTGATAGATTCTTTCCGTCCTTTTGACACCAACACAATTAAGCCGGTGACAGTGCAGGTGCATTTTCTGCGTCCTCTCATGTACGAAGACTATAAAGATATGAAGACAACGGAAATTGCGGCGATGGTGCAGGCGGAAATCCAGAAGACAATCGATGAAAATGCAGATACCCAAAGGGATGCCGGAAAATAAGGGAACAGTTCAGATGGCTGAACTGTTACAAAATAAACGGCAAAATAAACGGTGGATATTCAAATTTTCGTTGACATTGGTATCCGGTTTTAGTATAATAAACTTCGCACATCAGTGCAGAACTGAATAGACTGCTGCGGCGCATATGCTGCAGACTGGTTCAGAATCAGGAGAAATACTCAAGAGGCTGAAGAGGCGCCCCTGCTAAGGGTGTAGGTCGGGAAACCGGCGCGAGGGTTCAAATCCCTCTTTCTCCGTTTGATATGACCCGCAAAAACTACTGGAATGTCCCAGTAGTTTTTGTATATTCAAGGTAAACTTGTGGGTGATATCATGTAAAAATACCAGATATAGTACCGGCGAAAAACCGCCCGGAAAAGTTGAAAAAACTTGTAAAAAGTGGTTGACAGATAGTAGAAAGAAGTGGTACTATATCTAAGCTGATTCGTTCGAGTCGGCAAAAAAGAGAAAAAAGTTCTTGACAAAGCAGACTGGTTTTGATAAACTATTAAAGCTGTCGCTTTAAAGAGAACGACAGGAACCTTGATAACTGAACAATAGACAACAACCCTTGAAAATTTCTTTGAAGAGAAGATTTTTTAAGAACGTCATTGAACAATGAGGTACGACTCTGTCGAACGGCTTTCACACTAGATTCGTGAAAGACCTCATCAAGTGTTCAATGCCAACACAGTAAAAAGGGAAGAATTAGCTAGTAGTTAGTTCTGAACTGGACACAAACACTTTTAACGAGAGTTTGATCCTGGCTCAGGATGAACGCTGGCGGCGTGCCTAACACATGCAAGTCGAGCGAAGCACTTTACTTTGATTCTTCGGATGAAGAGTTTTGTGACTGAGCGGCGGACGGGTGAGTAACGCG
>DXAL01000005.1 GCA_019117125.1 Candidatus Mediterraneibacter merdipullorum
GTAAATGAAGCTGCTTATCATGATAAATCAACGGCTCTTCATTTTTCCTGATTTGATAGTGCCAAATTAAATCCCATAAAATTTTCCAATGTTTTAATCTATTTTTATAATGCTCTTCTATGTGTTCCACCACATATCTCTCATATTCTTTCTGGACATTTTTATTTGTTCTTACAATTCCATCATAAACTTTTTGTTTTAAACCCATCACTTATCTCCATTCATTTATGCTATATGCTTACCTCATCTATTATTCGTTCTTCAAAAAAAACTGCATTTTCTTTCCTCATTAGCATCACCATCGGCGCATATGCATCTCTCCCCCATATCCTTCCCATCTTCTCATCTCTTCCAACATGTCTGATATGTCCTTTCACATAGTCCAGTATCCCCCTCTGTACCTCTTCCACTTTTTTCGTATCTGCCGCCGGCTCCTTAAATTCACATCGCCATGTGCCGTCATCATTCAGATAGAACCCTTTCAGGCTTCCATGCGGAGCATCCAGCAGCATCTCCCAGTACAGATTATGGTCTTTTCCAGCATCATGGAATTTCCAGATATCCCGGTTTTCCCTCTGAGAGTACAGATAGCTCACCAGCTTCCCGCTCTGCAGAAAATTCTCGCTGAAGTCAGGCTCTGCATTGTGACAGGTATTTGTTCCTGCGATGATGCCAGTCATCTCACAATCCATCTTCCAGATTTGATTCACGATATAGTCCAGTGCAACAGCGCCGCTTCCTGCCCACCCGATATCGACTGACACAACACTCTCACATCCGCTCAGGATTTCTGAAAAGTAGGATTTCCCGGCTTCCAGCTGTTCCCTGTAATGGTCCATCACCAGATTCCAGTGTTTTTCCAGATATTCTTTTATCCTGTCTGCATTTCCGTCTGTCAGTTTCGTATCCGGAGTATATCCGCATTCCCCGCACAGTTTCGGAAGCATATCTTCCAGTTCCATAGAATCCAGGATGTCTTTCAGGGTCCGCCCCTGATTCACTTTGTGTATCAAAAATCTTCGGAAATAGTCGTATTTAAAATATCCTGCTGCCATCTTTGCCGCCGCAAGTCTGGACCAGTACACGTAGCGGCACTTCTCTGCTTCCGACGGATACAGGAGGCGATACGCTTTCATGAGCACATCGCCGTCTCTTGCAAAGAACAGGATTCTGTCTGTCTGATGTCGGTTTACATATCTGTGGATAAACTGGCAGTAACCAGTCACAAACAGACCGCCATAGATATATCCGTATTCATATTCCCTCGAATAACGTGTCAGTCCGTTATGGATATGCGCATTCACCATCCCGCGGTAAAAACTGCCTGTGATGACAGACATATCCTCCGAGCGGTATTGGTTCCCTGCCTGATTGACATTTGGATAGTAAAATGCATCAAAACCGCATCGCTGTGCATTTTTCCGGTCTGATATCTCATTGTCACCTACGTGGGCAAATGAGAATTTCCGACTGGTTTCTTCCCGCTGTCTCACATATCCATACAGATTCCCTCTGCCTTTGGACATGTCTGCATCACAGGATACATAATATGCATCAAACTCTCCGCAGCCGCAGTTTTTCAACAGTTCCCTTATCTTCTGCCCGCCCAGGTACATATCCGATATGATGATGAGCCGTTTCCCGTGCTGCCTGAGTTTCTCCAGTACCGGAAGCATATAAGGATTGGCAAAGCAGTATCTCTCTTCCATCTCTTCCTCTGCCCGCATCCCTGTCTCCTTATCTATCCCCGTTTCCACAGCAAGCAGGCTGTATATTTCTTCTAATGTCACCTCATGATGACCGGTATTCCGGTGTTTCTTTTCTCTTGCCTTCCATTCCATCTCCATGCGGAGTCTTTTAAAATCCATATATCCGAGTCGTTCTCCGACCAGGAAGAACAGATCTGCCGGTTCGGAAAACGGGCGGAACAGAAGGGTGTCAAATACATCAAAAGAAATCACATCATATTGTAAAAGCCTTTCTGCAAATTCCTGTGGCGATTCCCTTTTTGACAGGGAGGATTCACTGTCCTTAATATACAGTGGTTTATATTCATAGTAAGGATATTTTCCCATCTGACCCAGATGCCGCATCCGCAGGATATGGTATCCGATATTCAGGAAAAGCAGATAAATCCAGGCTTCCGCCTTGCGGATGCCTCTGAGCTTCTCCCGCTTTTTCTGATACCGCTCCCGGATTCCGGGCGCCTGATTGACTAGGACCTGATACATCCGATCCGCTGCCCGCCTTCCATTCATATCTGGATACTCCTTCCTGTCATTCGGCTGTCTTCTGTCCCATTTTTTCATATTCTGCGCATACTTCCTTCGGGTCTCCCACAGCGCGCAGCTTTCCACGTTCGATCCACACTGCTTTCGTACAGTTCTTCTCTATGACTGATGTGGAATGAGATACGATGAGCACGGTGGAACCGCCGTGCATCATCTCACGGATGCGTTCTTCACTCTTCCGGCGGAAAAACATGTCCCCCACACTTAAAACTTCATCCAGAATGAGAATTTCCGGCGCATCCCCTATCGTTGCAATAGCGAAACCAAGGCGGGATACCATCCCTGAGGAATAGTTGCGGACTTTTTCTTCCATAAATCCTTCCAGTTCGGCGAATCTTACGATATCGTCATATTTTTCATCAATAAACTCTTTTGTGTATCCGATGATGGCTCCGTTCAGATATACGTTTTCCCTTCCGGTCAGTTCAAAATCAAATCCTGTCCCTAGCGTCAGCAGCTGTATCTTATTTTTATCCACATATACTTTCCCTTTGGTCGGTGTGAGCACACCGGATATAATCTTGAGTATCGTACTCTTTCCGGAACCGTTCGTCCCAATGATCCCTACAACTTCTCCTTTATCTACCGTAAAGCTCACATTATCCAGAGCCTTGAACTTTTCATAGCTGACCTGTCGTTTCAATTTCCTTATCAGCAGTTCTTTGATGCTGGTAGGCTCATCTTTCTCCCGCTTAAATTCCATTGTCACATTCCGGACCGCGATTTCTACTTTCTCCCCGGGCTTGAGAGTTGTCCTGTGTTCCTTCCGGACCATCATACCGTTCTGACTATTTCCCGGTCTCCTGCGTACATACGGGGAGCCCTGCCCTCCCACCGGGCGTCTTCTCCTCTTCCTGCGCCGCCTCCTGCGTTTCTTTTCATTTGACCGGATGAATATCACTGCAAGAAAGAAGAATACTGCAAGCATCAAAAAACCAAATAAGAGCAGATACCACTGTATTCGATTTCCTGACGCATCATCTGCAGCATTGATGACCCGGAGTCTGCTTTCCGGCGGCACACTGACTTCCACTGCGTCTTCATGTAACGTCCCTCCGTCCGACGGGATTTTTACCAGTGCTGCCGCTCCCGGCACATCTTCTGTCTCTCCGTTTTCATACTCCACCGTAACTTGCGTCACCTGGATTTCTGTTTCCCCAGGACTTTTCGGCGTAAAGTACAGCGTGGAATCAAATTTTCGTTCAAGTCCTGCCTGAGCATGCAGCGACAGCACGCCTTCCCGCTCTCTGTCAGCTCCGGAATTGTATTCCAGCATCTCCGCGTCATATCGGACTGTCAGTTCCACTGCCTCTATCGGGTCATCGGATTTTATATGAACACCGATAGAAGATTCCTCCTGAAGTGTCCATGTATGTTCTTCCGAATCAAAATAGAACTCTTCTCCCTCGGCATATACTTCTATTCTGTTTATCCCAAAGACGCTCAACAGCACCGCTGCTGCCGCCAGCATCCACCGGGTTCTGTTTCTGACCATAGATTTCTCCACCTGGTTCCTTATATTTTCTGCATGACTTTATTCCGGTTCTTTCGGAAGACCCAGTATCCGAACACGTATACTCCGACCGCCCACACGGTCATGCATCCGATTTCCCTCATCGGAGGGATACTGCCGTACATCACAACATTTCGCAGTGCATCTATATAATTATAGATGGGATTGACCTCAATAACGCTCCGGATAATCCCCTTAAGCTGCTCTACCGGATAAAAGATAGCCGAGCAGTACATCCAGAGTGTCAGGAGCACCGAGTACAGGTGTTTCACATCTCCAAAGAACACATATGCTGCCGCGAGCATAAAAGAGATGCCCAGCGAAAACAGGAGCAGCAGGAATATGACCGCCGGAGAAAACAGCATCGTCCACTTTGGCGTCACACGAAAAACGATAAGCATTACAACATATGCGACAAGCGAATATCCCAGATTGACAAGAGCCGTATATACTCTTGCCAGGACAAAGATTTCCATCGGAAGCCTGACTTTGATGAGCATCATCTTGTTGTCTACCAGCGTTGTCATTGCTGCATTGGTAGAACCTGTAAACATCTGCCAGAGAATATATCCCGTCAGGTAATAGATTGGGAAATTCTCAATAGACCTTCTGAACAGCTGCGAAAATATCAGGGAAAGCACTGTCATCGACAGGAGTGGATTTAATACGCTCCAGAGAATTCCCAGATAAGAACGGGAATATCTTCTCTTGATTTCCCGGGATGTCAGCTCCCGTATGACAAAGAAATACTGCTTTCTATTCTGTTTTGCCTGAATATTTTTCCCTTTTCTTCTCTTCGGCATTTCTTTTTCTCCATCGATACATCTGCCGGATATACAGCAGGTATTTATACATCCGGTACTGAAACAGGTGGATTCCCGGATGTTTTGAAAAACGTATCACACTGCCCTCATACCATGCGCTTTCCCGAATATGTCCTGTCCGCATCCCGCTCAATATCAGAATTTTGCTGAGCAGATGATTTTCCGTAAATTCTTTTTCACTCATTTCTCTTGCAAGTTCTCTGCTTCCGTCTTCCAGCACATCATCGCTGAATAGTATGGATCCATATGTATCTGCCTCTTCCCTGGTCGGCTCTGTCATGAACAGCCGCAGGATTTTTCGGAACGTGTTTTTTTCTCT
>DXAL01000039.1 GCA_019117125.1 Candidatus Mediterraneibacter merdipullorum
TATATAGACTACTACAATAACGAGAGGATCCAGGTTAAAACAAAATGGATGCCACCCGCTAAGTACAGGGAAGCATCCATGTGTTAGTCGTAACCATAAATCAATGTGTCCAGGATTCTGGGTACATATCAGGATAGGACGGCTTACAAAATGTAACTGTTGATTCGCCGGATCGGGTAGCTTGCACCTACCTGTCGGCTGTCTTGCTAAGTACATTATAGCAAATGCGCTTAAAAAGTCAACCGCCCCAGTGCGGCACCGCCGAATGTGCTTCTTTCACTGGCGTCTTTATTAAAAGCATCCTATTTCACTGTATCTTTTCCCCTTCGCAATTTTGCCAATCTTCACAGAACTGTTCATAGAGTCAGTGTACAAAGGGGCAATACGGTCGCTCATCATCTTTTTCAATTCTCATTAGAACTTGATAATGAGACCCTGTAAGTTTAAAAGGAATATTTACTTTATCCAATTGTGCAGACTGCGTCTGCATAATTGATATCAAATTAAACATACCGGAATTATCAAGTGTAAATAGCCACTCCTTTTGAGGGGAATGGCTATGTAAATGGGCATAAAAAACCTCACATTACATATGTAACATGAGGCTTCTAAGCTCCCCCTGTTGGACTTGAACCAACGACACTTCGGTTAACAGCCGAATGCTCTACCGACTGAGCTAAGGAGGAATATTCTGTTTTGCGAATCTTGCGCCCTGTCGCATCGTCCGCACTGCGTGGAGCTCAAACCCTTCGGCTTTTCGCTCACGGGCTTGCGCCCTATGGATAAAAGCAAATGAAATCCCACTCTTATGCAAGCATAAATGGTCTTTCATTTGCTTTTATCCGCAGTGCTTTATGCTGACGTGGAGAATACGAGAGTCGAACTCGTGACCTCCTGCTTGCAAGGCAGGCGCTCTCCCAACTGAGCTAATCCCCCAGAAATGTTCTCGTAAGAACTTTTATAAAATACCACATTTCCACACTACTGTCAATATTTTATTGGAAAACTGTTGGCAAAACCATGTGGACCATGTGGAAAAATTCTTATCAAAACCGGAAGGGCCCGCCAAAATCCCTTCCGGCCAGATGACCCCTCCGCCTAAAATCCGAGCAGCCGGATAAGGAGCGGATTGGTATTATACAGAAACTGGAGGACGCTGCTCTTCTCCACCATCTCAAAGCACGCCATGCCTGTCTCTGTCGTATATGCAAGCGTCATCACCAGAAAGCCGAGCCAGACGATGACGATTGCCAGCACCAGGCCCAGCGCGCCGCCGGCGATATGGTTCACCAGTCCCAGTACCGGGAGCTCCCCGATGATATTTACCGCGAACATCAGCGCCTTTACGATGATGATGGCAAGGAGGAATGTCACGAGGAAAGAGATGAGCTTGAGCACGAGCCTTGCCATATACGCAGCGACATAATGGGGGAAATCCTGCACGCCCAGCTCGCTGTATATCGTGCTGTTATTGTTCTCGATGAGTTCATCCTTTAAGAACTGCGGCATGGGCGCATTTTCAATCTCCGCAATCTGTGTATCTTTCGGGATTTCTCCGATTATGTTCAGGATATCGTCCGTTGTGATGCCGAGCAGGTCCAAATCCAGATCGCCCAGGTTTTCCAGCTGTTCCGGTGAAAGGTTCTCAAACGGCGTCCCGCTCAGGTCATACTGCCCGAGGTCTTCCTGGGTGATATCCGGAATGAATGCCTCCACGATTCGCGTTTCAATATAATCGTCCACCGGCGTGTACTTTTCCAGGGCGTCCGCCACGTAGGGCGAGAGGAAGAGCACGATGACCAGTGTGAGGACGGTCGACAGCAGGGAAATCCCCAGTTTCAGGAACCCTCTCACATAGCCGACTGCCACGCAGACAAGAAAAATCGTTGCAACAATGATTAAAAGCCAGTTATCCATAATCTCTCCTATTTCGTCAGATAAATCACACGCAATTCATCGACGTTCATCACATAGTATCTGTTTACTCCGAACGCCCGGAACATCTCCAGCACTTCCCCGTCCAGGCTGCCGTCATATTTCAGTATCCCGGTGGCTGTGACGATGCAGCACCTCTCGCCTTCATACAGGATGACTTCATCCCCGTCCAGCTTCACATGGCTGTATTTCCCCGGAATCTCCCTGCTCACCACCTGCTCGCCGAGCCGGTTGTACAGCCGCAGTTCATACCCCGACTTTTCCTGATTCAGGAGCACGAACCCGATATACTGGTCCGAGTGGAACACACTCTGTATCTCCTGCGGCATCTCGATTTCTTTTTCCACTTCCGGCGTGCCGGACATCCGGTAGATGACGAACCGGTCGTCGCCCACTGCCACAGCGCGGTCCGCCTCCATGAAAAAGAGCTCCGCCATGACTGTATCGTCATATTCCCCGGAAAATATGATATTGTCCGGTCTGCTCTGTCCTTCTTCCCCGAAATCATAATAGATGACTTTCGAGCGGATGCCGGTGCTGCCCACGGACAGATAGGACACTGCCAGGATATTTCCGTCGTCTGAAAGTTCCAGCGCTGTGGGATACCCCATGGCTCCCGGCGATACCTGAAGCTCCACCAGGATATTTCCTGTCGCATCATAGGTGATGATGGTCGGTGTATCTTCATTTCTCAGTATCACGCTGATGATTCCCTTATCGGAGACCGCCATCTTCTCAATGGGAAGCGTCGTCTCTATCTCTCCGGTCAGACCGTCTTCCGAAAATACGAGGATGTCATTCCCGCCGCTGTCCGCCACCGCGAAAGCATCTTCTTTCACCGTGATAACGGGATTCTTGAGCTGGGTGGGCTGTATCCACTGCTCCTCGTTCTTCCGGTTTAAAAATGCCACTCCGTCCCGGTTGTACCGGACAATCCCGCCGGCAAACTGCGCATAGCCGCTCGGGTCGGAAATATCGCTCTCATACTCGGATGATATGCGGGCATGTCCGTAGGACTGGTTCTTCATTAAAAGATAGGTCCCGCACACCGCCAGTATCAGCAGCACTGCGACTACAAGCACCCGGCGTATCTTTGCCCGCCGGAACCTGCGCACCTTTTTCACGATTTCGCTCAGGTCGTCCGGAGCTTTTAAAATCCTGAGATAAGGTTTTTTCTTTTGCGCCATATAGTTCCCCTTATTTCTGTCGTAATCAGATCATCTCCGTAGCCTGCCGGCACCGTCCCGGCACTGCCGGGCAGACCGGCGCCATCGGTCCGGACTGCGCATCCGCGCAATTATTCAGATATTATACCATGCTTTTACGGCAATAGCAATTTTTGCCCCACATAAATGAGATTCCCGTCGGAAATCCCGTTCATCCGGCAGATGGCGTCCACATGGGTGACATCGCCGTACATCTTCTGGCTGATGATGGCGAGGGTATCTCCCTCTTCCACCGTATATACGCCGTCGCTCCCGTTTGTTCCGGAGAAAGCCGCGCCGGCTGATCCTGCGCTGCCCGTCCCGGCGGAAGAGGCAGTGCCGGAAGAAGCGTCAGTGCCGGAACGTCCGGCGTCCCCGCTTCCCTCTCCCAAAGTCTGTCCGCCATCGGTCCCGTCCGCCGTCCCAGGCTGTACCCCTTCGGTCCCGTCCGCCGTCCCGGGCTGTACTCCCTGACCGTCTGCCGCCTCATCCTGCCCGACGGCCTGTCCATCCGGCATGCCGCTCTTTTCCTGGTCGTCCTGTCCGCCGGATGTAACCGCCGTCACGGAGCCGCTCGTCTCCTGGGTCTTTCCCGCACCCGATGTATCGGCGAGGGTCTCCAGCGTGCTCTGGACCGATTTCATCCGGTCAAAGCTGTTCAGCGTGGACACCCCCATGATGATGAGGACCAAGACGAGGCAGGCGCTCACCGCATACATCATGCCTCCTGTCTTTCTGCCTTTTTTGCGCTCCCCCCGCTTTCTAACCATATTACGAAAGTCCTGTGCAGCCCGATCCTCAACAGTTTCGGCGGAATGCAGCCCATTTTTTTTTCGATTGGCAATCATATAGTTCTGCATACACGGATTTTTCTCATAATACGTGTAATGCCCTCCGATTGCCATCAGGTCATTCATTTTATATGCGAAATAGGTTTCGTCTTTTTCCACAGGGTCCTTCATGATAAATATGGTGTTCTTCTTCGGGAATGACTTCCGGTGCAGCCGCACTGTAGATGCATCCGGCATCAGCGGACCTCCCGGATGGACGACGAACCATCCCAGCAGTTCACCGTCCTCAAAGAACTGCTTGCAGTCCTCATACGCCTGTTTCCATGTCTCTTCGTCCAGCACATATTCATTTCCCGACATCTTCAGTTCGCGCATCCGGACTGCCCCATATATGTAGACATAATCTTCACCGTCCGTCTGCTGGATATCTCCTATCAGGAATGCCCCGGTCGGCGTCTTCTCCGATGACTTTCCGTATTTCTCACACATCTGGGCAAAAAATGTATCTACATAATCCTCCACATATATCCTGGGACTGTCGCTCACATTCCCAATCTGCCGAACATTTTTTGGTATCTGTCTCTCCATGCTATACTCCACCTTCCTGATAAATAAATGATTTTTCCCGGCGTCCCTAAGAGGATAGCACAGGAAAAGAGCCGAATTTATCAGTTGGTGTCACATGCGTTCGACAAAAAGCCCGGGCTGTTTCCGGCGGCATAACGTAAAAAGAAAGCAGGCGGTCCTGCGATATCCCCACAGTTCCGTCTGCTTTCCTTTTCTCTCATATTCAGTCTGCGCTGTTTACAAAGTCCCTGATTTTTCTGTAGATGCTGTCCGCATCCAGTCCGTATTTTACCAGCAGTTCCGCTGCCGGTCCGGACTCGCCGAAGGTATCGTTGATGCCGATTTTCAGTACTTTTGTGGGCGCTTTCTCCGCCAGTGCATCGCACACGGCGCTGCCGAGTCCGCCAATCACGGAATGTTCCTCAACTGTAACGACTTTCCCGGTCTCTTTCGCCGCAGCCACTACCAGGTCCTCATCCAGAGGCTTGATGGTGTGGATGTTGATGACTTTCGCCCGGATGCCGTCAGCGGCGAGCTTCTCTGCCGCTTCCAGGCAGGCGCTCACCGGAAGTCCGGTGGCGATGACCGCCACATCTTCTCCTTCTCTTAATGTGACGCCTTTCCCAAGTTCAAACCGGTAATCCTCCCGGTCATTTATTACCGGAACTGCCAGACGCCCGAAGCGCAGGTAAACCGGTCCCACATGCTCATACGCCGCTTTTACCGCTGCTTTCGCCTCGATATCGTCGGACGGACAGATGACTGTCATGCCGGGGATGGTGCGCATGAGGGCGATATCCTCATTGCACTGATGGCTGGCGCCGTCCTCACCCACGGAAATCCCCGCATGTGTGGCTCCAATCTTCACATTCAGGTGGGGGTAGCCGATGGAGTTCCTCACCTGCTCAAATGCACGCCCTGCCGCGAACATGGCAAAAGAGCTGGCAAACGGCACCAGTCCTGCCGCAGCAAGTCCTGCCGCCACACCCATCATATTTCCTTCTGCGATACCGCAGTCGATGAAGCGTTCCGGATGTGCTTTTTTGAACACGCCTGTTTTTGTCGCTTCGGCAAGGTCCGCGTCGAGCACGACCACATCCCCGTGCTCTGTCCCGAGCTGTGCCAGCGCCTCTCCGTAACTCGCCCTTGTTGCAATCTTCTTTACATCTGACATAACGCTTCACCTGCCTTTTCCAAATCTGCCATGGCAATCTTGTATTCTTCGTCGTTCGGCGCTTTTCCGTGCCATCCTGCCTGGTTTTCCATAAAGGATACGCCTTTGCCTTTCACGGTCTTTGCGATGATGGCGGTGGGCTGTCCTTTGACCGTTTTCGCCTCTTTGAACGCCGCGTCAATCTGGTCGAAGTCATTCCCGTCGATATTGATGACATGGAAGTTGAATGCCCTGAATTTCTCATCAATGGGATAGGGAGAATTGACCTCCGTGATGGCTCCGTCTATCTGGAGATTGTTGTTGTCCACAATGACCACCAGGTTGTCCAGCCTGCGGTGGGCTGCCAGCATTGACGCCTCCCACACCTGTCCTTCCTGTATCTCCCCGTCTCCCAGCAGTGTGTACACCCGGTAGGACGCACCGGTTATCTTCGCCGCCAGCGCCATGCCCACTGCTGCGGAAATGCCCTGTCCGAGAGAGCCGGAGGACATGTCCACGCCCGGGATGTGCTTCATGTCCGGATGTCCCTGCAGGTAGGAGCCGGTATGACGGAGGGTTTTTAAATCTTCCTTCGGGAAATATCCCCGCTCCGCCAGCGCTGCATAGAGTCCCGGCGCCGTGTGCCCCTTGGACAGTACGAACCGGTCCCTGTCCCCTTTCTTCGGGTCTTTCGGGTCGATGTTCATTTCTTCAAAATACAGATACGTAAAAATCTCTGCCGCCGACAGAGAACCGCCGGGATGCCCGGCTTTCGCGCTGTGGACCGCCGTCACGATGTCTTTTCGCACTTCGTTGGCAGTCTTCATCAACTTGAGCTTGTCCATGTGTCTTTGCCTCTCCTTTTTATTCCTCGCCAAATACTGCGATGTAGTCTTCCCTGAATTTCCGGATGCCCGCGTCTGTCAGCGGATGATGGGTCATCTGCTCCAGCACTTTGTACGGTACGGTGGCGATATCTGCACCTGCAAGGGCGCAGTCCGTGATGTGCATGGGGTTGCGGATGCTCGCCGCGATGATTTCCGTCTCAATGCCCGCCACGTCAAAAATTTCGGAAATCTCGTTAATAAGGTCCACGCCCCTTACGGAAATGTCATCCAGGCGTCCCAGGAACGGAGATACGTAGGTCGCGCCCGCCCTTGCAGCGAGGAGCGCCTGGTTCGCCGTGAATATAAGGGTCACATTTGTCTTCACGCCTTCTGCGGAAAGTACCTTGACCGCTTTTAATCCCTCTGCGGTCATGGGAATCTTTACCACCATGTTCGGGTGAATCTTCGCGATTTCCCGTCCTTCGCGTATCATGCCCTCTGCGTCTGTGGTCGTCGCCCTGACTTCCCCGCTGATGGGACCGTCCACGATGGACGCGATTTCTGCGATGACCTCCTCAAATACGCGCCCCTCCTTCGCGATGAGGGACGGGTTGGTGGTGACGCCGCAGATGACGCCCATGTCATTCCCTTTGCGGATATCGTCTACATTTGCCGTGTCGATAAAAAATCTCATCTTGCTTCCTCCTTGGATATGGAAATCTGATCTGCCGAAACTGTTTCTGTACTGATTATATCGGTAAAAAAAACTGTGGTCAACAGCCCTGAAAATTATTAATCCGCAGAACCGCTGATAAAAACAGTTTATCACGATGATTTCACTTATATGGATTAATAATCAACTCATTTTTTGCCGTAAACAACAGTTTTATTTTTTTGCATGTCACTTTTTATTATTAATATTTTTTGTTATTTTTATTAATTTTTCTTTTCTCCGTCCGCGGATGCGTCGTAGTCCCTCGAACCACGACCCGGGGCTCATACTCCACGTGATATATGCTCACCGGCTCAATCTCCGTATATTTCTTCACCCGGGGCTTCATCTTCTTTAAGATGATGTCGCAGGCGTCCATTCCTTTGTAGATGACAAAATGCTCGATGGTGGTGAGGGACACTTCCTTCACCTTTGCGAACAGCGTGTTGTCGCAGCCCATCACCGACATGTCCGCCGGCACCCTGTATTTCTCATCGCGGAGCGCATCCATGATGCCAAAGGCAATCATATCGTTGAGTCCTGCGATTGCGGTGAGTTCCGGATGGTCTTTGATGAGTTCTTTCGTCAGATCGTACCCGATGCGGTATTCCGAGTCAATGCCCGGCACATCTTTGTCTATCTGCTCGTCCGCCGCGCGGATGACCACATGGTCCCTCAGACCTTCGCTCTCGAACTCCTTTAAAAATCCTTCCACCCGGCGGGAGCGCTGTTTCTGCCGGACGGTAAGGGGCGGGGCGATATACCCCACATCCCGGTGCCCCAGTTCCAGGAGATGCCGCGCCATCATGCGCCCGAGTTTGGAATTGTCCAGTACCACCGCATCCACGCTGAGCTTTTCGTTCTGATTGTTGATGACGACGACGGGAATCTGTTTCGACAGGTCTTCGACCCGCTCCATGAAGCACGAACTCGGGTTGCACATATAGATGACACCCTGGGGGTTCAGGGATGCGATCATCTTCAGATAGCGCTCTTCCAGCTTCAGGTCCCGCTGGGTATTGCACACGAATATCCCGAATCCCTGGTCTGCCGCCCGGGACTCGATGCCCTGGAGGAGCATGACGTAATAGGGATTGGTGAGATTCGGGCTGATGACCACGAGCATGTTCTCCCTGCGCTCTTCTTTCTGCCTCCGCCGCCGGGGCAGTTCATAGCCCAGCTCGTCCGCCGCCTCAAGCACCTTCCGGATGACTTCTTTGGAAAAGGAAACGTTATACTTCTTATTTAATACCATCGACACGGTGGCCTGGGAGACTCCCGCCCTTGCCGCCACGTCGGATGAAGTCACTTTCTTCTTTCCCATATCCGATGTCCTCCTACAGTTCTGTCCTGCCCTCCAGCGCCCGCAGCAGCGTCACCTCGTCGATATACTCCAGGTCGCCTCCCACGGGCACGCCGCTGGCAATCCTGCTCACCCTGATGCCCGCCGGCTTGATGAGCTTGCTGATATACATCGCCGTCGTCTCGCCCTCCAGACTGGAATTGGTGGCGATGATGACTTCATCCACATCGCCCTGGAGGCGCTCCATCAGCTCTTTCAGGCGGATATCCCCCGGTCCGATGCCGAGCATGGGAGAAATCGCTCCGTGGAGCACATGGTACACGCCGCTGTACTTCCCGGTCTTTTCATAAGCCGCCAGGTCCCTCGGCGTCTCCACCACCATGATGGTTTTGTGGTCCCGGTCCGGATTGCCGCAGATGGGGCAGACTTCCCCATCGGTCAGCGTGCAGCACACCCTGCAGTATTTCACATTTTTCCTCGCGTCCACGATTGCCCCTGCAAGGCTTTCCACCTGGTCCAGGGGCATGTTTATCACATGGAAGGCAAGCCGCTGTGCGGACTTGCTCCCAATACCCGGCAGTCGGGAAAATTCCTCGATGAGCCGGCTGATCTGATTGCTGTAATAGTCCATTTGACCTGCTCCTGTTCCGAAAAGATAAGACCGTTCCCGTATCCGGTCACTTTCAGAACATGCCCGGGATGCCGCCGCCAAGTCCGCCGGTCAGTCTGGACATGGCTGCTCCGCTCTCCTCGTCCACCTGGCGGAGCGCCTCATTCGCCGCCGCGACGATGAGGTCTTCCAGCATCTCGATATCATCCGGGTCCACCACTTCTTCCGACAGCTTCACCTTCAGCACTTCGCGCTTTCCGGATACAGTCACTTCCACTGCTCCGCCGCCTGCTGCCGCCGTGAACTCCTTTGCTTCCATCTCTTTCTGCTGCTCTTCCATCTGGCGCTGCATCCGCTGCGCCTGCTTCATAAGATTTGCCATATTCCCCGGCATGCCGCCGCCCGGGAATCCGCCTCTCTTTGCCATATCTAATCCTCCACTGTGATTTCCATATTGATTTTCTGCTCGATATCCACGAAAGTGTCCTCGAAATGCCGCCCTTCTTCCACGTAGCGCACGTCCACTTCCACCCGCTTGCCAATCCGCTCTTCGATGAGGGATTCCAGCTCCTGTACGTGGTCCTCTCTTCCGACCACGCTCGCAGCCAGGGCGTCCGGCAGCACGATGAGGAGGCGGTTGTCCCCGCCCAGGCTCAGCCGCGCGCGCTTCAGATAGGTGCGTATCATGCCCGAAGCCTCGCCGGCGATGGACCGGAAGTTTTTGACGACCTCCTGTACATCCTCCGGGATGGCTGCCGGAAGCACCGGTTTCCTTCCCGCGCTGCCGCCTGCTCCCTGTCCGCCTTCGCCGGAACCATCCTGCGCCTGTCCCGTCATGCCGCTCTGGTATGCGCTCTGCGCCTGCAGAAGCGCCGCCGCGTCGATGCCCTTCTCCACCTTCTGCTCCACCGCGCGGATGCGGTCCAGGATGGAATCCTCTGCCGTCTCCATCGCCGGAGTGCACAGCTTAATGAGCGCCACTTCCAGCATCACCCGCTTCTGGGTCGCATATTTGAGCTGTCCGGAGAGCTCGGAAAAGACGCGGATAAAACGGAACAGCATATCCGGTTCGACCATCTGCGCCTCTTCTTTGAGCTGCGCCAGGTTTTCCGTCGATACGTCCAGAACATCCTCTATATTATCAGAAGTCTTTACCAGAAGCAAGTTCCGCAGATACCACGTAAAGTCCGCCGCAAGCTGGGTCAGCTCCCTGCCCTGCATGACAAGCTCATCCACCACATCCAGCACGCCGGACACATCCCGCTCCAGCACCCTGCGCAGCAGCCGGCTGAACACTTCCGTATCCACAGCGCCCAGCACTTCCAGCACGTTGTCGTAAGTCAGCTTCTGCCCCATGTAAAATGCGATGCACTGGTCCAGGAGGCTTAAGGCATCCCTCATGGAGCCGTCCGCCGCCCGGGCGATGTAGCGCAGCGCCTTCTCCTCCACATCCACATGCTCAATCTCCATCAGCTCCCGCATGCGGTCTGTGATGGTTTCGATGCTGATGCGCCGGAAATCATAGTGCTGGCAGCGGGAGAGGATGGTGATGGGAATCTTGTGGACCTCTGTCGTCGCCAGGATGAATATCACATACTCCGGCGGCTCCTCCAGCGTCTTTAAGAGCGCGTTGAAGGCGCCGATGGAAAGCATATGCACCTCGTCGATGATATAGACTTTGTACCGCCCCTCCGTAGGGCGGTACGCCACTTCTTCCCGGATTTCCCGGATATTGTCCACGCCGTTGTTGGACGCCGCGTCAATCTCGATCACGTTCATGGACGTGCCTGCTGCAATGGACCGGCACATCGCGCACTCCCCGCAGGGGCTTCCGTCCACCGGATGTTCGCAGTTCACCGCTTTGGCAAATATCTTCGCCACCGTCGTCTTGCCGGTCCCCCGGGTCCCGCAGAAAAGATAGGCGTGCCCGATGCGGTCCGCGCGTATCTGGTTCTGCAGTGTTGTGATGATATGGTCCTGCCCTTTTACGTCCTCAAATCCGGACGGGCGGAACTTTCTGTAAAGCGCCGTATACGACATGTATCACACCTCGTCGCCGAAGCTGATGCCGGTCATCCTCGCCTCTTTGATGAGACCGCACTTCGGATCTACTGTTTTTAATTTCCCTGCCACTTCCGCAAGCGGCACTTTCGTCGTCTCGCCGTTTTTAATGGCGACCATGTACCCGAATTTCCCTTCCAGAATGAGCTCTGCCGCCTTTGCGCCCACGCGGGTGGCGATGACTCTGTCGTACGGACACGGGGAGCCGCCTCTCTGGGTATGTCCCGGGACTGTGATGCGGACTTCCTTGCCCGTCTCTTTCTGTATCTGCTCTGCCAGCTCGTAGGCGATGGACGGATATTTCCGCTTCGCCAGCTTCTCCTTGTACTCTTTCTTGGAGAGCTTGGCGTCCTTCTTCGAGATGGCGCCCTCTGCTACCGCAAGGATGGTGAAGGGTTTGCCTGCCCTGGAGCGTCCTTCGATGACTTTCTTAATGGCTTTGATATCATACGGAATCTCCGGGAGCAGGATGATATCCGCGCCGCCCGCGATGCCCGCGTGCAGGGTGACATGTCCCACTTTATGTCCCATAACCTCGATGATGAACACACGGCTGTGGGATGTGGCTGTCGTGTGGATGCGGTCGATGGTATCGGTCGCTACGTCCACCGCGCTCTGGAATCCGAATGTCATATCCGTTCCCCAGAGGTCGTTGTCGATGGTCTTCGGCAGCGTGATGACATTGAGCCCTTCCTCCCGGAGCAGGTTCGCCGTCTTATGGGTCCCGTTTCCGCCGAGGATGACAAGGCAGTTCAGGTTCAGCTTATGGTATGTATGCTTCATCGCCTCCACCTTGTCCAGTCCGTCCGCATCCGGTACGCGCATCAGCTTGAAGGGCTGCCGGGATGTGCCGAGGATGGTGCCGCCCCTTGTCAGTATCCCCGAGAAGTCCTTTGATGTGAGCATGTTGAAATCCGCGTATATCAGACCTTTGTACCCGTCTTTGAATCCGTAGATTTCCACGTCGTCCGTCTTTGAATATATGCCTTTTACAACGCCTCTCATGGCCGCGTTCAGCGCCTGACAGTCTCCTCCGCTTGTCAACATTCCGATACGTAACATAATCTCATTTCCTCCTTTATCTGCCGCTGCATACGAAACAAGCAGCCGGCTTTTTCCGACTGCTTATTATTATACCCTATTTGCGATTTCCATTCAATAAGAGGGAAACTTTAAATCTCGAACCGTCGTATTCAAACTTCGGGACTCCCCTGTACTTTTTCGTCACGTCGATGACCGAGCGGATGCCGATGCCTTTCCGGTTCTTCACTTTCGATGAGAGGAAATCGCCGTCCTCCTTCTCCACAGTCCCCTCGTAGCTGTTCTCCACAACGACGATGAAGACGTTGCCCCGCTGGTGGAGGTAGGTGTTGATGTACCGGCTGTCCGACCGCTGTTTTCTGCAAGCCTCATATGCATTTTCCAGCAGGTTTCCCATGATGATGCACATATCCGTATCCGGTATGAGCAGGTCCCCGTCTGTCTCCACATCCAGCATGACCCGGATGCCCGCTTCTTCCGCCAGTCGCCGATAATATCCGAGGATGGCGTCCAGGGCGGCATTGCCGCTGTAGATTGCCGCGTCATACCGGTCCAAGCCGGAGATGCTCTCATTGAGATACCGGGTCAGCTTCTGGTAATCCCCGCTGGCGGCAAACCCCCTCATCGCCAGGAGATGATGCCGCATGTCGTGGCGGACTTTCGACGTCCCCTCGATGTATTCCTGAAGGTGCTCCAGCTGCTTCTGCTGCGCCGTCACCCGGATGTCCGTGATATGAAGCTCCTCCTGGAGCTGCCTCGCCCGGCTCTGCCCGTTCAGCGCCATGAGCATGATGACATAGCTTGAGAACGTCAGAACCACCCAGAGGAAGGGAACGAACCCGAACTTCTTTCCCGGGAAGGACGTGATTTCCGTAAAGACCGGCTGCATATAAAAAGCGTACATCAGGTTCACCAGACAGGGCGCAAGCCACGTGTATGCCCAGGAGCCCCGGATTTCCGGGCAGTCCAGCGCCGGGCGCATGAGCTTCGTAAAAAAGAGCAGGATGCCCGGGAAGGAGAGCGCGGTGATGAGCACGACGGGCCAGGCGGGAAATCCCAGATAAGAATCCGGCAGACGGTCGGAGACAAAATAATAAAAAACAGTCGCCAGAAGGGCGACGTCGTCTGCATAACATTTCACAAGCCCCGAGATGAACAGGCACTGTCCCAGATTGTATTCCAGCACCACGTAGGGGATGAAAAAGCAGCATCCGGACGTAACGAGCGTGATGAACGGCTGCACGTTACTGCCCGGACCAAAGTTCATAAATCCGATTGAACCGATGACAGCCACAGCCAGAAATGCCAGGAGCCCAAGACCGAGACGCTTCCAGACAGGTTTCATAATCCTGTCCTTGAACGTATGGTAGAGCACGATGACGACTGCGGTCAGGTAGGTCGATGTATTGATGATAAAACTCAGTGTGATATTCATACAGAAGAACCCCGGGTAACATATTCAAACATATAGTTCGCATACGCCTGAGTGACTTCCTGATGCATCGCCCTTGATATCGGGATACGTTTCCCGTCCGTCAGGACGAAATCCTTGTCCTCCACCGCTGTGATGTAATCCATGTTCACCATGCAGTTCCGATAGCACCAGAGGAACTGTCTGCCTTCCTTGAGTTCGATATAGTGGAGGAATCCGTCGTACACTTCCTCGAATCGGTCCAGCGCGCACTCAAGTTCCTCATAGGTATACGGTTTCACTAGATAATCCAGCGCCCTGATTTTAAACGCCTTCACCGCGTGTTCCTGGCTGGCAGTCGTAAAGATAATCTGGCAGCGGGGATACTTGTCGCGGATAATCTGCGCGAGCTGGTCCCCGTTGATCCTTCGCATGTAGATATCCAGTATCCGCCGCCGTATCGTCAACGATGGCTGCGCGCATTTTATCCTCCTCCTGAGATGTCTGTATCTATTTTAACCTATCAAATGTACAAGTCCAATGGAAAATACAGTAAATTTAATATCGTTACAGTAAAACAGGCATACGGCGCCGCGGGCGGAGACCACCCGGGCACCGTATGCCATCCCTGCTGTTTCTGAGCTTAAAGCCTCTTGAGCAGAGCCTCTCTCTCTTCCTCATATCCCGGTTTTCCAAGAAGCGCGAACATGTTCTTCTTGTAGCTCTCCACGCCCGGCTGGTTGAACGGATTAACGCCGAGTAAATATCCGCTCACGCCGCATGCGAACTCGAAGAAATAGAACAGCTCACCCAGATAGAATTCATTCTGCTCCGGAATCTTCACCATAAGGTTCGGGACATTGCCGTCCGTATGTGCGAGGATGGTCCCGTTCATCGCGCTCTTGTTGATGAAGTCCACGTTCTTCCCTGCAAGGTAGTTCAGGCCGTCCAGGTCCACCGGCTCTTCGTTGATGATAATCTCTTCCCTGGACTTCTCTACGTTGAGAACCGTCTCAAACAGGATGCGGTTGCCGTCCTGGATGAACTGTCCCATGGAGTGCAGGTCTGTCGTCAGGTCTACGGAAGCCGGGAAGATGCCTTTCTGGTCCTTGCCCTCGCTCTCGCCGTAAAGCTGTTTCCACCACTCGGAGATATAGTGCAGGCTCGGCTCGTAGTTGGCGAGTACCTCCACGGTCTTGCCCTTGCGCAGAAGGATGTTGCGGATAGCCGCATACTGCATCGCGTCGTTGTCCGCGAAATCATTTTCAATCGCAGCCTTTCTTCCTGCAGCCGCGCCTTCCATCAGCTTATCGATATCCGCTCCGCTCACCGCGATGGGAAGGAGGCCCACTGCCGTCAGTACGGAGAAGCGTCCTCCCACGTCGTCCGGCACGACAAATGTCTCGTATCCTTCTTCTGTCGCCAGATTCTTGAGCGCTCCCTTCGCGCGGTCTGTGGTCGCGTAAATCCTCTTTGCAGCTTCCTCTTTTCCGTATTTCTTTTCCAGGATTTCCTTAAATACGCGGAATGCGATTGCAGGTTCTGTGGTCGTGCCCGACTTGGAAATCATGTTGATGGAGAAATCCCTGTCGCCCACAACGTCGATCAAATCTCTGATATAAGTGCTGCTGATGCTGTTTCCGACGTAATAAATCTCCGGAGACTTGCGGAGCTCCTTTGACACGACGTTTGCAAAAGAATGTCCCAGGAATTCGATGGCTGCTCTCGCCCCCAGGTAGGAACCGCCGATTCCTATCACAAGGAGGACTTCCGAATCCTCGCGTATCTTTGCCGCCGCCTTCTTGATGCGGGCGAACTCTTCCTTGTCATAGTCCACCGGGAGATCAATCCAGCCGAGGAAATCATTGCCCGCTCCGTCCTTCGCGAGCAGCTTCTCCTTCGCCTGGGCGGCAAGACCGCTCATATACTCCAGCTCATGCTCTTTTACAAAACTGCATGCCTTTGAATAGTCAAATGTTACTTTGCTCATCGTTATCCTTCCTCTCCGATATCCTCATATCATCTTTTGAATCCCGGCATCCTCAGAAAATCCTGAGCCGATACTCTATGCCTATTTTATCAAATCCAAAGAGCATATTCAAGTTAAAACAACCGTCGCTATACTATGCGAGGAATTCTTCCAGTATCTGGCGTATCGCCTCCTCCCGCAGGGCTGGGCGGTCGTCGCCTCTTCCATCCGCTGCCTGCTGACGCGCAGCATGCCGCGGGGCAGTTCCCCGCTCCTGGTTCCTTGGTTCTCCTTCGATATTGATGGGCAGTTCTCCCTCCTTTCCCGCAGATATCCGTTCCCGCTCTGCCCGTCCGGGCAGCTCTTCCACCTCTGCTGCTCCGGCTCCGGAGCCGGATGCCGCCAATGCTCCGCGTCCGGCAGTCTCCGGGACCGCTTCATTTCTCAGAGCCGATGTGCGCCGGACCGGCTCGGTCTGCTTTACGCTCCTGAGCGCAGGCTCCGTCTTCTTTGCGGTATTCTTCACGGCATTCTCCGCAGCAATCACATCGATGGACTCCTTTTCCCTCGTATTCTGCCGCTTCAGACGGAAGGTGCAGATATTCTCAAGATAATCCGTCATGTACATCCGCACGGCGTTTATCTTGTACGGCTCGTCCGTCAGGCGCATGACGACCGAGAGCAGGACCACTTCCGCTGCTCCCGCCATGATATATTGATAAACGGATTCTGAAAATCCGGAATCCAGATAAAGTACCAGCGCGCCCAGCGCCGCCAGTATCCCCGCGAACCAGGCAGACAATATCTCAATCTGCCTCCATGTATGTATCCGGAACAGGAACCCCCTGTATTCGTATATGTATTTTTCCACAAATGCATCGATGTTCTCCACGGAATCCCGTATCATGCATGCATGTTCGTATTTTGCCCTCACGAGCTTTATCAGTCTGTGCGTGCTCTTCGGCATGCTGCCCGCCGCCCTCACCAGTCTGCACAGCGTCAGCTGGTTCACCAGTTTGGCAGTGATGCCCAGCACTCCGACAAACGCCATCAGCCAGGTGATGATGCTTGTATCTGCTGCCAATCGTTCCAACATAGCAATCCCTCCTGTTATTTGATTCTCCCACAATGCTCCCGCTTTCGCAGGCAGGTACCGCCTGCGCCTCAGTCCGTATTGTGTCTGCCGTCATTATAGTCCATCCGGGACCGCTTGTCCGCAAAAACCGTTCTACATAATTCTACATCCGGAGGCGCTGCCCTTCTCCCTGTCCCGCCCGGAACTTCTCACTCTTAACAGGTTCAAAATCCCCCGAATCCACTCAGCGGGAACGGCTTCATCCGCAGCCTCTTTCCAGACTGTCCGGAATCTGTCTCAAGGTCATATCCTGTCATTTCTGTGCGGAAGATGGCGCCTGAAAAATAAAAATGCAATGTTTTCTTGCATTTTCTTTTCCTTTTCCAAAAGAAGATTATAATGGATATACGTGACATACTGTCGGACAGAGGAGGTCCCTTTGCGTCCGGTTCCGTTCCCGGAGGAACGATAGAGAAAAAGCCGGAATGATACGGAAATCATGAGAACCGGGCATTGTAAAAATGAAGGCATGCGATTATAATCAAAGGAGAAACATATGGCAAAAATGAGACAACTGAATATGCAGGCAGAAGGCAGAGCGGAGCAGGGTGAACTGCTCATAAATCCTCTGGAAGATATGAACCTCATGGACGACTTTCTTTTCGATATGGCAACCACAGACCTGGAGACATGCCGGCTCATCATCGAGCTTTCCCTCGGGATAAGGATACGAAAGATACGCTGGAAAGAAGGACAGAAAGTCGTACACAACCTTCCCGGGAAACGGGGGATACGGATGGACTTCTACGTGGAAGACATCGACGGGCGCGTCTTTGATGTGGAGATGCAGAAAAAGAACGAGGGAAATATCCCGAAGCGCACCCGGTATTATCAGGCGCTTCTGGACGCCCCGATGCTAAAGAGCGGGGAGCGCGGGTTCGACCGTCTGAAACCGGCGTACATCATCGTCATCTGCGGGTTCGACCTGTTCGGATACGGGCTGTACCGGTATACCTTTGACAACCGGTGCAAAGAACTGCCGGAACTGACCATGGGAGATGAGTGCCGGAAAATCATCCTCAACACAAAAGGGAAGAACGATGCGGAAGCAGACCGGACGCTGATTGATTTTCTCCATTACGTCGACTGCAGTTCCGAGGAAAATGTTCCCGCCGACTGCGATGACCGTCTGAAAAGCCTGCACAGGAAAGTCCATGAAATCAAGACAAACGAGCAGATGGGGGTGAGCTATATGAAAATGGAAGAGCGGGACCGCCTGATACGGGAAGAAGGAGAGCGAAAGGGAGAACAAATAGGAGAACGAAAAGGAGAAATAAAATCTCTTATCTCCATCATACGGAAAAAACTTGCAAAAGGGTATGATGCCGAAAAGATTGCCGGAGAGCTTGAACTGGACCCGGAACTGACGCAGCACATGATTCAAATGATAAACTCCTGTGAAGAGAAGACCGACCGGGAGATTGCGGAACTCATGATTGAGAATAACTGAGATGCTGCGACCGGGCATTGAGACGTGTGAGCATTGAGATGTAAGCATTGAGATGTAAGCATTGAGACGTGTTTACAAACAGCCGGGGTTCTGCTATAATTCATCCGTAGTTCCGGCACATCAGCAAAGCGGTGCCATAAATTATGCACTCATCAGATAAGAATACGGAGGTATGGGAAATGGATTATCAGCCGAAAGGAGTCTGCTCCCAGCAGATTCACTTTGACATCATAGACAACAAAGTGCGGAATGTATCTTTCCGCGGAGGATGCAACGGAAATCTTCAGGGAATCTCCCGGCTCATCGACGGGATGGATGTCCGGGAAGCGATATCGCGTATCGAGGGAATCCGGTGCGGGTTTAAATCCACATCGTGCCCGGACCAGCTCGCGCAGGCATTAAAAGAAGCAGTCGGTCAGTGACCGGCTGCTTTTTCCAATTTCAGACAAAGCGATACCCGCAGGCATCTGCCTGCGGGCTCTTTGTTTCCAGTCTGCCTGTCCATCCCTTAAACCCTGAGAGCAGCCGCCGTATGTACAGCCAAAATTTGTGGTGTTTCTCGGAACAGGTTTCTCAAACTTTCTTTCTTTTTATTTTTTTATTTGATTAATAGTTTCCGCGGCGTACTCAGCGGCTGCTCTCAGGGTTTAAGGGCGGAGGTCTATGATAATCCTTCCCGTAAATTTAAATCGGAACAGGGTTACGGGAGGAATACCCCATTTGTCACAGATGCTGATTCATCGTAATCATAGGCGCTTGCCCCTGCAATGTGATTCGCCCTCACACGGTAGTAGTAACCACGGTCAACGGTAACGGACTTCGCTGTGGAGAGAAAGTAGTCGTCATGGTCTTCCACCATCCACCAGGCAACCTGCCCCCATCCGTCTTCTTCGGCGTTATACTTTTCAACATACACGATGGTCGCCATATAATCGACTTCCTGATTCGCAGTGGTTGCTGCATAGGCGTACACTCTTGTAAGTCCTGCCCTGGAAATCGTGCACTCACCGTCCATAAGGTACACACCCCTTGTCAAAGGCGGCGGCGTCACTCCAGTGGAAGTCTCCTCGTCTGTCAGATAGGAGCCGTCCACCAGCTTCATTTCCGGTTCTGATGCTTCCACACGGACCACCGACGTCATCGCCAGTGTAACCAGCACTGCTGCGCTGCATACTATAGATAAAATGCGCTTTTTCATTCTTTTGTCCCTCTTTGAATCTTTTGTCTATGTACCCTTTCTATAATATAAACAATTGACTCCGGGAAAACTTACGCATTTTCATCATAAAAAATCAAATTATTTATAATTTTTTCAAATTTATCCTTTTCCATCATTCCTTTTATCTCATACTGGGCATCCATATATTCAAATTCAGCAATGTATCTTTCCTGATCAGACTCTTCTACAAGATATTTTTTTATATTTATGGTTATACCTCTTATCTCTGTCTGATACTCCTCAACAAGTTGGTCCGGCTCAATCTGTCCGTATGAAGAGTCTGCATCATTCATGTACATACTGTATTTTATGGTCTTCTTATTATACGTATAAAAGAGAGCAGCCCTGGCTTGTGCTTTATCTATCTCAAACCGCTTAAAAATCATATCTTCCGGCAGATATCCGAATCTCACCGGATAAATTCCTATTTCATTCTTAATATCTTTAAACACCTGAACTTCATCCAAGTCCTCTGTCTCATGCGAATCCATATTTTCCACATCAATATAGGATAGTTTCTCCTCCCCCGCGATTCGCTCCCACAACACCTTCCAGTACGACTTGCTCCCTGTTCCAGTCATCACACTTCCGCATACAAGAATAATCGCTGCCGCAAGCGCCAGACATATCCTGCGTCTTTTTTTGCTGCGGCGGACGGTCTTATGGAATCTTTTATCGTATTCATATTCCTGTATTTTATTGAAAAGAGAAGTTTCCATATCTTCCGAGACGCTGATATCATCGAGATTATCTCTGGAACTGACGGTATCCCGGATATCGGCGGCTTCTCTGTCGACTTCTTTTTTCAGTGATAACTTTTCAAGTTTTTTCATTCGTAACACCTTTTTCCGTCTTATCTTTTCCTTGACTTTTCACCAAATAAGGTTAAGATGAAATTAGTTTTAATACGACTTTTCTGGAGGTTGATTTTCTTATGAAACGAATCATTTTAACCGGCGGCGGAACCGCCGGGCATGTTACTCCTAATATCGCCCTGATTCCCGGTCTGCAGAAGCTGGGATACGACATCCAGTATATCGGCTCATACAACGGCATCGAGAAAGAACTCATCGAACCTCTTGGGGTTCCGTACTACGGGATTTCCTCAGGCAAGCTGCGCCGCTATTTCAGCGTGCAGAATTTTACCGACCCGTTCCGTGTAGTCAAAGGCTTCGGCGAAGCCCGGAAACTCATTAAGGAACTGAAGCCCGATGTCATCTTCTCAAAGGGCGGATTTGTCTCCGTTCCTGTCGTCCTTGCCGGCAAGCGGTGCAAGGTGCCAGCCATCATCCATGAATCGGATATGACGCCCGGTCTTGCAAATAAGATTGCCATTCCTTCCGCGGTAAAAGTGTGCTGCAACTTCCCGGAGACACTGGATGCTCTTCCGAAGGGGAAAGCAGTCCTCACCGGTTCCCCGATACGTCAGGAGCTTCTCTCCGGCAATAAGATAGCGGCTCTGGACCTGTGCGGATTTACCGCAGACAAACCTGTCATCCTCGTGATAGGCGGAAGCCTCGGCTCTGTAGTCGTGAACAATGCCGTACGCCAGAGCCTCCCCCGTCTTCTCGAACAGTTCCAGATTATCCATCTGTGCGGAAAAGGAAAGACGGACGAATCACTCAAAGATACGAAGGGCTACTGCCAGTTCGAGTACATCAAGGACGAGCTGCGCGACATTTTTGCTCTTGCGGATATTGTCATCTCAAGAGCGGGAGCCAATGCAATCTGTGAACTGCTGGCTCTCAGGAAGCCGAATCTCCTCATCCCGCTGTCTGCAAAAGCCAGCCGTGGCGACCAGATATTAAACGCCCGTTCCTTTGAACGCCAGGGCTTCAGCATGGTGCTCGAGGAAGAAGAACTCACCGAAGATTCTCTCGTCTCTTCTGTTCTCGGGCTTTACGAAAACCGCGGTACATTTATCGACGCGATGCGGGATTCGGACCAGCAGGATTCCATCGACACGATTCTGTCCCTGATAGAAGAAGCTGCCGCCAAAACGGAATGACTCTTTTGTGATATCTCATAATACCCGTCTTTACAGGCGGTCTGTGCAGGCGCTCTTACTGAGCGCCTGTTTTTATCTCTCCCGGAGATGGACGGTATCCCTTGCCCGGACTGGCAAATGAATCCCGGATATTGTCCGGTTCATCGGTCCGGGTCTGTCATCTCTTCATATTCCGCGCCGTATGTCTTCGCAATCCACTTTTTCGCCCTGTGCAGGATGCTGTGGAGGACCTGCAGGCGCACTCCCATCATCTCGGCAGCCTTTGCCTGCGGTATTTCCATGTAGTAGACGAGCATGATTGCCTCGTACCATCTCGGATTCTTCTCCATCAGTCCGGCAAATATCTTTTCGTGCAGTTTTCGTCTGCTCTGCTCCAGTTCTATCCCGGTATACTCTTCTTCCGTGCTCTCCCTTAGTTCTTCCTGTACAGCATATCCTTCCTCGTCCAGCCGGAGCACTTCGCGACGGTATTTCTTTCGGTGGTTTATCGCCGCATTTCTCGCAGCAACACACAGCCATGAAGAAATATTTCCGTTTTTGAGCTCTTCAAATCCTATGTATAATTTCAGAAATGTCTCCTGAGTTATGTCTTCTGCCGCATCGTAATCGTCCCCTGAATAAATGAATGCCGTCTTCAGGACGAGATTTTTATACTTCTCATAAACCTCGTTAAATTCACGATTCCCTGTCAACATAACATGATTACTCCGGTCTATTTCATTTTGGAAAGTATCTCATTTTTCACTTCTTCGGTCAGCTCGCCTGTCGGCCAACCGAGTCCAACATTGTCTCCTTCATATCTTGGAATGAGATGCATGTGGAAATGAAATACCGTCTGACCTGCACACGGCTCATTGTTCTGCACCACGTTATAGCCGTCGCATCCGAGCACGTCCGTCATCTTCTTTACCATCTTTTTCGCCAGCTTCATCGCTTTGGCCGCAACTTCCTCATCAATATCATAGAGATTGCGGAAGTGTTCTTTCGGCAGGATGAGGGCATGCCCTTTTGACGCCGGTCCGAGGTCCAGAATGACTCGGAAGTCATCATCCTCATAAAGCGTTGCGGACGGAATCTCTCCCGCTGCGATTTTACAGAAAATGCAGTCTTTCTCTTTCATAATTTTTTCCTCTCTTCCTCCGGTTATTTCTGAATAGTAGTATAGACTATTTTCCGGAAAAAGAGAAGATGTTTATTCCAGGTGTCGAAATCTGTCGTATGGATGATGTTGAACCCGTCTTTTTCCCATGCTAGACTTATGGATGACAGAGCCGCGGGCGACCGCAGGCAGACTGGATATCAACCGCAAGCAAAAAGGGGAACCGACATGTTCAACAACATTGACCTGAATCAAATGAACCGCCTGATGGCAGAAAATCCTGACGCAAAGCACATCATATCGCAGCTCCTTGAGAATCATCACACCGCCGTATCCATGATTGCCCATGAGATACGCAACCCGCTGACGCTCATATCGTCGTCTCTCCAGATTATGGAAGCGCAGCACCCGGAAGTAAAGGAGTTCCACAACTGGAAGCAGACAATGGAAGATGTGCGTTTCATGTGCGACCTGTTAAACGAACTGTCCACTTTCAACAACAGCAGGACACTGCACCACTCTGTATTTTCCATCGGAAATCTGTTAAAAAACATCGCCGTATCCTTTGCCATCTCGCTGGATGCTTCCGGCAGCAGCATCGGGTTTTCTTCAAAGATCGCTCCGGATATGGGTGATTTCACCGGAGATAAGCTGAAACTGGAAGAAGTTATGCTCAACCTTCTCCGAAACGCCCGGGAAGCGGTTGCAGATGACGGCACGATTTCCCTTTCTGCAGAGCGTTCCGGCGACCAGATCGTGATAACCTGCCGGGATAACGGATGCGGGATACCAAAAGACCGCATCGATACAATATTTGACCTGTTCGTCACATACAAGGAAAACGGCACCGGACTGGGACTGGCTTCTGCCAGGAGCATCGTGGAAGCGCACGGCGGCTCCATTACCGTCGTATCCGCTCCCGGAGAAGGTGCGGAATTTACGGTCACGCTGCCTGTCTGAGCAGACAGCCGCACTGTGAGCCGGGCGCTGTCGCGCTGCCTGAACAGAAATGTACTACCGCTTCTTTCTGTAGAGGAGGACTGCCAGGAGAAACCCGCCGGCAAGTCCGCCGATGTGAGCCAGGTTGTCCACACCGCTGCTCGTCAGTCCAAAGTAGAGGCTCAGCGCCGCCATGAATACAAGTCCCTTTGCCGAGAGTCTTCCAAGCCTTCCGCGGTTTGCAATGACTACATACAAAAGCGCTCCCATAAGCCCGAAGACTGCTCCCGAGGCGCCTGCAGAGACAATCTCCTGACCGGTCCGGATATCGTGGACAAAGGACAGGATATTTCCAAAAAGACCGCTCGCAAAATAGATGACGAGGAATTTCCATCTGCCGGTCTCCGGTTCCAGGTTCCAGCCAAGCGCTCCGAGCATCACCATATTGTTGAGCAGATGCTCGATGCCGAAATGGAGAAACAGGCAGGTAAACAGCCGGTAATACTCCTGTCCCTGCGTAAGCAGGGGATCGTACATCGCCCCGTGCTTCACCATAAATACTGCATCCTCTGTATCTCCCAGCATTGTCAGGATGAAAAAGACTGCTGTATTTAAAATGATGAGCCCGACCGTGCAGACTGCTTCTGGTTTCTGTTTCACGTGAGGACCTCTTTTCTTTCCTTTTCTTCCGGCTTCCCCGGCACAGAACTAACAGGGGGCTTCCGGTGTATCTTATTATAAGATACCCTTTCTCCCGTGTCCATCCGTTTCCGTGATGAGGTCCTGCCATTCTCCCCACCGCCCGCCTTTCAGCTTGCGGACTGCTTTCTTTATCTTCCCGTATCTCACCGGTTCTTCCTTTACCATACTGCTTTGCGAAGCCTGGGTGTATCTGTACTTTCCGGTATCTTCCAGACCTGAGGCTTTTCTGTCCGCCCCTTCTTTTTTCTCTCTGCCTTCCCGGTCGTTTCCGTCTTCCCGGTCATCCAGGGAGAACAGCGCTCCGTCCGGGACCGCGCCGGTTCCGCGGGTCCGCTTTCTCTTTTCTTTCTCAGCTTTCAGCTCTTCCTCCTCTTTTCTGCACGCTTCGATGATTTTTCTGAGTTCAAAGCTGTCCTGCATCGTATCTTTGTGAAGACGGTATACAAGGATGATGCCGGATGTATCGTGATAATCCAGTTTTTTCACAAAATATTCTGTCATCTGATGGAAGGAACGGCATAATGACAGCTTCTCTTCCGTTCCGGACGCCGGGAGATAACAGAACCGGTAGTGCCCGTCTGTCAGGTAGACCATATCCGGAGACAGAATAAGCCCGTCCGGTTCCAGGAGATGCCCGGTGACCGCTCCCACCGTATTCAGAAGGTCTTCGATAAACCGCTCCACGTCTCTCTTTTTCATTTCGCGCGTCCCGAACAGTTCCTCCATGCTCTGCCCGCCGTTGATGCGGTAGGTGTATCTGCTCTGCCCGTCTCTTCCGGCTCCTTTTACCGGAAGGAGCCCTGGAATCCGGTTTTCACGGAGCATCCGCATCTGATAGCCTTCCCGGTAAGGAATATCCACGTCGATGTGGATGTCCGTATACTCCCAGCTGTTCTCATATGTTACTTTCATCGCACCACTCCCATCCTTCTCAGGTCTTCCTCCGGTCTGACGATTTCCGCCTTCTGGCATACAGCCAGCTTCATAATGCCCTTCCCGGCAGAGGCTGCCGCCTGGACCCGGTCCCTGCTTTCTTCCACCGACAGCTCCGGCTCCGTCATGTAGATGAGCTTTCCCTCTATCCGTTCCCGGAAGAAGGCTTCCAGGTCATACTCTGTTTCCGGTCTCCGCGCCGCCTGGGCTCCCAGTATGGCGGTCTCCTGCGCCGCGCCGGTCAGCACTGCCTTATCGTGATAATAGAAAACAGCGTGCACGAGGAGGACAAAGAGTCCCAGGAACAGTGGAATGATATAGGACATCTCAACGACGGCGCTCCCCTTGAACTCCTTTCTTCTGACGGACGCTCTTCTTTCTTTTCTCCTAACAGTATCCAAACAGCATCCCTCCCGTATATGCGGCCGCCAGAAAAGGGACGAACGCAAATGCCGACTTCCTGTGAAATCTCCGCCGGATGAGCATGAAAACAGAAAACCCCGCCGCAAGGAAAAACGCTGCCATCAGAACCGACAGGATATCCCAGAATCCCAGAAATATACCCATCTCCAGGATGAGGATGCTGTCTCCATACCCGAACGACTCCCCTGTTGCCCTGCTTATGAGGAGGAACGCCGCTCCCACCGCGCCTCCGGCTAAGGAAAGAACCGGGAATCCATCCCCGGAACACGCCGCCCCCGCAGCTGCAGGAAGGAACCCGGACAGAAGAAGCGGCACATTCAGCCTTTTCCACCGGATATCCATAACCGAGAGCACGTACAGATACAGTGCAAATAGGAACCTGCACAAAAGCCATACCATTCCCGGAAGATTCTCTGCCGCCTTTTCTAATCCGAACATCTGGAACACCCTCCCAATCCGCTCACCTCATCCCTGTCCACTGCGCGTATCGTCCGTTTCAGCCCGCTGCAGCTTATGGAATTGTGGTATCTGTCTCCTGTTTCCGTGATATATACACCTGTCATGGCAGGACCAAACACACATTTCTCACACGCATGGTATCTTCCTCCGCTGTCATTTCTCATCTCATCCAGTTCCGAAGCCGGAACATAGCGGATGGAAAGCTGTAGATGGGAGCAACTGTAGTCCTCGTGGTAGACCCCTTCATTCTCCGTGACATACACAATCTGTCCGCTCTCTGCCCCGTCCCTTCCGCCCTGATAACCGGTCCACGCGCTCAGGATAAATGCTTCCTCCAGCCTGGCGGAAGGATTCCCGAATACCTGGAGCGGAAGCCGGACGCTGTAATCAACAAACACTTCCATCTCTCCCGCTGACGGGGACACATGGGATTTCCAGCAGGATATCCCGGATGCGCCCCCTTTTATGAGGCTCCGGTCAATCCGTTCTTCTCCGACCAGCTCGATGATATCCGACTTCAGCTTTACCGTATTTAGCACCGGGACGAGCGCCGTCTGCCCTGCCGCGCTTTTCGCCGCATTCTGTGCTGCGGAAAAAATGGTGAGCCGGATGTTGTGTATCTCAATGAGCCAGATCAGACAGACTGCCGCAAAGAGAAACAGCGGAATCCCGATGGACGCCTCAATCGTCACGCTGCCGCATATATCTTTTTTCACCGGAATACCCGCCGCTTTCCTCTGGTGTCGTCTTCTTGTCTCCGGTGCAGATGCCCTTTCCGATGCCAACATGGATGTTTTTTTATTCTTATTCGTGCTCATCGCAACCGATTCTTCCTTTCACTAAATCACAACTAACAAAAGGGTAATATGCCCGCATGAGGGAATGCGGAAAGAAGGAAAGGGCATCTGCACCGGAGACAATCCCGCGCCGGAACCCGCAGGCGTGCTGCGCCGGGACCCGGGCGGGTCCCGGGACCGATGGAGCATCCTGCCGGATGCATGCCGGTCAGTCATACCCGAAATAAGCGGGAAAGGTATACGTGACCTCTCCGAACAGCACCGCCGTATTTTCTGTCTCCATCCTAGTGACGCACCGGTCTGCCCGGAAATACTGCAGACCATATGTGAGCGCGAGATTTTCCTCGATGCGGTCCAGCGTGCGCATGGTGATCTCTTCCGTATCTCCAAGGAACAGGAACGCTCTTAAGTACTCCCTGTAAGTAATCCCTCCGGGAACATCCTGTCCCTCCGTCTGTCCCTGGCTGCTTCCCAGCGTCAGCAGACCGGAAAGGGAGAGCTGCCAGTTCTCCGCGCTTTTCATCAGCGCCGTCCTCTTTCCTGCCAGGAGCGTCCGCAGGTCCAGGACGCCCTCCCCTGCTGCCCAGGCAAGAAGGATGAGCTGCTTTGCCGCCTCCGCCCCTTCCGGAATGAGCAGGATGGTGGTGACTGTGACTGCCAGTGCCATGGCTTCCGCCTGCTTCGCGGAATCTCCCAGCAGATAGACGTAGTTCAGCGCCATGCGTATCAGGAACAGTTTCATAAGCACTGCTTCCAGATTTTCTTTATCTGACGGTCTGCCCTCCAGGATATACTCTATCTCATAGGCAAGGGAGCGCTCTCCCCTGATATCGCTTACCGCCGACCCGCCCTGTCCGGAGCCAGCTGCGCCTGATGCAGCCGTACCGTCTGATGCATCTGCGCCGCCTGTTGCATCTGTAAAATTCATCAGCAGATACTCGTTAAACAGCAGTTTCTCTTCGATGCCGTCCATCCCCTGACGGTGCGGAAATGTCCCTCGCCCGCTCTGAAGGTCTCTTCCCGTTGCCTGAGTCTCCGGCTCGATCCTGCGTCCGGACAGTTCCATATCTTCCGGCAGCACGATGGAGAGTATCCCGTTTTTTTCAATCTGTTCCAGACAGGAGAAGGGATTTCCCTCTGGCATCTGCGCTTCCGCGTCTTCTGTGCCTCCATTTCCTTCTGCAGTTTCTGTGTCTTGCGTTTCCCCTGCTCCCTGGGTATCTCCCGATTCTTCCGTGTCTTCTGTGTCCTTCGATTGTTCTGCATTTTCCGCGGCTTCCCGGAGTCTGTCGATTTCATCAAACATCCCCTGCTCTTTTTCTTCCATCTCGCTGCCCTGGATGCTCTCCTCCTCCCACCTGGAAGTCAGCCCCGTAAATTCCCGTACCAGGTCCGCTCCGTACTTTACCTCCATAAATTCCAGGACCTGCTCCCGGAACGCCTGTCCGTTCTCATCCGTGAGATACTGGATTCCTTTGATTTCCTGATCGATTCCGGCTGTCCCGTAATAGCGCATCCTGTCCGTCAGGCGCTCTTCCCGGAAATCCCGGGTGCCGTAGCTTCCGTCGATGGCAAAGACCTGATAATCATCGAACAGTTCTTTCTGATATTCCCCGAAGATAGAAAAGAGCGCCCGGTCCACTGCAAGACGGCTGACATTCCCCGCCGTATGTATCACGGTGATTTCCAGCATCCCGAGCACGAAGGAGACGAGAAGTACGAACACCATGCTGAGGAATGCCGTTATCTGAGCTTTTTTCATGTCTGTCTTCAGCCTCAGATGCCGGAGCTCTCCGATACGATTTTGTCAAAGATGGTATTAATCAAATCGATGAGCTGATTTTTGAATATCAGGAGCAGCGCGATGACGATGACCAGTATCAGGACCAGTTCAATCACCGTGATGCCTGCTGCCGTTCTTTTTCCCGGCGTCAGACGGTTCCATCTCTCTTTGAGCGCAGCGCTTCCCTGTTTGACTTTTTTTATGATACACTTCATAAAGCTCCTCCTTCTTCTGTGTGATTTCGTTGTCCATGTCCCCTGTTTTTATCTGCCTGTCTTTGTCCGGCTGCCTCCCGGCTGCCCCTGTCCACGCATCCTGTCCATCCGTGCAGCTTCATATCTGTATCGAGAAGAATGCCGGGAATATCACGACCGCAAACACGATGATGAGCATAAGGAACATCGGTATCATCAGCTTTGTCCCCGCTTCCTCTCCCTGCTTTTTCGCCAGTTTCTTCCGGTCCTCAAAGGCTTCCTTCGCCTCCCGTTCCAGCATATCCGCAAGTCCGCCGGAGCCTTTCCTCAGATTCTGGGCGAGCATGGCGCCGAATTTCCGGTAGACCGGTATCCGGCAGCGCTCTCCGAACTGTTCATAACACTCGCTCTCCGGCATGCCGCTGCGTATCTGATACATGGCGGAGACCATCTCCTCATAGGCTCTCCTTTTGTTTTTCCCGCGCTTCTTTTCGTAGTCCCCCGCTATGAGGAACCAGGCGCGCCTTACCGTCATCCCTGAACGGATATACAGATTGAATTTGTTGATAATCTGAGGATAGTCAATCTGCATCTGGCGTATCACCTTTTTTTCATCTTCTTTTTTCTTCTGTCCGGAGGATACCAGGAGCATGCAGGCTGCACCGGTTCCCAGTACCAGTACTGCCCAGGCGGTTCCCTGTGTGCGGTAGCCCCATTCGACTTTCCTGCCGCCCACGGTGTCCGGAAGTATCAGGTAGTCTTCGGTCGCAGTCGCCCCGTCCGCCTGTTCCACCTTTTCCCTCAGGTTTTCCATGCGCGCTTCGCCGGGGCTTCTCTTTCGGGGATATACCGCGATGTAGAATTCATGGTATGCTTTCTCCTCCCCGTATCTCAATTCCGCAGTCAGCCGGACCGGCGTCCCTTCCTCCGGCAGGTCTTCTGCGCAGATATTGCCCTGGGTATCGATCACATCGTAGTTATCGGTTTCCCAGGATACCGTCAGTCCCAGGTCCGGAAGTTCGGTCACAAGGTCCAGGTCTTCCCTCACCTCATCCAGGCTCCGGTTCCCGCCGAGTATCTCTGTCTCCAGCTCTTTTGTGCCCTGCTCAAATGCGTGCGTTAATTCCTCTTTGGTATACGTCCTTCCCGATACTTCCACGTCGATTTCTTCGCTCGCATCGCCGATGCGGACTTTCATGGCGTTCACCCGGTCCTCTCCGGTCTCTCCCCGTTCCAGTATCTGCTGACCGTTCTCATTGGTTTTGACTTCCCTGCCCCACTCCCAGGCGCACATTCCCAGAAAACAGAGGATTGTCGCTGCGAGCACGGCTGCGCTCCTGAGGTATGCCGGTTCTTTCTTAAACCTGTCTTTTAGTTTTCCCGCTATATTTCGATGCATATGATGTTCCTCCCGAGCCGGTATGCACCAAGATAGATTCCCAGACATACGGTCATAACTGCGGCTCCCGCCGGATTTCCGTACAGGATGTCCAGGAAATCTCCGAATGTCATCTTCATGTACAGGATGATGACAAAGGGGACCGCACACATGATGTGGAATTCCAGTTTCTGAGAGGCGAGCATCGTCTGTATCTCTTTCTCTGTATCCACTTTTTCACTGATGGTCTTCACCGCATTCCGGATGATGGCGATGCTGTCCCCACCGCTCTTTCCCGCCGCTGTAAATACATTGACAAAGTCCTCCACATCCTCCTGTCCGGTCCGCAGGGCGAACTCTTCCAGAACCGCTGCCGCCGTCATGTTCATGGACATCTGGTGCACCATCCGGTCAAATTCCCTGCGTATTCTGGCATCTTTTCCATATACCGGCGCCAGGTCTCTGCCCGCCTCCCGGATTGCATTTTCCACGGAATATCCTGCCTTGAGCACTGTCGCCAGCGCCTGGATGCCGTCTTTGAACTGACCGCGGAATTCCTGTTCCTTCTTTTTTGCCAGGTCCGCCGCCCACTCCCGCAGGGACAAGAGTCCCACAGGGATGAAGAGGGGAAATGTCCGGAATGAGCCGTAAAACACATAGCTCATGGCAGCCATAATGAACGCGGTCCGAAGAACGCCGAACACATACTCATATTTCCTGATATCCTGCAGCCACAAGTTTTTCCCGGTTCCTAAGCTCACGAACCTTCATAAGGCTTCCCTGCACTTTTTCATTTTTCATCCCCTCCTCTCTGAACTCATAGAGTGTCTCTGTCTCTATCTTTCCGTCTGCATACCCGGTCACCTCCTCAATCTGGAGCACCCGCCTTGACTTGTCCCTGAGCCTGCCCAGATGAATGATGATATCCAGCGCAGATGCAATCTGGCGTTGGATCGCCTGCAGGGGCAGATCGATACCCATCATCATCATCGTTTCCAGACGGTGGAGCATGTCCACCGGATTATTGGCGTGCCCGGTGGACATGGAGCCGCTGTGTCCGTTGAGCATGGCAGAGGATATCATATCCACCGTCTCTTCGCCTCGGACTTCCCCGACGATGATGCGGTCCGGCCTCATGCGCAGCGCTGCCCGGATAAGGTCCCGGATCGTCACTGCACCTGCTCCTTCCGGATTCGCATCCCTGGCTTCCAGGCGGACAAGATTTTCCACACCCTGTATCTGGAGTTCCGCATTGTCTTCGATGGTGATGATGCGCTCATCCTTCGGGATATAATCGGACATGGCGTTTAAAAATGTCGTCTTCCCGGCTCCTGTCCCGCCGCTGACAAAGATGTTGTATCTGGCTGCCACCAGCTTTTCTATCATGACCGCCGCTTCCTCCGTAAGGCTTCCGAGCCGGACCAGACCGGGCATGGTGATTGCCTCCGCGGGAAATTTCCGTATCGTCATGATGGGACCGTTTACCGCCGCGGGCTTTAATACCACATTGACGCGGGAGCCGTCTGAGAGCCTGGCATCCACGATGGGAGACGCCTCGTTTACATACCGGTTCGCTTCCCCCACAATCTGCTGTATCACATCTCCAAGCCTCTCTTCCGAGAGGAAATGCCTGTCGTAGCGGTACAGACGCCCTCCTTTCTCGTAGAAAATGCTGTCCGTCCCGTTTACCATGACTTCGGTCACAGCGTCGTCCTCCAGCAGGTCCTGGAGGATGTCCAGCCGCCGGAATGCATTGAACAGTTCTCTGCTGAGGCATATCTTCTCACTCAGCGGCAGGTACTCCTCCCGCCCCGCCTCATCCAGCACGGCGAGGATGATTTCCTGGAGTTCCTCCTCCCCGGTCTCTTTTGTCATGTCCAGACGGCGGAGGACCTTTTCATAGAGCAGCTCTGTCTTCATCATCCGGACTGTTCCCCCTCTCCGGCGCCTTTTTCCTCTGCATCGGGCGCTTCACCGTACGGCGCAGGATTTCCTCATTTCCGGAGAGTCTTAAGTTTGCCTCGTACTGCTCCAGTTTCGCGAGCGATGCATCGTCGCCGATGTAGGGCGTATATATTTTGTCGCATCGTCTGAGGATATCGTAGAGTCCGTCAATGCAGTCCCCCAAATCCAGGATGACCGTCTCGTATACGCATTTCTCCGTGATAAGGTCCAGAAGGCTCATCCACTCTTCGCATGTAACGGCGCGGAGGTCCAGCTCGTTTTTCATGGGCATGATATAGTCCATCCCGCCGGTCTGCCCTGTCATGGAACTGATTTTCAGCCCGTAATCGGTCCGCTCCTGTTTCAGGCAGTAAATGAGGTCGCCCAGGTCCTGTCTCTCTGCACTGTCAAAGTATAGGCTTCCTCCGGAATACCCCTCGAGATTGAGATAGAGGACCGGAGCCTGTCTCGCCATCCTCTGCCCCATGCGGATGGCAAAACGGGTCTTCCCTATCCGGTGGACGGGCGAGTAGACGCCGATGAGCCCCCGGACCTGCGCTTCTGTTCCCGGTTCCGCCCGTATCCGGTTCTTCCCGCTCTTTTTCTTCGCGGCGCTCCGGACCGGATTTATCGTCTCCTTCCCGAGTTCTGCGCGGATATCTCCTGCGATGACGTCCGCCGACTGATAGCGGAACAGGAAGGCCCGTCCGTCTTCTTTTTCCTTTCCCCGCTTCTCTGTCAGGATGAACACCTTTTCCGCCGGAAGGTCCTCGTAGACTCCCGTTTCAAACTCCTCCCCTATCACCAGTATCCCGGCGCGGGACAGAGAGATGAACTCCCGCATCTTTTCTGCACCCTGGAACAGATGAAACTGATACTCTCCTGCAAACCGTTCTGTCAGGGCTTTGAACAGACAGTCCGCATACTCTGTCTGGATATCGCATATCACAAAATTCCCAGACCTGTTTTTTGTTTTTTCTTCTGACATAATCTGATTTTTTGCTGCGGATATGAGCAGCACGAATAAAGATGATGACTTCCGGCATTTTCCCAGCCGGCATCCATGACACCTTGCGCTTTCCCTCAAAAGCTGGTGCGGCAACAGGTGATTTCCTGTGTGTAAGACGCATTATAAACGGCGGATTTTTATTTGTCCAGAGCAAAAATAAAATCCGCCGATTTTTGTAAAAAACTCACAAAATCTGATAGCACATAATTCCGTAAAGCAGTCCGACGCCCGGAATTCCGAGAGTTCCGGATGTCAAAAAGGAGACGGCATTCATGCCCACATTAATTGAAGAATCCGGTGGGAGCACGTACTGATTTATAAAAAATATCAGCGCCATCCCCATGGCTGCGCGTATAAAAAAATTGATGATGACTGCTGCGATTTTCTTTTTCAAATCCCCTGCACCCCTCCGGCTTTTCCGGACCATGCCCTCGCCGGCATCTGTTTGCTGTCCGTCTGATACAGAGTATTCATGTTCCCCGCTGTTTATTCCTGCGTCATCTGTTGTCCGGGTGATTTCCCAATCCACTTTTCCGCCGCATCCAGGGCTGCTGCCCTGGAATAATTCCATTCCCGCAGGGACATCTCTCCATCAAACTGGTCTATGACCTGGAAATAGCTGTCCAGATATTTTTCCATCCATGCATTTTCCGCCCCGCTGCAGTCAATTTCCGCCAGATGCGGCGCAGCGTCCTCTGACAGGCTGTATATCAGATAGCAGAGGTCCGACTCATTCATTTCTCCGGCATCCCGGAGATTGTACCCGGCGATCAGAGCATCCGGTCTGGCAAGTGAAAAGAGGATGTAACCGACCGAGACGACCAGTGTGATATACCGGAACAGCCGGAATGACCTCCGGAAGATAAAATAAATCACACCGCAGAAAATGACCATCAGCACCCCGAGGAACCACAGCACCAGCACTCTTAAAAACGTCAGGTCATACGTCTCCACATACAGCATCATCCGGTATGCAGCCGAGAGTATCATCACGCAGGTGCACGCGGATATGAGCGCGAGAAGACTTTTCAGTATCCGGTCTTCCCCGAATACGGCGGCGCACAGGAGCACAGTGATAAAGTTGAGCAGGCTCACGGCGAGCAGCTGCCAGAATCCCTGGTGTGCATACTGGGAATATGTGACTCCCGCCGGAAGACCGGTATCCAGCCGGAGAAACAGAAACAGAATCTGTATCGCCGAATAAAGCACATAGACCGCCGCCATGATGCCGGTAAATGTAATGCCGGTCACCACATTGACACGCCCCGGCTTCCTCTCATCCTTTCCTCCCAGGTTCATCCGGAACAGTCCCGCAAAAAAAGCATACAGCGAGACCGTCCCAAAGAGGAAGGTAAATGCGATGCCGAAAATACTGCCAATATCAATCTTTGCCAAAAGAGGAAAAGGGTCAAGCAGGCGGAAAATCTTTCCGAACATCTGTGAAAAAACCTCATCCGACATCATCAGAAGCGGCAGGACGATAAGCAGCATCAGCGCTGCAGCCAGTATTCCCATCAGAATGGGACCTGTCATTTTCTTCCGGTTTTCCACAGACTTATCCACCGGTTTCGCCCGGTTTTCCACAGAAACACACCCTGTTATTCCCCTGTTATCCACAGAATTTGCCGGGTTATCAACAGCGCTCCTCCCCTGAAAAATTTTCCCGACGGAGAGAATCCATGTCCCAAGCATACGGAAAAACTTTTTGATATAATCTGTAAATCCCCATTCCTGGTCCTGATAAAGTTGGTGCGCCATCGACATCATAAACAGGAGCAGTATCCCCACATTGTTGAAAAAGTGGAGAAATCCGCTGTCCGTGCGCACTGTAGATACGGCAAGGAGCAGGATTCCCGCAAAATATCTCACCGTCCCCTTCTGGAGCGGGATTCCCGCCCTCCGGAGAAACAGCACGGAAATCCCAAGCCCGGACAGGATGAGGACCGGACAGGTGATACCGGATGTGTTCCGGTAAAGACAGCATACAAACAGAACTCCATAGAGCAGGCTCATCTTCAGGAACCAGATATAGTCGTTTCTCATCCTCTGTGTAAATATGTTATCCTTCATTTTGCTCCTCCACATATTCCAGGATATCTCCCGGCTGGCAGTCCAGTGCGCGGCATATGGCATCCAGTGTGGTAAACCTTACCGCTTTCGCTTTATTATTCTTTAATATGGACAGATTTGCCATCGTGATATCCACTTTATTTGCAAGTTCCGTCACACTCATCTTTCTCTTTGCCATCATGACATCGAGATTTACTATGATAGCCATCTCCTCATCCTCCTATATCGTAAGGTCGTTCTCTTCTTTATACCGGACCGCCTCGGAAAATACCAGGCTTAAGACATGACTGAACAATCCTGCGATAAAGAAGGTAAGGACGATGATGAATGTAGCCGGCGTCGGGAGGAAGAACAGCTTTATGAAAAAAAGCACCGCCACGATAAATGCCGCCTTCCCCATAATCTTCAGACTGTTCGTATTGCTGTCCACAAAGCAGTTTCTTCCGGTTACGGTCTTCATCATCTTTCTCAGCTGGAATACGATTACCAGACCACACACTCCGGACAGAAAGAAAATGACGAGCATGGGCAGATAGTGTTCCTCTATGCTCCGGGAATAATAGGTTCCCGCCAGTTTCAGCGTGTACGGGAGCGATGCCACTACCAGGATTCCGGTGTAGAACATCAGGTCCAACAGGTATTTTGTAAATCGGATGGTTTTGTTCTGATACATAAATTGCTGCCCTCTTTCTCCAAAATCTGTTTTTGTCTTTCTTTTTACTTTCTGTAAGTATATTCCCGTAAATATTAAATGTCAATATATTTTTATTGTTTTTCAATAAATATTGATTGTTTCTGGATAAAAAAATGGATGGAATGGTAAATAGCAGGTAAATAGCAAGCCGAGAATCCCGTTTGTATTCCAAAACTCCCGTTTTGTAATTTAAACTCCTGTTTTGTAAGCGAGATTCCCGCTTTGTAAATGAAACTCCCGTTTTGC
>DXAL01000040.1 GCA_019117125.1 Candidatus Mediterraneibacter merdipullorum
TTCATACCTTTCTCCTTTCTTTCTACTGCTGTTAACTTTGTTGCTACTATTTTATAAAGACTGTCTCCTGATGAAAATGTGACAATTTCTAAATATAGTGGGACAATTTCCCGCATATTTCTGTATAAAAAAGGAATGGATTATAACTCCACTCCCTGCTGTACTTTTTTACCTGCTCTTCCGATATTCCGAAGGACTTACCCCCGCATATTTTTTAAACAACCGGATAAAATAATGTGAATCCTGTATCCCTGTTTTTTCCATGACTTCATACACTTTCATACTCGTATCAGCCAAAAGACTTCTTGCATAAGATATCTTCATCTGGTTCACATAATCATTAAAAAGGCTGCCGGTCTCTTTTTTAAACAGATATCCCAGATATGATGCATTCACGGAAAATCTGTCTCCCATTTCTTTCAATGTTATCTTTTCCATATAATGTCTGTCGATATAGGACAACACATCCCTGATTATTTTACTGCAATGTTCGTTCTGTACTTTTCCGTTCCATGTTTTCTCTGAACTTTTGGCAGTCTCATAAGAATATGGGATTTCTTCTATCTCGTCTACTTCATCTCCTGTCGTAAACCGGCAGGCAAATCCGGACTTCTTTTCTATATAATTCTGAAGCTCCTCCCTGCATTTCTCTTCAAATGGATTTCCCCATAAAATAGCTGTCACTTCTCTGTCTGAATTGACAAAAGCTGCGCCCCTTCTTTCTCTGCTCAGATATCGGTCTGCCACTGCCGCAATTTTGTACAGATATGCTGTCGCCCCTTCTGTCTGTAAATGTATGATGCATGCCCTGTACTTCCCGCGCCTGAATACAACGCCTGCATTTTCCAATTTTTCCCGTGCCTCCTGTCTGCTGATGGTTCCGCTTACCATACGGCAAAGGACTACCTCTCTGAGCACTGCCTGCTGGTCAAGATGTATATAGCTTTTTTCTATCTGTTCAAATACAGATTCCAGTATCCCGTTCAGGTCAAGTGGTCTGATTGGCTTTAAAATGTAATCATTGACTCCATACCGGATTGCCGCCTGCAGATAGGAAAAATCACTGTATCCGCTGATTACAATAATCGGGAGCTCGCGGTTCCGGCTCCTCAACTGTTGTATCAGTTCAATCCCACCCATTTCCGGCATGCGGATATCTGTAATCACCAGGTCAATCTGTCGGATATCCATAAAAGAAAGTGCTGTCTTTCCAGTCTCTGCCTCATATACGGCATCAATCCCCAGATTTTCCCGGTCTATCGCTTCTATAATCCCACGCCTCACATTTTCTTCATCATCAACAACCAGTATCTGATACATGTCCCTGCTCCTCTTCTTTCATGATACGTGCCGGAAATCTGACCGTAATCCTGGTACCCTCATTTTCCCTGCTGTATATTTTTATCCCGTATTCTCTGCCAAACATCAGCTGAATCCTCTGATGTATATTTTTCATGCCGATGTGCCACGGTGTATTACTTTCGGATTCATTTTCCAGCGAAGCACGCAGTTCTTCTACTGTTGCTTCTGGCATGCCTATTCCGTTATCAGATATCTCTATATCAATAAATTCCTGCACTTTTCTTATGACCAGAGAAATCTTGCACAACTTCATACTCGGAAGAAAACCATGGTTCAGACAGTTTTCAATGATAGGCTGGAGCGTCAGCTTTGGAATGCTGTAATCTAATACATCTTTCGGGATATCTTCAGTATACTGAAGCCGTCCTTCATACCGGTTTTCCTGGAGTTCAACATAATAAGTAAGATAATCCAGTTCTTCCTCCACTGTCACCACATCCGGCTTTCTCAGGTTCCAGCGGTACATATTCCCCAGAATACTGACCATTTCCGCACTCTTCATATCGCCGCCCGCTGCGACAGATGCCCGGATATTTTCAAGAGTATTAAACATAAAGTGCGGATTCATCTGAAGCTGGAGAGACCTTATCTGACCTTTTTTCAATGCGATATCTGCAATATATTTTTCATTGATATACTGCTCCAGCCGGTCTGTCATAATGTTCAGTCCACGTTCAATTATGGCAAATTCATCGTTTTTTTCTATCTCAATCTTTTCACTCAGTTGTCCGTCACGGACTTTTCTGGTATATTGGACAATCCCACCGATTCGCTTCCTTATCAGAAATATCGCGATACGGATTGCAATAAAGCATGCAAGGACGCTGGCGAGCAGGATTGGAAGTATACTGAGGAGAATCTGCCGGAAATTATTGCTGAACACTGCGGATTTATCCATGATATTCACATATGTAAATCCACTCCACGAAACTAGTTTTTTACTCCGTATCAAATACCTGTCTAAAAGATTTTCGCCCCCCTGTGTATACTGGTAATATATCTCTGCAGCACTGTTCTTATCTGAAACCGGCTCAACGGAATACAAAAGCTCATATCCCTCATCTATAACAAATGTCTGACCTTCCTGTTCCGCAGATGCGTCGTCCTCCAAAGGTTCAAATAATTCTTCCGTCGGGACTTCTACAAGAATCACTCCTACCATATCCTTCGGATTCCCTGATGTAAGGTCAATGATTTTATGTCCAAATGTACATACATTCCTTTTTGTATTGATGCCAGGCATTGCATGGTCTTTCTGGAACAGCACCCCATTTGAACTGTTTTCCACCTGTCGGACAAACGCATCTCCAAACCAGTCATAAGATAAATCTCTGCGCTGTGATAATATATCCGAATAAAAATATACTTCTTTTTCCTGTATATCCAGAATAAGGATATCCGAAATATATGGACTGCTCTGGATTGTCTGCAACGCAAATTCCTGTATACTCTGCTCTTTTAAATCCGCCGGTCCGTCTTTCAGTAAAGTGGATATACTTTCCCTGTCTTCATCCATCTGATACGTCTGCGTAAGTGCTGAACTGATATTGACCAGTTTTTCATTCAGTTTATCGGCATCTCCGCTCATTTTCTCATATTCATAATTGCTCTGTGCCAATACATAGTTCTGCGCCGTTGCATAAGATATGACCGTACCTGCCAATAAAAACCCGGCTACCAGGACAACGACAAGAGCCCAGAATATCCGAATCAATAAACTGTGATGATTTTCATGAAAACGCCATATCATATGTGTTGCCCCATTCTGCTTACAATGTTCGATATTCGATACATAACCAAGTCTATCATATCTTGTATCCTGTTTCAATTTTGACATCTCATTCTATTAATTACCGGTAGGATTGCGGGCAGCCTTATTTTCAAGTATAATATCATGAAACAAACAGACTTATCTCATAAGGAGAATGAAACCTATGTTAAAATCATATATCGCATTTGATGTGGAGACGACCGGGCTGAACCCGCAGGAGAATGAAATCCTTGAGATTGGCGCCCTCAAAGTACGAGACGGAAAAGTCGCGGAGCGCTTCATGGAATTCATCCGCCCCACCTGCTCCATCGCACCTGCCATCACAGAACTGACCGGTATCACCGACAAGATGGTAGCCGGCGCGCGTACACGATGCCAGGTCATACCGGATTTCCTTGACTTCTGCGGAGACGATGTGCTCATCGGGCACAATGTGTCCTTTGACTACAGTTTTATGAAATGCAGCGCCGCCGCAGACGGTCTGCCTTTTGAAAAAATGGGGATAGACACGCTGAAGATTGCCCGGAAAGTGCATAAAGATTTGGAATCCAAAAGTCTTGGCAGCCTGTGCGGCTATTATCATATTGAAAACAAGTCCGCCCACCGGGCATATCACGACGCCCTTGCCACTGCCAAACTCTACCAGACGCTGGCTCACTTTTTTGAAGAGAAGGAGCCGAAACTCTTTCAGCCAATGCAGCTTACATACCGGGTGAAAAAGCCCCGTCCCGCCACAGCCAAACAGGTGGCATTTCTGGAAAACCTGAGCCGGAAGAAACACATCGCTCCCGGCTGGGACCCGGATACGCTCACAATGAGTGAAGCGTCCCGGCTCATCGAGGAACTGAGGAGATAGGGCAGCTCTTTTATTTACTCAACTTCTTCCGGTTCCATACTGCGCATATGGCTGACGCTTGTGGATATATTATATTTCCCGTGATATTCATTATAGTATTTATGATACTCTTCACTGTCACTTGCGTAGACTCTGGAATCATGGATATGGATATCGTCTCCCGTTTCCTCCGACTTCATGAGCGCGACTACCACGCCCGCGCAGTGGGCAGCGATTCTTCCAAAGCTGTTGAGAAGGTCATTGAAGATGGCGCCCTGCTCCAGACCGCATGTCCCGTTGCTGAGCCGTATCACGTGGCTGTGCTTCAGGTTCTCGCACAGGTCTGTTATCACTACGCCGAGAGGAGCCACTTTCTTCGCTTCTTCCGTATCTTCCTCCAGGAATACACGGCAGGTCACATTGATAATCTCGCGCACCGCCTCCATCACCACATTGAGTTCATCCCATGCCGCGTCCGAAAATTCCGTGCGCTGCTCGTTCATCTCCCTGGACATGTGTGCGATATAAGACGCATGGTCGCCAATGCGCTCGAAATCACTGATCGTACTCAGATAGAGGGACGTATGGCGCGTCTGCGCGGATGTCATCTGCTGCTTTGTCAGCTTCATAAGATACACGCCCAGTTTCGTCTCATATTTATCAATCAGGTCTTCTTTCCTCTGCACCTTATCAAACTTGTCCGAGTGGAATTCATTGAGCAGGTTCAGCGACCGGTTCACATTCTTCCGGACCTTCTTTGCCATGCCCGCCATGACGCGTCGGCACTGCCCGATTGCCAGCGCCGGATATGTGACGAGACGCTCGTCCAGAAGGTCGAAGTCTGACTCATCCTCCGCTTCCTCTTTCGTATCCGGTACGATACGGCATACAAAGGCTTCCAGTTTCGGGATGAGCGGGAACAGGACTGCCACCGTCGCCACGCGGAACACCGTATTGATAAATGCGACTGACACCGGCGTCATAATCATATCCATAAATGCAAAATGCACCACCGCATTGACCGCATAAAAGGCGCATCCCCAGAAGACCATCCCGAACAGGTCGTTCATCAGATAGACGAGCGCCGTTCTCTTGCCGTTCTTGTTGGCGCTGATTCCGGAGATGAGCACCGGACATGCCGCGCCGACGCCGATTCCCAGCACGATGGGGAAGGCGCTTGCAAAAGTCAGAATGCCCGTCACGGACAGCGCCTGCAGGACGCCCACTGCCGCGGACGCGCTCTGGATGACCGCCGTGAACAGGATACCCACGAGGATTCCCATGAGCGGATTCGAGAACATGGTCAGCATGTCTGTAAATGCTTTATTCTCTCTGAGCGGTTCAACAGCGCCGCTCATCGTCTGCATCCCGAACATCAGGATGGCAAAGCCCAGCATGATATTTCCGACATTTTTGTAGATGGAACGCTTGCAGAACATCCGGAGGATGATGCCGCCCACTGCAACGATGGCAGTGATGGTGGCTGTAGACAGCACTTTGGCAATACCGCTGGAGCCGTCGATATAGGACAGACAAAGAATCCATCCTGTGATGCTCGTTCCGATGTTGGCGCCCATGATGATGCCGATTGCCTGCCTGAGCTTCATCATCATCGAATTTACAAATCCGATGACCATCACCGTTGTCGCGGATGACGACTGTATCACGCAGGTCACGCCCGCTCCAAGGGCAACTCCTTTCAGAGGCGTATTCGTCATCTTGTACAAAAATGCCTCCAGCTTATTGCCTGCCACCAGTTTCAGTGCATCTCCCATCAGCATCATCCCGTACAGGAATAACGCCACGCCGCTCAATAAAGAGACGACCATTGAAAATATTTCCATAACTTCCTCTTTCGTTACTCTTTTCCCAGTTTTGTACCTGTTATATTCTAGCACAACATCCGCCGGCGGACAATCCATATCAGGGCGGAGGTCCATATCAGGGCGGAGGATGGGGAAAATGTATCCTGCAATTCCTGTCGGCCTCCGGAAATCCTAAGCAATACCTTGCACCGCTATTCTGAATATGCTATATTAAAGATGCAAAAGGAACAACCGCCCACAAGGGGTTGACCTCGAAAGAATCACTTTATAGAATCGCCACTCCTTCGCTCGCCAAAGTTCCGGGGTGGTTTTTCTATGCTTTAAAGCACTATCTGATAAACGTAAATACGAATGTCAGCAATGCCAGGATGAACATCCCAAAAGCCATCAAATCTTTAAAATCAAATGGTTTTTTGTCCATCAGCACCACCCCCATTCTATGCTGAATAGAGGTCAGCCACCCTGCAACACGGTTGTTTCTGAAATTGTACATTGCAAAGCGTGTATGCAAATGATAAGATTTATTCATCAGAAAGAACCCGCCAAAACATCCGCGAAGGTAAGCGAATTCCAACTAATAAATAAGTATTTTTCCCCTGAGCATGGAATTATTTTTAAGAAAGGATGTGTTACTATGCCATTACTGCAGCATAGCAAAGAATATACTATTGATGATATCTACGCCCTGCCGGACGGACAGCGGGCGGAGTTGATTGACGGTCAGATGTATATGATGGCGCCGCCCACACGGAGGCATCAGCAAATACTTGGCGCCCTCTATCGTAAGATTGCGGACTACATCGACAGGAAAGGCGGCTCCTGTGAGGTTGATATCGCCCCCTTTGCTGTATTTCTCAACGCAGATGATAAAAACTATGTCGAGCCGGATATAAGCATTATATGCAGTCCTGACAAACTCACAGACAAAGGATGCACCGGTGCGCCGGACTGGATTATTGAAATCGTTTCCCCGGGCAGCCGACGGACAGACTACTTCACTAAATTGTTTAAGTATCGCACTGCCGGAGTAAAGGAATACTGGATTGTTGACCCTGACAAAAACAGGATTCTCGTTTACAACTTTGCGTCTGAAGACACCGGAGACTACACATTTTCTGAGGTTGTCAAAGTCGGAATCTATGATGATTTGGAGATTGATTTTAACGCCATAGATTTCTAAACTATCGTCCGGAAAGTCCAGCTTCCGTGCGTCGCCGTATCCAAGTAATCCAGATGTGATATAACGCATAAAGCTGCATGAGGACAATCAAGACGCCCACCATATAAAAGACTGGCGCAGACATCCAGTTTCCACATCTATGATTACTACACCCATGTCTGTCCTTCGTGGTAAATGATCCTCGATATTTTCTTCCCATCGCTCAGATAACCGCACCGCCTGGCGCCATCCCGGACAATCTGATCCAGTTTTTCCTTTGGCATCCTGAAAACAGTATCATCCTCCAGAATGATCTCACATCCGCCTTCTCCTGAGCAGCTTTCTCCGCATTCGATCCGGTACATATTCTTCCGGCTGATTGCCCCGATCTCTTCCAATGCATTGATCATGCGGTAGACCGTCGCCACTCCAATCTTTTTGTTCTCCTGTGAGGCCTTATAAAAGATTTCTTTGCAGCTTGCACAATCGTTCTCAAGGATAATGTCGATCAGAATCTTCCTCTGTTTTGTGATCCGGCATCCGTTTTCTTTCAGCCTTTCAATAATCTCATCTTTCCTGCTCACGGTTCTCTCTACCTTATGCCTGTGAAATGTCAACCACCTCAAAGCCTGCCTTTTCCACTGCCTGTTTCAAATCGATATCGTCCACCGCGCGGTCACAGGAGACTTCTGCGCAGTTCTTCTTCAGGCTCACTTCCGCAGATACCCCGTCTATGGCATTGAGCGCGTTTGTCACGCTGTTGACACAGTTCTGACAGTGCATGCCAGAAATACGGATCGTGCGACGTCCGATTAGCGGACCTTCAAGTGTCTTCTTTTTCGTTTTTTTCGTTTTCACACCGCCGGATCCGCCGCAGCAGGCACCCTCGCCTTTGAAATGTTTGATTGATCCTTTTAGTGCAAAAATCAGGATTATCACAACCACAAGTATAATGATCGCATCAGCCATACCTATCCCTCCGTCCCATTCACATCATTGCCATTGTTTTTTACAATCGCACCGAAAAAATAAGTGGATAATATATTCCATTCATTTCTTTCAAGATTAGTATACGCTAACCCAAATTAGAAATCAATAACCGCTGTGCTTTTTCAGTTTCTGCTGTCCATTCCGTGTTTAAATACTGCGCAAAAAGCGTCCCGCAAAATCAGGACTTTAAACAAAGTCTGAATCCTGCAGAACGCCTTCTTCCTTTCCTTTTTTAAATTTCACTGAGTCTGCCTTCTCCCCTGACCGCTTTCTCCGGCAGGAAATTCCTCATGCTCCTTAAACTGATCAGCAGGGTGGATGTGTTGTGGAGCAGCGCCGAAGTCGTTGGCTGGAGTGCTCCGACAACGCCGAGTGCGATTAGTCCTGCGTTGATTCCGATGATTTGATGATAATTTTTCCCAATCCGCTTCATCATCCCGTTTGCAAGACGCTTCAGCACGACCAGTTCTTCCAGGTCTTCCGCCGCAATGGTAATGTCGGCGATCTCCCTTGCAAGTTCTGCGCCGTCGCTGATGGCAATGCCCGCATCTGCTGCGGACAGGGCCGGGGAATCATTGATCCCGTCCCCGATCATGATGACCTTGTGGCCCAGCGCTTTCTCCCGCTCCACAAATCCTGCCTTTTCTTCCGGCAGCACCTCCGCATAGTACTCGTCCACACCGACCCGGCGGGCGACAGCGGCAGCGGTCTTCTCACTGTCTCCGGTCATCATGACCGTTTTTTGTATTCCTTCTGCCCTCAGCGTCCGGATCATGTCCGCCGCCTCTTCCCGCAAAGGGTCTTCGATACAGATCACCGCGACAAGTTCCTTTTCAATGGCGAGATACAGGTGAGAGTACTCGTCCGGCAGCGCCTCAAATCTTTCCCGGCATTCCGGGCGGATCGTGCAGCCTTCGTCTTCAAATACAAAATGACTGCTTCCGATCACTACTTTCTTCCCGTCAATATAGGAAGAGATTCCGTGTGCAACAATATACTCTACCTTAGAATGCATTTCCTCATGGGCGAGCCGCCGCTTCTTCGCCGCATCCACTACGGCCTTTGCCATGGAATGGGGGAAATGTTCCTCCAGACATGCTGCGATCTGTAAACATTCTTCTTCCGGTTCATCTCCAAACGGAATCACTTTTTTTACCGTGGGTTTTGCCTTGGTGAGCGTCCCGGTCTTATCAAAGACCACGGTATCCGCTTCTGCGACTGCTTCCAGGAATTTTCCGCCCTTCACGGTAATCCCGTACCCACCCGCCTCCCGGATCGCCGACAGCACGGTCAGAGGCATGGCAAGCTTCAGTGCACAGGAAAAGTCTACCATAAGCACAGACAACGCCTTTGTCACGTTCCTGGTCAGGAGCCATATCCCTGCCGTTCCCAGCAGGGTGTACGGCACCAGCCGGTCGGCCAGATGCTCCGCCCTGCTCTCCATGGAAGACTTCAGTTTCTCCGAATCTTCGATCATGGCCACGATCTTTTCAAATCTGGTGGAGCCGGAAACCGCCTTCACCCGGACGTCCAGTTCGCCTTCTTCAACTACAGTTCCGGCATAGACGGACTGTCCCTGCACTCTTCGCACGGGCATGGCTTCCCCTGTAAGGGAGACCTGGTTTACCATGCCTTCCCCGCCGGACACCTCTCCGTCAAAGGGGATCACATTTCCCATATGTACGGTCACCACGTCGTCCTTCCTGATCTGGTCTGCCTTTACCAAGATTTCCTGCCCGTCCCGTTTCAGCCAGACTTTTTTAATATTCAGAGACATACTCCGCGCCAGGTCCCCCACGGATTTTTTATGAGTCCACCCTTCCAGGAGTTCCCCCACTCCCAGGAGGAACATGACCGACCCGGCGGTATTAAAGTCCCGCCGCAGGACAGAAACCCCGATGGCAGCTGCGTCCAGAAGCGGAACTTCGATCTTCCTCTTCCGAATGCAGTGCAGCCCCTCCGCAAGATATCGAAGCGACCTGATCGTCACAAGCCCCGCGCGCAGGGGCGCAGGCAGCAGAAGCTTTCCGCCGTAATGCAGAAGCACTTTTGCGATCAGTTTTTCTTTGTAGGATGCGTTCAGCGCCCTTCCGGAATTGCGGACAACGGTTTCCGGAACCGCTGCATCTTCATACCGGAAGTTCTTCAGCAGACGGAGCAGCCTGCTCCGATCTCCTGTATAACAGATGACAGCGTCTGCGGTGCGTTCATACACTTTCACATCTGTTATATTGCTCTGCCTGTCCAGATACCAGAAAAGAGTGTCCGCCTCCGCACATGTCATTTTTCCCTGAACGACATGGATGCGGAGACGGCCCCTGATCTCATGCTTTATGATATATTTCATGGACGGTTACAGCTTTCCTTCTTCTGTATCATCCGCACCGTCTTCCTCTGCTTCCTGCACGGCCGCCGCTTCCTGCGCCGCCCTTTCTTCATTGATTTGCTGGGCTTCCGCCAGGATATCCTCTGCGTTTTCCTGTACGGTCGTGACCGTTTTCATCACGCAGTCCTTTGCGCGCAGCGCCGCTGCCGTACACTCTGTGTAAACCTTCTTCGCATCTTTGCTGGATAAGAGCTTTACCCCGGCTGTCCCGAAGAGGACTCCTCCTGCAAATAATCCGATTTTTTTCATGAATGACTCACTGAACATATACTTCTACCTCCTGATAAAACTTTTTACTGCTCTGCTGCCGGCTGATCACTTGTGTCTGTATCCGGTATAAAATACCATTATGAAACAGAACACGGCAGCCCATGCCCAGAATCTGTGCTGTTTCACACGTCATCACTTCCTTCTTTTCCACTGAATTACAATAAGGATAGCAACACTCTCCCAGGGTAGTCAAAGCTAATCGCCCTTGTCGATAAATCTTCTCATTATCCCATTTAATCCTTGAAATCCTCTTGACAGCAAACGAATATTTTCATAATATAACATCGTTATATATCACTGTTATATGGAGATTGCCATGGATGAAAAAACATTATCTACATTAGAACGGATTCAGCAGGCCGCATTGGACGAATTTTCAGAAAAAGGATTCCTGGGCGCTTCCCTGCGCCAGATCGTAAAAAACGCAGGCGTGACCACCGGGGCCTTCTACGGCTACTTTTCCAGCAAGGAAGCCCTGTTCGCCTCCATCGTGGAGCCCCATGCCGCCGCCCTTATGGGCAGGTTTATGGAAGCCCAGACTTCCTTCGCGGAACTGCCCGAAGAACAGCAGCCGGATCACATGGGCGTAGAATCCTCGGACTGCGTCCACTGGATGGTGGATTATATCTGCCGGCACCGGGAACCGGTAAAGCTTCTGCTTTGCCGGTCAGAAGGCACCAGCTATGAACATTTTGTCCATAACATGGTTGAGGTGGAAGTGGAATATACACTGAAATACATGGACGTCCTCCGCCGCCTTGGGCGGGATATCCCCGAGCTGGATGAACAGATGTGCCATATCATTGCCAGCGGCATGTTTAACGGAATCTTTGAGATTGTGATCCACGATATGCCGGAGGGCAGGGCCCTGCGCTATGTAGATCAGCTCAGGGACTTTTATACAGCCGGATGGCTGAAACTGATGGGGCCGTAGCCCCCATCTTTTTTGCATGATGGTTAGTCATTTCTAACTTCATGATAAATATGTTAAACAAAAGGGAGGTAATCATTTGAAGCAGAAAAAGCAAAGCAGCCTTGCCCGCATCCTGGGTTATGCGGGCGGGCACAGAAATCTCACCCTGCTGGGCTGTATCCTCTCCGCCCTGTCCGCGGTACTGGGGCTGATCCCCTATGTGTGCGTATGGCTTGCGGCAAGGGACGTCCTGGAAACCTGGCCCGCGCTCGCCGGAGTGTCCGGGTCTGCACATTGGGGCTGGACGGCGGTATGGACCGCTGTCATAAGTATCGTTCTGTATTTTGCGGCGCTCATGTCCACTCATATCGCGGCCTTCCGCACGGCCCGGAATATCCGGCGCTCTGCCATGGCGCACGTGCTGAAGCTGCCGCTTGGATTCTTCACAGGCAGTCAGTCCGGACGGCTCAGGAAACTGATCGACGATAACGCCGGTCTTACAGAAGATCTGCTGGCACACAAGCTGCCTGACCTGGCGGGAACGATCGTCACTCCTGTTGCCGCCGTCCTGATGCTGTTCCTCTTTGACTGGAAAATGGGGATTCTCTGCCTGCTCACCATGGTGCTGGCGCTGCTGTCCATGTGCCTGATGATGGGCGGAAAGAACGCCGGATTTTTCCACCGCTATCAGAAGGAGATTGAGCGCATGAGCGGCGAGGCAGTGGAATATGTCCGGGGCATTCCCGTGGTAAAAATGTTCCAGCAGACCGTGTACTCTTTCAAAGCTTTCTATGCAGCCATCAGAGACTACAGCGACCTGGCCAGCCAGTACGCCATGAGCTGCCGTGTGGGGCAGACCTGTTTCCTGACGTTTATCAACGGAGCTTTCGCCCTGCTGATCCCGGCGGCTCTGCTGCTGGCCTCCGGCGGGGACGTGCGCGCGGTGCTTGTCAACTTTATCTTCTATGCCCTGTTCGCTCCTGCCTGCGGTCAGATGATCAACCGCATCATGTACATGAGCGAGGCTGTCATGGAGGCGGATGAAGCCGTGGGACGCCTGGATGAAATCCTGAGCCAGGAACCGATGGAAAACACAGGCATAGAGAAACAGACGGCAGACGCCGCTGTATCCTTTGACCATGTGACCTTTACCTACCCCGGCGCGGACCGCCCGGCTCTTTCCGACGTATCGTTTGCTGTCCGGCCCGGTCAGGTGACGGCGCTGGTAGGACCCTCCGGGGGAGGCAAGACGACAGCAGCCAGCCTGATCCCCCGCTTCTGGGATGCAGACAGCGGCGCCGTCTCCATCGGGGGCGTCAATGTCAAAGAAATGGATACGGAAGACCTGATGAAACAGACAGCCTTTGTGTTTCAGGATACCCGGCTGTTTAAAGAGAGCCTTCTGGAAAATATCCGGGCAGCCCGGCCGGACGCTTCCAGAGAGGAAGTCCTGTCCGCCGCACACGCTGCCCAGTGCGATGATATTCTGGAAAAACTTCCCCAGGGGCTGGATACTGTGGTGGGAGCCAGGGGCGTGTACCTCTCCGGCGGCGAACAGCAGCGGATCGCTCTTGCCCGCGCCATTTTGAAAGACGCGCCCATCGTGGTTCTGGACGAGGCCACCGCTTTTGCCGACCCGGAAAATGAGCACCAAATCCAGAAGGCGTTTGAAGCGCTGATCCGGAATAAAACCGTATTAATGATCGCCCACCGGCTGTCCACCGTACAGGATGCCGACCACATCATCGTCTTAAGCGGCGGGAAGATCGCCGAACAGGGCTGCCATGAGACCCTGCTTGCACAGCACGGCATTTATGCTGCCATGTGGGAGGACTATCAGCAAAGCGCCCGCTGGAAAGTCGGAAATCCTGTTGGAGAATACCATGAGGCACGGCAGGCAGTGCACAGAAACGGAAAGGGGGAAAAGGCAGTATGACAAAGAAATTACAACACGTATTCGCGCTCAGCGAGAAAGGGGCAAAAGACCTGGTCAAAGCCGTCATCTGGTGTTTTGTGTGCAACTTAAGCCTGATGCTTCCGGTGGGGGCCGTCCTGTTTACGACACAGCACCTTTTGGATACTATGGAAACCGGCGGCAATCCCATGGAGGGCTTTTGGATCTACACAGGCTCCGCCCTGGCGGTCCTGGTCCTTTTGTTTGTCCTCCACTGGTTCCAGTATGCTTCCCTGTATCTGGCCACTTATAAAGAGAGCGCCAGCCGGCGGGTGAGCCTGGCGGAAACCCTGAGGCGGCTTCCCTTAAGCTTTTTCGGAGACCGGGACTTAAGCGACCTGACCTCCACCATGATCGCAGACTGCTCCAGTCTGGACCAGATGTTCTCCCACTATGTGCCGCAGCTGTTTGCGTCCGTCTTCTCCACGCTGGTGATCGGCGTCGCCATGTTCGTTTGCGACTGGCGGATGGCGCTGGCCATATTGTGGGTCGTGCCTGCTGCGGTCCTTCTGACGGCAGGAAGCAGAAAGATTCAGGATTCCTTCGGCACAAAGAATATTTTAAATAAACGGGCGGTCGCCGACTGTATCCAGGAAGGACTGGAAACCATCCGGGATATCAAGGCATGCAGCCGGCAGGACGCGTACATGGAAAAACTGGAGAAGAAACTTGCAGCCATGGAGAAAGGCTCCATCCACTCGGAGCTGGCAACCGGCGTGTTTGTCTGCTCCGCCCAGGCGTTTCTCCGGCTGGGTCTGGCAACCACCATCCTGACCGGAGGAGCTCTTCTGGCAGCCGGAAAACTTTCTTTCCTCTATTTCCTCGGGTTCCTCTTTGCCGCCGCCAGGCTGTACGACCCGCTGGGGCTTGTGCTCCAGAATATCGCCGCCACCTTCAACGCCAAACTGCAGATTGAGCGGATGCGCTCCATTCTGGAACAGCCGGTGCAGGAGGGGACAGTTGACTTTACACCAAAGAACTATGATATCACCTTTGACCATGTCTCCTTCGCCTACCGGGAGGGGGACGGCGTACTTGAGGATGTAAGCTTCACTGCAAAGCAGGGAGAAGTGACCGCCCTGATCGGACCCTCCGGCGGTGGGAAATCCACTGCCTGCAAATTGGCCGCCCGGTTCTGGGACGTTACAGGCGGAAAGGTTCTCTTAGGCGGAACGGACGTATCCACGATGGACCCGGAAACACTCCTTCGCTCCTACTCCATGGTATTCCAGGATGTGGTGCTGTTCCGGGATACCGTGATGGAAAACATCCGTCTTGGCCGCCGGGGCGCTTCGGACGAGGAAGTGATCGCAGCCGCCAGGGCCGCCCGGTGCGATGAATTTATCCGGGAACTGCCCCGGGGCTATCAGACCATAATCGGCGAGAACGGCTCCACCCTCTCCGGCGGCGAACGGCAGCGGATCTCCATCGCCCGCGCGCTTCTGAAAGATGCGCCGGTCATCCTTCTGGATGAGGCAACAGCCAGCCTGGACGTAGAAAACGAGAGCGCTGTTCAGGAAGCCCTCTCCCGCCTGCTCGCAGGCAAGACGGTTCTGGTCATCGCCCACCGGATGCGCACCGTGGAAGCGGCAGACAAGATCGTTGTTCTCTCTGAGGGCAGGGTAACGGAGCAGGGAACTCCGTCGGAACTGATGGAACAAAACGGTCTCTTCCGCCATATGGTAGAACTGCAGAGACAGAGCGCCGGTTGGAGACTGAAATAGCAGAGTTCCTGTGTCTGCTGTTGCACTGCGGAAGCAAAATCTATTTTCAGCAATGGAAACAGGGGAAATCCATCGAACACCTTACTTTTCTTGCTTTTCTGGCGCTGCCGTGCTATACTGTTCCACGTTGCAGACCGATTTAAAACCAAAGTCTTTCAAAGTCTGCCGCCGGTTCCCGGCGTTAAGGGAAGACAGGAAAGCCTTCCACCGGAAGCCTTTCCTGTCCGCTTAGGCGCGTGTGTTCGAGACCTTCCACACGTAAAACAAAACTAAAGGAGAATTGAAAAATGAAAACACATCAGCAGAGCAAAGTGCTTTTCACAGCACAGGCGGCCATGATTGCCGCCATCTATGTCGTACTGACTATCGTAGGAGCGTCATTCGCATTCGGTCCGGTTCAGGTCCGGTTCTCCGAGGCGCTGACCATCCTTCCCGTATTTACCCCAGCCGCGGTCCCGGGCGTATTCCTGGGATGCCTCATCAGCAACATCGCCGCAGGCGCCCTCCTGCCGGATATCATCTTCGGAAGTCTCGCCACTCTAATCGGTGCAGTCTTCACATGGATGCTGCGCAGGCACAGCAGGTTCCTTGCACCGCTGCCGCCCATCCTGGCAAATGCGCTCATCGTTCCGTTCGTACTCAGGTACGCATACATGGAGCCGCTTCCGATACCATTCATGATGCTGACCGTCGGAATCGGAGAAATCATTTCCTGCGGCGTGCTGGGACTGCTCCTGCATGCAGCGCTGGACAAATACCGTTTCATCCTCTTTCCGGCTTCCACCGGAAAGCAGTGACACAGGCATAAAATCAGCCGGGAAGTACCGCATTTGCAGTATCTCCCGGCTGTATCTATCATCATCGGCTCTTTCTGCCGTTTTTGCCCGTCATTTCCCTGTCCGGATAAGCTCTGTCTCCCTCCGCGCTTCTTCTGTCACGGTCTTTCCTCGCTCCAGCTTATCACTTTCCCTGTATTGGCATCAATCTCAAATTCATACTCCATCCCGTTGTAAATGATGTCGCCTTCGTATTTCTGAATGCCGTCGTCGTACTCCAGCTCGATGCGGATATCATTTTCCGTCGCCCCGGGCACTCTCTCAAGCGCTGTCGCCACCGCATCCGCGCGGCTTACAGCTGTTCCGGCTCCATTTCCGCCATTCTGTGCGGCAGCGCCGCTCCCGTTGTCGTCGCCTGCCAGCGTATTCCTGTTCTGCTCCACATCCGAACTCAGCACCTGTCCGTCCGCCGCCTGGATTTCGTAGTCATATTCCGTCTGTCCTACATCAAAACGGACTTCGTAAACTTTTCTTCCATCGTCAAAGTCTTCCGAAACCTGTACCCTCGCCGCATCGGCTTCGCTGATTCCCGCTGCCGCGAGCGCCGCGTCCAGAGCTCCATCCTGTCCGATGTCCTGTCCGGAAGCTGCTCCGCCGTTCTGTGCGGTATTCTGAGCATTGTTCTGTCCACTGTTCTGGGCGGTGCTGTCATCCGTGCCCTGCCCTGCATCCTGTACGGTGTTCCCGCCGCTGCCCTGGGCTCCGTTGCCGCCGTTATTCTGAGCGGCGTTTCCTGCCGGAGACGCGCATCCTGTGAATACACCTGCTGCCATGACTGTCATGATTGCTGCTATAATTAATTTCTTCATTTTCGTTTCCCCTTTCTTGTGGTCTGCTTATTTTCTGTTTGTTTTGTTTTTCTGATACCACTATATAAGAGAAAGATTAAAAGAAAATGAGAATCTTTCTTTTTTTCACATTTTTTTATTTTGAGGAAAATGAAATGTAAATGTGCTCCCCTTTCCTTCCTCGCTTTCTGCCGTGATGCCGCCGCCGTGCGCCTCAGCAATCCATTTCACCATGGAGAGCCCAAGTCCGGAATGCCCGCCCTTTGTCCGGGAGTTGTCCGCCTGGTAAAAGCGTTCCCAGATACGGGGAAGGGCGTCCGCGGCAATCCCGGCTCCTTCATCCTTTACGCTTCCGGTGACCATATCCGCATCCTGCCGGAGGGTGATGGTTATCCGCCCGCCTTCCCGGCTGTATGTCATGGCATTGGACAAAAGATTGCCCAGCATGCGGATATAGAGGGTCTCATCTACATACGCCCGGATGTCCGGAGCAATATCTGTTTCCACGCGGATGGCTCTTCCATCCGCATCCGCCAGCATCTGCTGCTCCTCCGCGATCATGGCGGTCAGCTCGCTCAAGTCGATTTCTTCCCGGTTCAGCGGCTGCCTTCCCTGGTCCGCCCGGGACAGGAAAAGGAGCTGGGATATCATCTCCGCCATCTCTGCCGCCTTGCGCCGGATCAGCCCAATCTGGCTTCGCTGTTCTTCTCCATAGCGGTCTCCCTCTGCCAGCATGGCGTCGCACTGCGCCAGGATTACGCTCACCGGCGTCCTGAGCTCATGGGAAGCATCGGATGTAAACTGCTGTTCCCGGCGGAATGTCTCTTCCAGCTCATCCAGCATCTCATCGAATGTCCTCCCCAGGACATAAATCTCGTCCCGCGCACGCCTGCGGCCGTTCCCGACCGCAGCATCTTTTCCTGCCGCGCCGGGTTTCTCCGCTGCATCCCTTCCTGCTGCGGCGCATTTCTCTGCAGCATCTTTCCGCCCGTCTGTCAGCCCGATGCGCCTTGAAAGGTCTTTGTCCGCACGTATCTTCTGCACCGTATCTGTCATCCTGCGCACCGGCAGGAGCGTCCGCCTCGTAAACCGGTAGCCAATGACTGCTGTCGCAAGCACCATCAGCGGAAGCAGGATCAGGGCAAAGCGCACTGTGACCGTAAAGCTCTCTTCCGCATCGGTAACGGATGTGATGCCGCGGATATATACCGTACGGTCTTCCGAAACAGGACAGGAAATATCATACACATACCACTCTCTTCCTCCGTCCTGTATCGTGCGCAGCTCCCCGTCAGAAAGTTCCGGCTGCTGAGAAAATCCATGAGGGACCCTGCCGTACAAAAAATACAGATTGCTGTCATACAGCGAGAGGTAGACGTCCTGCACGACCGAATAAAAATCCGAGTCAACCCGCAGTCCGTCCCCTCTGGATACGACATTTTCCACACTCTCCTGGACTCTTCCCTCAAGCCGCACCTGGGCGGAGGAGAGCACTTCCCTGCTGCTGAGCGAAAAGAGGATTGCCAGCGCGGCACATGTGAGCAGCGCCATGAAAAATGTGTATAATAATGTAAGTTTTAATTTCAGTGAAATCCGTTTCATCCTGCTTCCCTGTCTCTTTCCATCTGTCTTGGTCTGTCATCCATGACGGTCAGTCTGCCGGTTTCTCTGTCAACTTCTCTGTCAGTTTCTCTGCCGGTCACTCCGACCGCAGCACGTAGCCTGCGCCGCGCACCGTATGGATCAGCTTCTGTTCGTGTCCCTCATCAATCTTCCGGCGGAGATACCGGATATAGACATCGATTACGTTGGACCCGCCCGCATAATCAAAATTCCAGAGATGCTGTTCGAGACGTTCCCTTGACAGCACGATGCCCTCGTTCTGAACCATGTAGCGCAGCAGGGCAAATTCTTTCCCGGACAGCCGTATCTCTTTCCCGCCCCGCTTCACCTGCCGGGTGTCCATATGGACTTCCAGGTCTGCCACCGTGTAGCAGGAGCCCGGCGTCTCTGCCGGTTTTCTTAAGAGCACCCGTATCCTTGCCAGAAGCTCTTCAAAGGCAAAGGGCTTTACAAGATAATCATTCGCTCCGGCATCCAGTCCTGCCACCCGGTCCTCGATGCTGTCCTTCGCCGTCAGCAGGATGACCGGCGTGCTGTTGTTTGCGCGCCTCATTTTCTTCAGCACGCTCACACCATCCATTCCCGGCATCATGATATCCAGCACGACAGCGTCATACTCGGCGCTCTGGATATATTCCCATGCCTCCTGTCCATCATGGCACGCATCCACGCTGTAGTGCTCTGCCTTCAGACGCTCTGACAGGATGCGGTTTAAGTCTTTTTCATCTTCTGCAATCAGTATTCTCATGCCATCAGCTCCTTTATGCTCCCAGTATAAGCAAGACCCCGGAAAATGTAAAGAGCCCTCTGTCGTGCATACATCTTGACAATGCCCGGCACAGATTATATCCTGAGTTTAGCGTCCGTGTACAAAGGAGCAGTACGGTCGTTGCACCTTGTCCACTGACGCTAACGCCTACAGAAAAAAGAGGAGCAGATATCTTATGGAACCTACGAATATAAAACATCCGGCATCCCCGGAATCCGCAGCAGCCTCTCATGCAGTCTCCCGGGCGCTTGCCCGGTTCCTGGAGAGCAGTCCGACCAGTTTCCACGCCGTGGAAAATATCCGGACCGCCCTGATAAAAGAAGGCTTCACGGAACTCTGCGAAAACAGGAAATGGCAGGTAACTTCCGGCGGAAAATATTTTGTCCTAAGAAACGGCTCGTCCATCGCCGCATTCGTCGTCCCGGAGCACCCGTTCCGGGGCATGCGCATCTTCGCGAGCCACAGCGATTCTCCTGCCTTTAAGGTAAAAGAGAATCCGGAGCTGGAATCGGACGGGCATTATATCCGACTTAATGTCGAGCGCTATGGCGGAATGCTCTGCGCCCCCTGGTTCGACCGACCGCTGTCCGTCGCCGGGCGCGTCGTGACAAAAGACCTGGAAACCGGAACATTCCGGACAAAACTGGTGGATATCGACCGGGACCTTGTCCTGATTCCGAACCTCGCCATCCACATGAACCGCGAGGCAAACAACGGATACAAATACAATCCCCAGAAAGACATGCTCCCCCTCTACGGGGACCTGACGTCAAAGGGGACGTTCCTTGCAGAAGTCGCAGACGCTGCCGGGGTAAAAGAATCGGACATCCTCGGTCATGACCTGTTCCTCTACAACCGGGAAAAAGCGAGCATATGGGGCGCCCGCCGGGAATTCATCTCCTGCGGACGGCTGGATGACCTGCAGTGCGCATATGCCTCCCTTCAGGGATTTCTCACCGGGAAATGCCGGGAATACCTGTCCGTCTGCTGCGTCCTGGACAATGAAGAAGTCGGCAGCGGCACGAAGCAGGGTGCCGCTTCCACCTTCCTGCTCGACACCCTGACACGCATCTACGGCTGTCTCGGACTGGACCGGGAAGATTATCTCATCCACCTCTCCGACAGCCTGATGGTTTCGGCGGACAACGCCCACGCCGTCCATCCGAACCACGCGGATAAAGCAGACCCGTCCAACCGTCCGTATATCAACGGCGGCATCGTCATCAAATTCAACGCCGCACAGAAATACTGCACCGACGGCGTTTCTGCCGCCATGTTCCGAGATATCTGCCAAAGCGCGCAGGTGCCGGTCCAGACATTCGCCAACCGCTCCGACATGGCAGGCGGGTCCACACTGGGAAATATCTCAAACACCCGGGTCGCGCTGAACACCGTGGATATCGGGCTGCCTCAGCTCGCCATGCACTCGCCGTACGAGACCGCCGGGGTATACGACACCGGCTATCTCATCCGTGCAGCACGGGAATTCTACCGGTAACAGATGGTAACCCATACACAGCAAAGGAGAAACGTATGAGTCTGAAGATTGGGATCACAGGAACAAATTTTATCAGCGACGACTTCTGCGCCGCTGCGGGACAGGTACCCGGCGCCGAGGTGACCGCTGTATATTCCAGAAGGCAGGAGACTGGCGATGCATTTGCCTCGCGCCATGCCATCCCCCATGTATTTACAGATTACGGCCGCTTCCTTGCATCGGACATCAACGCCGTCTACGTGGCGTCTCCCAACGCAGTCCACTGCAGGCAGACCCTGCAGGCTTTAAACAGCAAAAAACACGTCCTCTGCGAGAAAGTCCTGGCAGTCAATGAAGCGCAGGTCCGCTCCATGGTCGACTGCGCGCGCAGGAACAACGTCGTGCTCCTGGAGGCAATGCGTCCGGATTTCGACCCTGCTTTTGATATCATCCTGGAAAATCTGCCCCGCATCGGCACGCTCCGCCGGGCGTCTTTTGAATTCTGCCAGTATTCCAGCCGCTATGATGATTTCCGCCAGGGCATCGTACAGAACGCGTTCAATCCGGACCTGGGCAATGCCGCTGTCATGGACATCGGCGTATACTGCATCCACTCCCTCGTCCGGCTCTTCGGCATGCCGGAACAGGTCAGAGCCTTTTCCACAAAGCTCTCCAACGGGTTTGACGGAAGCGGCATCATCCTCATGGAATACGATGGAATGACAGCGGAGGCAGTTTATTCCAAAATATCCGCATCCGTAAATCCCAGCGTCATCCAGGGCGAGGACGGTTCCATCCTCATCGACTATATCAGCAAGCCGGAACAGCTTGAGCTCCGGCTGCGCACCGGCTCCCGGGACCCGCTGGACGGCGGCAGGCGGGAAGTGCTTCCCTTTACTCCAGCTCCGAATAATATGGTCTATGAGATTGCAGAATTCATCCGTCTGGTCGAAAGAAACGAGGTGGACCACCGGTATCTCCGGTATTCGGTGGATGCCATCCGCGTCATGGATGAAGTGCGGCGGCAGACCGGCATCCGGTTCCGGGAAGATGGAATCAAGACAATCCGATAATCAGGAAGGACCTGCTTTCGCAGGTCCTTCCTGATACGGTCACACTTCCCGCAGCCTTGCAGCGCCACACTGTCTATGGTATCACGCCGTCTTCCTTTCCCTCCACGTCTTCTTTGCTCATGGTTCCGGACACAAAAGTTGTCATGTAATCGTAAAGTCCGTCGTGCTCCCGGAACTGGTAGACTACAACATCCTCGCTTTCCCCGCTCCAGACTACCATGCTGCAGACATCATCTTCCCCTTCCAGCCACCGGTAATACAGTTCTCCTTCCGCGTCTGACTTTACGAGTTTCACAACTCCTTCTATATCCAAATCCGCATACTCCGATACCCCGCTGCCGTCTGTTCCTGCAGCGCCCGGCACTTCTCCATCCGCGCCTTCCTGGTACGCGTCCAGCGTTTCCTGTATCTCGGTTTTTGTCTCAGCCAGTTCCTCTCTCAGGGACGGCCCCCGCAGATAATCCTGGATAAATGTGATGAGAAAGATCACAGCGAAAATGCCGACGATAACCAGACTTGGCACTATCACGTAACTCCACCGGAAGATATTTTTCTCCCTGTACTCCAGTACTTTCCAGCAAAGCATACTGAGGAAGAGCAGCGCCATCAGCCCCGGTCCCGCAACCTGTGTCACGCCAAGGGCACCTGACTGCGGAACGAAAAAGAAGAGCGCCGCCTCAAAAAACAGCCATGTCAGCGGAAAGGCAGGCTCCCAGAAACGCTGCAGCTTCACTTCCCCGTTGGCAAGGTCGTACGCAGCGCGATTCTCGGGAGCTTGATTTCCCAATGCCGCCAGCAGCAGGACGATCTTTAAGACCACCTGCGCCCGCCTGGAGATGTGCCTTGCATCCTTTGGCAGAAAAGCTCCGATAAAGAGCATGAGAAGCGCGAGCGTAATCTGCACACCGCCTATGATATAGAAAAGCGACGCCGGAATGCCGACCGCCTGTCCGCCGAAGACAAGCAGCAGGATGCCGACCGCCACAGATGCGATGCAAAGAATGATGTTCGTGATGTGTAGAGCTTGTTTCATAGGTGAATCCCCCCCGTTTATGGGTCAGCCTTTTTATACAACTCCTACTTTTTAATGATAGTAGCGTCAGTGTACAAGGGGCAACACGCTCCAAACCGCGTAATTTCGGTGATTTTCTGTGTTATCCTCAATCGGCGTACATTCAGTACGCCTCTATCGTCTGCCTTGAAAATCGCCGAAATTCCTGCGGTTGGAGTCTTTGAGTCGTGAAGGTGTTGATTTGGGTTCCCTTCAAGGCACTTGACTGACGCGTACAGAGACGTACGCGGAAGGAAAGTAACACAGAAGGAACCCAAATCAGCCCTTCAACGACCGTATTGCCCCTTGTACACTGACGCTATTATATTCTAAAACTCAAATGATGGCAATTCCGTTTTCAAGACACGAATACCTTTTTTGACCGCAAAAGCCCAAGGAAAAAGACGCTGCTGCGCATCCGATGCGCCGCAGCGTCCCTTTCCTTTTCTCTGTCCCTCTATAACATTGATTTCTCTGGCATCCGCCGTCTTATCACAGCTCAAATCCCGGCAGAGCCCGGAATGCATTCGCCTTTTTGTCCAGCTCACACTGGGCTTCGGTCCCGGTATCCAGCACCGTATTGTGCGTAGACTCCGGTTCCACCAGCACTGCCGTCACACGGATTTCTTCTGCCCGGGAGGTACTCAGCATAGCCTCCACCTGCGCAGAGTAACAGGAGTCCTGAGCTTCTTTGGATTCCTCCGCCTCCTCCGTGAGCGCCACGATGTGGTTGGCACAGACATAGTTGTCCTGACCGGCGGCGATTCGGATGATAACCGGCTTCTCGCCTGCCGGCGTGATATATTCCTTATCGATGATCTCGGAAAAATGATTCGCTGTCACGGTATTGTGATTTCCACTGATATATGCAAGCCCATAGCGGTCATCCAGCCCGTTGTCGTGCATCCGCATCGGCGGCCAGGGCTCTCTTGAGCGGTAGAAGTGGTTGGAAGAGACCAGGTTCTCCGCGCAGTTTCCTTCCAGGACGAGCATACCCGGATAAAAGGAGTGGAACCGGTTGCCGGTGACCGTCGAGCGCGCCACATTTTCAAAATGCACACTGCTCTTCCCACGCGGGAAGACATTATTGGATGAGACCAGCAGCCCGCCGAAATTCTGAGCGTAGATGGAGTATCCTTTATATCCGGCTCCGATAAGGTTCTCTGTGACCTTAGACGCCTGTCCCCAGCCTCGCAGTTCGATACAGTTCCCGCACTCTGCAATAAAGTTGTCATGAATGCTCAGCGCATCCGCATGATAAATCGTGAGAGCATGCTCCAGATAGATGAATCCCATCCCGTTGATGCGGAAGGAATCCTGGGCGCCTGCCACATAGATTCCGGTCTTTCCGTTTACATACGTATTCTCCGGATTCGGCTCGCCGGTCCCATCGTCCTCGAAATGCAGCCCGTCAATGCAGAAGTTTTCAAATTCCACCGAGCTGATGCGGGGGCTTCCCTCGCGTTTCACAAAAAATGCCGCCCGGGCTTCTTCCCCTGCCCCTTCCCGAGGCGGAATGTCCACAAGGATTCTGCTGCCTCCCGGCCACAGCTCATGGAGGTCCTTCCATTCATCTTCCGGAACATTGAATCGGATGCTCGAGGAGGTGAAGCCGTGTCCCGAGCCCATGATCTTCAGATAACTGATATCAATCAGAACCTGGGTGCGGAGATGATAATCTCCCGACGGGATATAAATGACCGCCCCGGGCTTCCCGCCTTCCTCTGCATCTGTCTCACTCTGGCGGCTTTTCACATCGCAGAGGATGCTGTTGATCACTGCTCCGATATCCTCATACGGATTCCCCACATGCCATTCTGTTACGTCATAATAATTCCTGCCAGCCATATCTGCCTTCTCCTTCTCTGCATTTTCACATACTACCGGACACAGTCTTTCAACCCGTACGACTGGTAATCCCGGATGACCGCATTTCCGCCGACAGCCCGTATTCGGATGCCGTTCTGGCTGTCGCCGGCATATACATTATTTGCATGATTGTTTTGATACCGGTCGGCAAAGATTTCCACCGAACTCTGGTCTGAGAATACGTGGATATCCAGTTCTTTTTTCCCTTTCAGGAACAGAACGCTTTCCGACTTTCCGGCGCTCCAGCCGTCTGACCCGGACCGGTCCACGCTCATCGTCCCTTTTGCAAAGTCAAAAGTGCACCGCGTCTTCCTGCCCTCACCGCACCTTAAATCCAGCTCAATGCGTTCTGCCGTTGTCTTCTCCAGATCGACCTTCATCTGCATCTCAAAGGACACGCCGTCCCCGGCTCTCAATCCTTCTGCGTTCCCGCCGATATCCAGCCTGTCCAGACTGTATGCATCTGTGCGCAGCGCCTTTAATTCTGCAGCAGGCATAAACTGCAGCGTATGGTCCGGCAGCATCCGCACCTCCCGCAGCAGATTGAAAAATCCGCACCACCCTTCGCGGTAGGTCGGACCCCAGTCTTTCCAGAAGGGCATATATTCCCACTCATTCGCCCACGCTGCGATCAGCCGTCTCCCGTCCGGCGTCAGGAAGGACTGAGGTGCATAGAAATCCATGCCCCAGTCGATCTCCCCGGACACCGTCCAGTCGAACCTGCCGGTCCCGTAATCGAAATCTCCCACAAAGTAGACCGCTTTCCGGTCTCCTGCCCCCATGGGCGAGCAGGTGAGCACGTATTGGTCTTCCAGCGGATAGAAGTCCGGACATTCCCACATGTAGCCCCACTCGCCGCGGCTTTCCGCCAGCACGTTCACATACTCCCAGTGCAGCATGTCATCCGACCGGTACAGGAGAGCCTGTGCCCGGTCGTCGCGTCCGGCTCCGCACACCATGTAATATCTGCCGTCATGTTTCCATATTTTCGGATCCCGGAAAAAATGTCCCGGCACGCCCTCCGGCGGCAGTATCACCGGATTCCCCCCGTATTTTTCAAAATGGATTCCGTCTTCACTGTATGCGATGCACTGTGTCTGCAGATTGCCTGCGCCGTGGTTGGCGGCTGCCGTGTACATCAGGAACAGTTTCCCGTCATGCTCGATGGCGCTCCCGGAGAAACAGCCGCCTTTCCTGTAATCATCATACTCCTCACTGGGCGCCAGCGCCAGCGGCAGATGCTCCCAGTGGAGCAGGTCCTCACTGACCGCGTGCCCCCAGTGCATACAGTCCCAGAATCCGCTGTACGGATTATGCTGATAGAAGAAATGATACTTTCCTTTGTAATATATCAGTCCATTCGGATCGTTCAGCCACCCGATCCGGGGCATAAAGTGGTAGTGCTGCCTCATTTTCCCCGCCTGCACGGCCGCTTTCTTCTTCTCCGTCTCGATTTCCGCCTGTTTTATTCTTTCCTGCATGATTTCTCTCGACATAAACTACTCCTCTATATTCGCCTTTCGCGCATCCGCTGCCGTTTTTATCCTTTTACGGCTCCTGCTGTCATTCCCTGTACGATGTACCTCTGAGCCGCCAGCGATATGATCATGACTGGGAAACTGAACAGGAATGCGCCTGCGCACATCGGTCCGAGGTCCAGATTATACGCAGATAAGAATCCCGCCAGTCCTACCGTAAATGTCTTGGCGTTCGTACTTGTCAGCAGCAGCGCCAGCAGGAAGTCGTTCCACGCCAGGAACAGTGTAAAGATAAATGCCGTAGCCAGTCCCGGTGTACAGATGGGCAGGATGACCCTGCCAAAGGTCTGCAGGCTGCTGGCTCCGTCCACATACGCCGCTTCATCCAGCGTCGTCGGGATGCCCTCGTAGAAACTGAGCATGGTCCACATGACAAACGGCATGTTCACAGCCGCGTAGACGATGATGAGCGCGATCTGTGTGTCGTACAGTCCCAGGTCGCATATGAGCTCATAGATGGGGACCACGATACTGGATGTGGGAATCATCTTCAGGCAGAGTATGAGCACGATGAGCACGATGGAAAGCCTTGCCCCGGAACGCTGGATGGCATATGCTGCCAGAGAGCCGAGGATGAGGGCGATGACCGTGCTGCACACTGCGGCCGTCAGGCTGTTGATCAGGAAATGAAGCGCGTCCATACGTTCAAACAGCCCTGTGAAATTTTCGACGGAAAATACTTCCGGGAAAAACTTCGGCGGCACTGCGATGACTTCCGCACCCGGCTTAAATGAACAGCAGATGACATAGATATACGGAATAAGCCAGAACACGGTCAGGATGACAGATATGATAATCCCAAGTCTTTTCAATAATTCACCTTTTCTTTTCAATTTCTATTCCTCCTGTTCCCGCTGTCAGCTTGCCTTTTTCTTCGGGTTCCACAGACTCTGCATAAATACAAGTGTAAAAATAACAAGCGCCGCGATAAAGACGACTGCCATCGCGCTTGCATATCCGATATCATTGTACCTTGTCAGTGTCTTGTATATCACGATGCTCAGCGTTTCTGACGAACTGTTCGGACCGCCTTCCGTCATCGCCCAGATAATGTCAAAGGTACGCGCCGCGTCGATGATGCGCACAGAGAGCGCAGTCAGAAGCACCGGTTTTATCATGGGAAGTTTCACATAGAAAATCTGCTGGAACATATTTGCACCGTCTATCCTGGACGCCTCGATGATGCTGGAATCCAGACCCTGGAGCCCTGCCAGGGACATCAGCATCATGAATGGGACCGTCAGCCAGATATCCGCAATGCAGCATGCAAGAAGCGACCATTTCGCATCCGCCAGCCAGAGGATGTCGCTGCTGTCCGCAAGGATGCCGACGCGCGTCAGTAATTCGTTGACGATACCAAAACTGGAGCTCATCATCAGCTTCCAGGTCAGTCCGGCTACCAGAGGCGCGATCATCAGAGGCGCCATCATCAGCGCGCGTATCACTTTGCTCCCCTTGTAGTTCAGTTCAAAGAACAGCGCGAACAGAAGTCCGATGACCGTCTCCACGCTGACTGCCACGAGGATATATACGAATGTATTTCTCAACTGTTTTAAAAATCCGCCTGCCGTAAATGCATGGATGTAATTTTCAAATCCGATAAATGTCTTTTCACCGGTAATGCCGATCTCATAAAAACTGTCGATGAGCATGGAGATGATCGGGTATATCAGGAAAGCACCCATAAATACCGCTCCCGGCAAAAAGAACAGCAATAATGTTTTTCTCGAAATCAATCTCATATGTCTACCGCCTTTTTAAACAGAGGGCGTCCCCCTCAGGTCATGTCGTCAGGGAACGCCCTCTGCAAGTCAAATCATTCTGAAATCAGGTCACTCTCTGCTTCCTTAAGACAGCGCCTTATTTCCCGATCGCTTCAATCTCAGCCTGCGCTGCTTCCAGCGTCTCATTTACATCAGCTCCGCCAAGGCAGGACTCTACGACTCCGATAAGAGTCTCCTCGATCTGTGCCCATGTCGTTACCATCGGTCTCGGCTGTGACTGTGCAGACTCCAGTGTCGTGAGCACTGCTGTTGTATGCTCATTGCCTGCTTCCTGACCTGCTTCTTCATATACGGAAGTCCTTCCTGCAATCTTCAGGGTGAGGTCCATATAATCCGCATTGTGGTCATACATATATTCTACATACTGCTGTGCCATCTCTTTGTTTGCAGAGTTCTTCATCACACACTGATACCACGGTCCTGTCGTTGCCCCAATTCCCGCGCTGCCTGCGATCATCGGTGCACATCCTACTTTGTCCGCGCCGAGTGCTTCTACTGCTGCCGGATACTGATGGCTCCAGTTAATCTGCATTGCAGTCTTCTCGTTGGTAAAGAGTTCCTGGGACTCTGTCGCTGCCGTTGCCAGTGCATCTGACGGCGTATAGTCTGCATTTGACATCTCCACCATGAGGTTCATCGCATCCACATAGGGCTGTGATGTCACATCCACATTTCCGTCTGCATCAAATATAAGACCTTCTGCTCCTGCCTGGCATACAAAGTCAAGATAAGAGCATACCGCATCTGAACCGCTTCCGAATACCGTCGTTCCGTACATATCGTCTGTCGCATATTCTTCTGCCACCGCTTTGTACTCATCCCATGTTGTAGGAACTTTATCCTCCGGGATAATATCTTTTCTGTAGATCAGAATCTTACAGTTCGTCCACATCGGATATCCGAGCAGATTGCCATCGATGGTGCCGCTCTCTTCCAGCGTCGGAAGGAAATCGCTTGTATCTGCATCTGTCAGCGGCTCGATGGCGTCCGCAAATGCTGCCAGCCATACGAAGTCCATGCAGGCAACATCGTGCGCCGCTTCCCCTGCTTTTATCTCTGTAGAGAGCTTGTCATACATTCCCGTATAGGCAACTGCATCTACGATGACTTTGCATCCTGTCTCTTCCTCAAAATCTGCCGCCGTCTCGTTTGCGAGCGCTTCTGCGGGAGAGCCGCTCTCCACGAGTACAGTGATGCTGTTTTCTCCGCCTTCTTCTGCCGCGCCGTCTCCACCGTCAGAAGAACCTTCTCCTGAACTGCCGCATCCAGCTGCCATGGATGCTACCATTGTTGCTGCAAGCAAAATACTGAGCACTTTCTTTTTCATGTTTCTCCTCCTTTTTTGTGAATCTGTTGTCTTGTGGAACGCGTTCCATTCCGCCGCAAAAAAAGTGGAAGCGATAATTCTGCACCGTGGTGGAACGCGTTCCATGTTTCTTTAATTTTATTATAATCATACTGTCATCTTTGTCAATAAATTTCCTGGAATTGTTTGATTTTTGTGCAACACTTCTAATTTCAGCATCTTGAATTTGTACAATTTGAGTGCCCGTCCTCTATCCTTCTGTATTTTCCTGCTGCGGCAGCGTCGTATTTCCCTGACGGAGCCTTACCCCCAGGAGGACGCTCTCGTCATGAAATTCCTTCCCGTTGATCCGTTCCACGAGAAGACGCACGGATTCCATCGCAAGTCTCTCCACCGGCTGGACCACAGCTGTCATCCTGGGCTCTGACAGTTCCGTGATAAATGTCCCGTCATAGGCCACGAACTTCACATCCCGGGGCACCTTCCGATGACTTCTTATCGTCGCATTCATACATTCGATTGCCAGCGCGTCAACGGCAAATACCCCATCGAAATCCTCTGTTTTTGAGAATACGTCGCGCACGACTTCCTTATAATATTCCAGGTCCAGGCGGTTCCATTCCATATCATATGTATACGTCGGGATATGGTTCTCTTCCATAATGCGCTCGAATTCGATATGCCGCTCATGATACGGCGAATTCACGATTGCGGAACCACGGAAATGCAGTATCTTCCTGCAGCCGCTCTGAATAAGCGCCTCTGCTGCCAGCCGCCCTCCTTCCCGGTGGTCTACCGCCACCAGCGGAATGTGCTCGCCCAGATAACGGTCCAGCGCTACGATTGGTTTGTTCAGCTTCTGATATTCTTCCACATCCAGAGAATGCACGCCGGTGATGACGCCGTCCACAATATGACGGTTCAGCATGTCCAGATATTCCAGTTCAGCATTGGTCGCATTCGCCGTATTGCAGACCATCATCTTAAAGCCCGCCTTGTAAAGTTCCGCCTCCGCATAGTCAATGAACTCAGCGAAAAATGGATTCATGACATTCGGAACGAGCACTGCGATGATGCCTGTCCGCTTGTGATAGAGATTCCGCGCAAGCTCATTCGGCGTGTAGTTCAGCTCCTTCATGGCGACCTCAATCTTCTTCCTCGTCGCCTCCGCTACATACCCGCTGTTATTCAACATCCTCGATACCGTGCCGACGCCCACATTCGCGCGTTTCGCCACATCTTTGATTCCTGCCACTGCAATCCACCCTCTTGTATTTCCTGCCGGATGTCCCTTTTCGGCTGTATTTCCCTTCTTGCAGTGTATCACAATAATAATTCTCCTGCAAACATCGTTTGAGAAAACGAAAGAAGCCCCCATCCATCTTCCGGATTGGAGCTTCCCCTAAGAGGCGCAGATCGGATTTGAACCGGTGATCAGGGAGTTGCAGTCCCACGCCTTACCACTTGGCTACTGCGCCTGAGTACGAGCACTTAGCGACCGTCTTTTGGTCGCTTACGTGCGATCCATGTCGCCGCCGTTAGCGAGGTCCTTTCGAGCTTACCAGGCGACTGAGTACGAGCACTTAGCG
>DXAL01000041.1 GCA_019117125.1 Candidatus Mediterraneibacter merdipullorum
CAATGGAGTTTGCCGGCGAGCTGTTTGAAATCGAACCGGAACCGTTGTCAAAGGAAAGAGTGATGGAGATACTGCGCAAATCATACAGATAAAAGGAGGAGAGTATGTGAAAAAAATCCTCAAAGGAATTGACAGACCGATTTTTCTGATATCTATTGCGGTAAGTATTATTGTGATACTGATTTTACTGGCCGCACCGGAGCAAAGCGAGATTATCGTTGACCAGATGCTGCATTTTATGGAATATGACCTCGGATTCCTTTATGTGATTATATATGTTGCACTCGTGGCTTTCCTTATATGGCTTTCTTTTAGCAGATATGGGAAGATTGTCCTGGGTGCGGAAGGCGAAAAACCGGAATATAACGATTTCAGCTGGATGTCAATGATGTTCTGTACGGGGATCGCCAGTTCACTGATGATTTTTTCGTTTATCGAACCAATCTATTATTTGACGAGTACTCCATTTGGAATTGAGGCGCAATCTGTGCAGGCTTACGAATATGCACATATGTACGGGCAGTTCCACTGGGGACCGAGTGCATGGCTGTTCTATGCTCCGGCAGCAGTGGCGATCGCGTATCAGATGCATGTGAAAAAAAGGGAATCTGTCAGGCTGGGTGATATCTGCACGCTGTCCAGGAAGAAAAAAGGCTGGATATCAAAAATGATTGATATTTTTACAGTCTTTGCCGTACTTGGCGGAATCGGGACATCAATGGGGATATCAGCGCCTTTAATCTGCAGGGTGGTCAGCAATGTGTTCCATATCCCAAATGACGGACGACTGTTGACAGCGGTTTTCCTCCTCTGGTTTGCGATTTTTACGACCAGTGTGTGGAGAGGGCTGGATAAAGGAATCAAAATTCTGAGTGATATTAATATTTATATTGCGGTTCTTTTTATCGGGATTGTCTTTTTGCTTGCCGGACCGGGAAGAGTCCTGGATGTGGAGTTAAACAGCATTGGTCTCTATGCAAAAGAATTCTTCCGGATGAGCACGTACACTGATCCTTTTGGGAAAAGTGGATTTCCTCAGCAGTGGACGATATTTTACTGGGGCTGGTGGCTTTCGTATATTCCAATCATGGGGCTGTTTACTGCAAGGATTTCAAGGGGGAGGACAATCCGTCAGGTGATACTGGGGATGATCGGGTATGGTTCCCTGGGATGTGTATTGAGTTTTTCGGTCCTGGGATGCTACGCTCTGGACCTTCAGCTGAGCGGAAAAGTAGACCTGGTGCATATCCTGAACACACAGGGCAAAGAAGAGGCGGTAATCGCAATCCTGAATACGCTTCCATTTGCGGATGTCCTTTCCATCTTGTTCTGCGTGGTTGCAATTATATTTATGGCAACAACGATTGATTCATCGGCATTTATCCTTGCTTCTGTCACAAGTAAAAATCTCAGGGGCGATCAGGAGCCTGCCAGATGGAACCGCGTAGTATGGTCCGTTGTGTTCGTGGTATTTGCTCTTTCACTGACCCGTATCGGAGGGCTGGATACGATGCAGACGGCGAGCGTGCTGACAGGACTTCCGATGATATTTATCTGTTTCCTTGTCTTGTATGCACTGAGCAAAATGGTAAAGGAAAAGAAGAATAAAATAGAATGATCAGAAGATAAAAAGAAAGCGGTGGCTGTCCGGTGATTATGGACCGGACAGCCACCGCTTTCTTTTTGGATAAAAGGGCGCAAAAAATGTTACACATTTATTACAGATACGTATTGACAAATGCTTTTATCGTGTTATACTTTGAGAGTCAAAGTATTTAAGACTCAAAGTAATTTCTGTTACAGGTCCCGTGGAAGAACCAGAAAGGACTGTTGCAGATTCAGGACTCAGGAGAAGGAAAATGGTTGGAAAAATATGTGGAACCGGCTCATATGTGCCGGCTCGCGTGATGGACAACGATGACCTCTCGCGCATCGTGGACACGAACGATGCATGGATACGCGAGAGGACAGGAATCGGGAAACGGCATATCATCGACGGGGAGACGACATCCTACATGGCAGGGCAGGCGGCGATGCGCGCGCTGGAGAGAAGCGGCGTGAAGCCGGACGAGATAGACATGATCCTGCTGGCGACTTCCTCTTCTGAGACGGTCTATCCCTGTGCCGCATGCGAGGTACAGCGGATGATCGGAGCGACGTATGCATCCGGCTACGACATCAATGCCGCATGCACCGGCTTCGTGCTGGCGTTCAATGCGGCGCAGGCGTACATCAGCGCAGGCTTCTGCAGGACGGTCCTGGTAATCGGGGCGGAGAGCATGAGCAACATGATAGACTGGACGGACAGAGGGACATGCATCCTGTTCGGGGACGGCGCAGGCGCGGTGGTTCTGCGGGCAGAGGAAGGGACGCCGGTCTCGATGGCAGCTCATTCGGACGGGGAAAAAGGTCCGGCGCTCACAGGTCTGAGCCGGCACAGAAAAGGCTGGGAAAAGGAGCTGGAAGACGGCGCTGTAAAAGAGTCCTTCATCCATATGGACGGTCAGGGCGTGTTCAAATTTGCGGTCCGCAAGGTGCCGGAAATCATAGAAGAGGTGCTGGAAAAGGCAGATGCCTCACTGGATGATATCGATTACTTCGTCCTGCACCAGGCAAACCGCAGAATCATTGAGGCAGTGGCGAAGCGGCTGAAAACAGATATCAGCAAATTCCCGATGAACCTGGAAGAGTATGCGAATACATCCGCGGCGACGGTCCCCATCCTTCTCGACGAGATGGACCGCAGTGGAATGCTGAAAAGAGGACAGAAGCTCATGACCGCGGGATTTGGCGCGGGTCTGACCTGGGCGGCATGCCTGTTTGAATGGTAGCGTCAGTGTACAAGGACCGTATTGCCCCTTGTACACTGACGCTAAGACTGAGAGAGCAGAAAAGAGAAACGAACAGGGTAATCACCGGCAGGGCCGGATTACAATATAAAACATATTTTCAAGAAAGAAAGGAAAAGAAGACCATGTTAGAAAAAATCAAAGAAATCGTAGCAGACTCATTAGGCGCAGACGCAGCTGCACTCACAGAGGAGACATCCTTCAAGGACGATCTGGGAGCGGATTCCCTGGACCTTTTTGAGATGGTCATGGCGTTCGAGGAGGAATTCGACGTGGAAATCCCGTCAGAAGACCTGGAACAGATTCATACAGTGGGCGATGTCGTCAAATATCTTGAGGCGCATAAATAAGCGAAGGCATTGAAACTGTTTTAAGTCAGAAAATCCTGCGGGGCTCCGGTGGAGACCTGCTTATTTCAGAAAAAGAAAGGTTGTAGAGTATGAAGACAAAAGTAACCGAATTATTAGGAATTGAATATCCGATCATTCAGGGCGGAATGGCATGGGTTGCTGAGTATCATCTTGCAGCCGCCGTATCCGAAGCCGGCGGCTTGGGACTCATCGGCGCTGCAAGTGCGCCGGCTGACTGGGTGCGTGAACAGGTCAGGGAGGCAAAGAAGCTGACTGACAAACCCTTTGGAGTGAATATCATGCTCATGAGTCCTTATGCGGACGATGTGGCAAAGGTTATCGTGGAGGAGGATGTGAAAGTCGTTACGACAGGAGCAGGCTCCCCGGAAAAATACATGAAGATGTGGAAGGAAGCCGGAGTAAAGGTGATCCCGGTTGTTGCATCGGTGGCGCTCGCAAAGCGTATGGAGAGATGCGGAGCGGACGCGCTGGTGGCTGAGGGGACAGAAGCCGGCGGACACATCGGAGAGAATACGACGATGGTACTCGTACCTCAGGTCGTAGATGCAGTGAGCGTTCCGGTCATCGCAGCAGGCGGCATCGCGGACGGAAGAGGAATCGCGGCGGCGTTCATGCTGGGCGCTCAGGGCGTGCAGATGGGCACTCACTTCGTGGTTACGAATGAATCTCAGGTTCATGAAAATTACAAGGACATGATTATCAAGGCAAGGGATATCGACTCAAGAGTGACCGGACGGTCTACCGGTCATCCGGTGCGCGCCTTAAGAAACCAGATGACAAAAGAATATCTGGCAAAAGAGCAGGCGGGCGCATCTTTTGAGGAACTGGAACTTTTGACGCTCGGCGGTCTGAGAAAAGCCGTGGTGGACGGAGATGTGAAGACCGGAAGCGTGATGGCAGGTCAGATTGCGGGCATGGTGAAAGAGAAGATGTCATGCCATGACCTGATACAGAAGCTCGTAAAGGAAACAGACGGGCTGATCGGAGGAAAAGGTTTTTATGAGTAAGACTGCATTTCTGTTCCCTGGGCAGGGAGCGCAGAAAGCCGGAATGGGCAAAGATTTTTATGAACAGAGTGAGACAGCGGCGAAGGTCATCGACAGGGCGACAGAGCTGCTGGGCATAGATATGAAAGCATTGTGCTTTGAAGAAAATGATAAGCTGGACCAGACCGAATACACACAGGCGGCGCTTGTGACGGTCTGCATGGCAATGGAACATGTGCTGCGGGAAAGAGGGCTCAGGGCGGATGTCACAGCCGGATTGAGCCTGGGCGAATACTGCGCCATCGCTTCCGCAGGAGGCATGAGCACGGAAGACGCTGTCATGCTCGTGAGAAAGCGCGGCATCCTCATGCAGAATGCGGTGCCGGGCGGAAAAGGAACAATGGCGGCAGTGCTGGGCATGACAGGGGAAGATATCGAGAAGGTCGTGGACTCCATCGACGGCGTGAGCATCGCCAACTATAACTGTCCGGGACAGATTGTCATCACCGGCTGGAAAGAGAGCGTGGAGAAGGCGTCGGAAGAGCTGAAAAATGCCGGGGCAAAGAGGGTGATGCCCCTCAATGTCAGCGGACCGTTCCATTCTTCCATGCTGGAGGAAGCCGGGAGAGAACTGGGGCAGGTGCTTGCAGGCGTGGAGCTTTCGCCTCTTGCGATTCCCTACGTGACGAATGTCACAGCAGAGTACGTGACGGATATCTCGGAGACAAAAGCGCTCCTGGCAAAGCAGGTCGCATCTTCCGTGCGCTGGCAGCAGAGTGTGGAGAACATGATAGCCGACGGCGTGGACACGTTTGTGGAGATTGGACCGGGAAGGACGCTGGCGGGATTCATGCGCAAGATTAACCGGGATGTGAAAGTTTACAATGTAGGCACATGGGAAGACGCAGACAAGGTGGTAAGTGAATTATGTTAAATGGAAAAGTAGCAGTAGTAACGGGAGCTTCCCGCGGCATCGGACGCGCCATCGCCATCCGGCTCGCGTCGGAAGGTGCGGCGGTTGTCATCAATTATAACGGCTCCAGGGAGCGCGCGGAGGAAGTAAAAAAAGAGATTGAGGAGAACGGCGGAACAGCGGAGATTCGGCAGTGCAATGTATCTGATTACCATGCATGCGAGGAAATGTTTCAGGAAATCATCGGCACATTCGGTCGTGTGGACATCCTTGTAAATAATGCGGGCATCACAAAAGACGGTCTTCTGATGAAGATGACGGAAGAGGATTACGATGCGGTGCTCGATACGAACCTGAAGGGAACATTTAACTGCATCCGTTTTGCTGCCAGGCAGATGATCAAACAGCGCGGCGGGCGCATCATCAATATGGCGTCGGTATCCGGAGTGCTCGGAAATGCGGGACAGGCGAATTATTCCGCATCGAAAGCCGGAGTCATCGGACTGACGAAATCTGCGGCAAGAGAGCTGGCGAGCCGCGGCATCACGGTAAACGCTATTGCGCCGGGCTTCATTAATACGGAGATGACGGAAGTGCTCTCTGATAAGGTAAAGGAAAGCGCTGTGGCACAGATTCCCCTTGGGAGATTCGGCGGGACAGAAGATATCGCCAACGCGGCGGCATTCCTGGCAGGGGACGGAGCCGGATATATCACCGGACAGGTGCTGTGCGTAGACGGCGGAATGGCGATGTGAATTAAGTGAGACCTGCATCTTAGATGAAGCAGAGCGGAATCGAGCTGGGCAGGTCGGATGTTTTGGAAAGGACAGGTTTTTTATTGAGATGAAAAGAAGAGTTGTGGTGACAGGACTTGGAGCAGTGACGCCGATCGGGAATACGGTGGAGGAGTTCTGGTCCGGTATCAGGGAAGGAAAGGTCGGCATCGGACCAATCACAAAGTTCGACGCTTCGGATTATAAAGTGCAGATTGCAGCTGAGGTGAAAGACTTTGTCGCAAAAGAGCGGATGGACTTCAAGGCGGCGAAGCGGATGGAGCCTTTCTCCCAGTATGCCGTAGCTGCCGCGAAAGAGGCGTTTGAAGATGCAGGCATCGATATGGAGCAGGAAAATCCGTACCGGGTCGGCGTAATCGTCGGTTCCGGAATCGGCAGCCTCCAGTGCGTGGAGACAAATTACGGGAAGATTATCACGAAAGGTCCGAACAAGGTAAATCCGCTGATGGTCCCGCTGATGATATCCAACATGGCGGCGGGAAATATTTCCATCCAGCTCGGGCTGAAAGGAAAATGTACAAATGTGGTGACAGCCTGCGCATCCGGCACCCACTGTATCGGAGACGCACTGCGCGCGATACAGTACGGCGATGCGGATGTGATGGTTGCAGGGGGAACCGAGGCCTCGGTATGCCCCACCGGCATTGCGGGATTCACAGCGCTGACGGCGCTTTCTACGACGAATGACCCGCAGCACGCATCCAGACCGTTCGATAAGGACAGAGACGGATTCGTGCTGGGAGAAGGAGCTGGCATTGTGGTGCTGGAGGAACTGGAACATGCGAAAGCGCGTGGTGCGCATATCTACGCAGAGCTTGCGGGATACGGCGCCACAGGCGACGCCTATCACATCACCTCCCCGGAGGAGAGCGGCGAGGGCGCAGGCATGGCGATGAAGCTGGCGATGCAGGAGGCAGGCGTGGAGCCGGAGCAGATTGATTACATCAATGCACACGGCACAAGCACCCACCATAACGACCTTTTTGAGACGAGAGCCATCAAGTATGCCCTCGGTGATGCGGCGAAAAATGTACAGATCAATTCAACAAAATCCATGATCGGTCATCTTCTCGGGGCAGCAGGCGGCGTGGAATTCGTTGTGTGCGTCAAGAGCATCATGGACGGATTCATCCATCAGACCGTCGGCACAGAACAGGTAGACGAAGAGTGTGACCTGAACTATACCGTAGGCGCTCCGATGGAGAAAGAAATCAATTATGTACTGACGAATTCCCTCGGATTCGGCGGACATAACGCAACACTGTTATTAAAGAAGTATGAAGGGTAAGAGGTGCGGCAATGAAGGTTGAACAGATACTGGAATTAGTGAAAGCTGTTTCCGGCTCAGAACTGACAGAATTCAAATATGAGGAAGAGGGCGTAAAGCTCTCTCTGAAAAAAACAGGCGATACGGCTGTTCCGCCGGCACCTCCGGTCCCGGCTCCGGCAGTTATGCCGGCAGCGCCCGCTCCATTTCCGGGACCGCTGATGGGAGTACAGGCGCCGGCAGCCCCGGCAGTTCCGACAGTTATGGCAACTCCGGCAGCGGCACCGGCAGAACAGGCTCCGGATGCGGCAGGCGCTCTGCCCGCCGGTAATATCGTGAAATCTCCGCTGGTAGGGACATTCTATGCGGCTCCCTCAGAAGATGCAGAGCCCTTTGTAAAAGTCGGTGACAGCGTAAAAGAAGGTCAGGTGCTGGCAATCGTCGAGGCGATGAAGCTCATGAACGAGATTGAAAGCGATTTCACAGGCACCGTCAAAGAAATTCTGGTAGAAAACGGACAGGGCGTTGAATTCGGACAGCCGCTCTTCGTAATAGGCTAGTCCGCGTGCAGACGGAAGAAGGAGGCAGCAGAAGTGAACAGTTTAACAGTAGAACAGATTCAAGACATCATTCCCCACAGACATCCGTTCCTCCTCATCGACAGGATTGAGGATTACGAACCGGGACAGTATGCGGTGGGATATAAGGCAGTGACATACCGGGAGGATTTCTTCCGGGGACATTTCCCGCAGAAAGCGGTGATGCCGGGCGTGCTCATCCTCGAGGCTCTGGCGCAGACCGGAGCGGTGGCGATATTGAGCATGCCGGAGAACCAGGGGAAGATCGCATTTTTCGGCGGCGTGCAGAAGTGCCGGTTCAAAGGCATGGTCATGCCGGGAGACACCCTGAAACTGGAGACGAAAATTATCAAAAGCAAAGGGCCGGTCGGCGTCGGACAGGCGACGGCATATGTGGACGGCAGGGTAGTCGTCAGCGCAGAGCTGACCTTCATGGTAGGAGAGTAGGAAAAGATGATAGGGAAAATATTGATTGCAAACCGCGGTGAGATAGCGGTCCGCATCATCCGTGCGTGCCGTGAGATGGGCATCGGGACCGTAGCGGTCTATTCGGAAGCCGACCGGGACGCCCTCCATGCCCAGCTTGCAGACGAAGCGGTGTGCATCGGACCGGCTCCGTCTTCGGAGAGCTATCTGAACATGCAGAATATCATCAGCGCCACCGTGATATCCGGCGCAGACGCCATCCATCCGGGATTCGGATTCCTCTCAGAGAACAGCAGGTTCGCCGAACTCTGCGAGCAGTGCAATATCACATTTATCGGACCGAAGTCCCAGGTGATACAGAGTCTGGGAAATAAATCCGAGGCGAGAAATACGATGATAAAAGCCGGCGTTCCGGTCATCCCGGGAAGCAGAGAGCCTGTTTTCGATGCAAAAACCGGCGCGGACATCGCAGGGGAGATCGGCTATCCGGTTATCGTCAAGGCTGCGCTGGGCGGCGGCGGAAAAGGCATGCGTGTCGCTCAGACACCGGATGAATTCGAGAACAGCTTCAATACCGCTCAGAAGGAAGCGCAGATGGCATTCGGCGACAATACCATGTACATCGAGCATTTCGTAGAGCACCCGCGCCATATCGAGTTCCAGATTCTTGCGGATGAGCATGGAAATGTCATCCATCTCGGTGAGCGCGACTGTTCCATCCAGAGGAACCACCAGAAGATGATCGAGGAATCCCCGTCTGTCGCACTGACGCCCGCGCTTCGCGAAAAAATGGGCGAGGCGGCTGTGAAAGCGGCGAAGGCGGCGCATTATACCAATGCAGGGACCATCGAGTTCCTGCTGGAGAAAAACGGGAATTTTTATTTCATGGAAATGAACACGCGGATACAGGTGGAGCATCCGGTGACCGAATGGGTGACCGGAATCGACCTGGTGAAAGAGCAGATACGGATTGCGGACGGCAGGGAATTGAGCTGCCGCCAGGAAGATGTGCATATCACAGGACATGCCATCGAGTGCCGTATCAATGCGGAGAATCCGGCAAAGAACTTCCGCCCGTCCCCCGGGACCATCACGGATATGTATCTGCCGGGCGGCAAGGGCGTCCGCATTGATTCCGCGATATACAGCGGATACACGGTCCCGCCGTACTATGATTCCATGCTGGCGAAGCTCATCGTGCACGCGAAGAACCGCAGCGAGGCAATCCGCAAGATGCGCAGCGCCCTCGGGGAAGTCATCATCGAGGGAATCGATACAAATGTAGATTATCAGTATGAGATATTGAACCATCCGGATTTCATATCGGGCGATATCGATATCGAGTTTATCGGGCACATGTCAGAACAGAACCAGTGCCGGGAGGAATCTGAATGAATCTGAAAGATATGTTTAAGAAAACGAATACCCGCGCACATTATATCGCGCTGCGGCATTCCCGTCCGGAAGTGCCCAGCGGTCTTCTCCGCAAATGCAACAAGTGCGGCGCGGCAATCATTGCCGGGGATGTAAAGAACGGGTATTACATCTGTCCGAAATGTCACGGATATTTCCGCGTACATGCGTACAGGCGGTTTGAGATGATAGCGGATGAAGGCTCCTTTGAAGAGTGGGATAAGGAGATGGATTTTGTCAATCCGCTGGATTTTCCGGGATATGAGGAGAAAATCGCCCATCTGAAAGAGCGGACGAACCTGAATGAGGCTGTCGTGACGGGAAAAGTCACGATTAACGGAAGCCCGGCAGTCATGGCGGTCTGCGACGGAAGATTTATGATGGCGAGCATGGGGCACATTGTAGGGGAAAAGATTACCCGCGCGGTAGAGCGGGCGACGGAAGAAAAACTTCCGGTCATCATCTTTGCCTGCTCCGGCGGCGCGCGCATGCAGGAGGGAATCGTCTCCCTGATGCAGATGGCGAAGACTTCCGCAGCCCTCAAAAGGCACAGCGACGCGGGTCAGCTCTACATTTCCGTGCTGACGGACCCGACCACCGGGGGTGTGACGGCGAGTTTTGCCATGCTGGGAGATATCATCCTCGCAGAGCCGAAAGCGCTGATCGGATTTGCAGGTCCCCGGGTTATCGAACAGACCATCGGACAGAAGCTGCCGAAAGGATTCCAGCGTTCCGAGTTCCTTTTGGAGCACGGGTTCATCGACCGCATCGTGGAGAGAGAGGAGCAGAAAGAAGTCCTCTCCCACATCCTGAAGATGCACAGCGCAGAAGCCGGGATGGTTTCAGAAGCCGGGATGAATTCGGAAGTCGGGATGAATTCGGAAGCCGGCGCAGGACAGGAACATATGGAATCTGCGGCGCAGGAGAGCGCAGACAGCACACGGCAGGAAAATCCGGAACTGCCGCAGGAATGCGCAGGCAGTGCACGGCAGGAAAGTGCAGACGGTGCACAGCAGGAAGGATCCATGCCGGCATGGGAGCGGGTGCAGCGCTCCCGGGGAAAAGAGCGCCCGGTGGGGACTGATTACATCGACGCACTGTTTACCGGTTTTACTGAGTTCCACGGCGACCGGTATTTTAAAGACGACCATGCCATCGTCGGCGGCATTGCCCGTTTCCATGGAATCCCGGTGACCGTCATCGCTCAGGCAAAGGGCAGGACAACGAAGGAAAATCTGGACCGCAACTTCTCCATGCCTTCTCCGGACGGCTACCGGAAGGCGCTGCGCCTGATGAAGCAGGCGGAGAAGTTCAAAAGACCGGTTATCTGTTTCGTAGATACGCCGGGTGCATTCTGCGGGCTGGAAGCAGAAGAGCGGGGGCAGGGAGAGGCAATCGCAAGAAACCTCTATGAACTTTCCGGGCTGAAAGTCCCGGTGCTCTCTGTGGTAATCGGGGAGGGCGGCAGCGGCGGCGCACTTGCCATGGCAGTCGCCGACGAAGTATGGATGCTGGAAAATGCAATCTATTCCGTCCTTTCTCCGGAGGGATTCGCGAGCATCCTGTGGAAGGACAGCAAGCGGGCGAGCGAGGCGGCGGAAGTCATGAAGCTGACCGCAGGCGACCTGAAGGAGCTCGGGGTCATCGAGCAGGTCATCCCGGAGCCGGAAGTGTTTACGGCAGAGACCATGAGCGGAGTCTGCAGCGACCTGGATGACCGCATTGCCGGATTTATACAGACGTATACGGCGATGGACGCATCCGCGCTGACGGAAAAGAGATATGCCAGATTCAGACAGATTTGACAGGACATGCCGGACTGTGAAAGTGATGAGGTCAAAGAATGATGAAAAATATAAAAATCGGCGATAAGCTCACACGAATCCCTCTCATCCAGGGAGGCATGGGCGTGGGCGTCAGCCTCGGGAGGCTTGCTGGTGCGGTGGCAGGAGAAGGCGGGATAGGCATCATCTCTACCGCGCAGATTGGATATCGGGAGGCGGATTTTGACACTGCTCCGGAAAAGGCGAATCTCAGAGCCATCGCAAGCGAGATGAAAAAAGCCAGAGCCATTTCTCCTGACGGCATTATCGGCTATAATGTGATGACCGCCTTAAAAGAACATGCAGCGCACATCAGAGCTGCTGTGAAGGCGGGAGCGGACATTATTATATCGGGAGCGGGACTTCCGACGGAACTTCCGGAACTGACCGCAGGGAGCCGGACGAAGATTGCCCCCATCGTATCTACGGATAAGTCCGCGCAGGTCATCCTGAAATACTGGGACCGGAAATATAAGCGGACAGCGGACCTTGTCGTGATAGAGGGGCCGCTCGCCGGAGGACATCTTGGGTTTCGGAAGGAAGAGCTGGCGAAATATACGCCCGAGTCTTACGGGGAGGAGATACAGAAAATCCTCCGCACCGTCAGAGGATACAGGGCAAAATACGGCGTGGACATCCCGGTCGTAGTGGCTGGCGGGATTTATGACAGCAGCGACGTGAAGCGCGTCATGGAGCTCGGCGCCGACGGCGTCCAGGTGGCGACCCGCTTTGTCACCACGGAAGAATGTGACGCGGATATCCGCTACAAAGAGGCATACATCCGCGCGTCAAAAGAAGACATCGTCATCGTAAAGAGCCCGGTGGGCATGCCGGGACGCGCCATCCTCAATCCGTTTATGGAGCGGGTGATGAGCGGGGAGAAAATTCCCCACAGTCCGTGCCACAGATGCCTGTCCAAATGCAGTCCGGCCGAGATACCTTACTGCATCACAGACGGTCTGATTCATGCGGTGAAAGGAAATATCGAAAACGCGCTGCTCTTCTGCGGCGCAAAAGCATGGAAGGCGACAAAGATTGATACGGTGCGGGAGGCAGTGCAGGAATTGTTCGCCTGATACAAAAGAAACTGAAGTTTATGAGGAAGTACGGAAGAAAGGAGCATCCGGATGAACCCACATGATACCATCAATGATATCCTGGTCAATCTCTTTAACGAAATCCTGAAATTGGAAGAAGAGGCAATCATCACAGAGGAATTCAGGGATATCACGAACAATGACATGCACATCATAGAGGCAGTGGGGCTTTCCGGAGAAAACACCATGTCCGCAGTGGCAAAGAAACTGGGCATCACCGCCGGTTCCCTGACGACTTCCGTGAACAGTCTCGTAAATAAGAAATACGTGGAGCGTCAGCGCAGTGAAGAAGACCGGAGGGTCGTGTTCTTAAGCCTTACGCCGAAGGGCAGGAAGGCTTATGAGCATCACCGGGAATATCACCGCAGGATGACAGAGGCGGTCATAGAACGGCTGGATGAGGAGGAGATACCGATTCTCATGAAAACGCTGACCGGGCTGGCAGAGTTTTTCAGGGGCTACCGGTAGGAGCGCAGGCGCTGTGTGGAAGCATCCGTTCAGCACGCGCCATTCGCAAAGCCGCACTGGCGTGCTAACTGCGGCTAACGCCGCTGCTTTGCTCATGAACAGGCGCTCACTCCATGCATATGCCCGCTTGTGCAGGCATGCGAGCATGCCTGCCACGCACGTGCAAAGCATGGGCTGAACTGGGGGAAACAAAAAAATTTGCTTTTTTTTGTGAAATGAGGTACAATCCCCTATGGAACTTAAGGATTGAGTTGAGTTTTAAATGGCGCGGTGCAAAACCGCAGCCAGAAAATACTTGGTGTGTTATTTTAGGAGGGACAAGTATTATGGCAGTTAAGAAGACAACAACAGCAGCAAAGGCTACTGCAAAGACAGCAGAAAAAGCAGTGAAGGCAGAGCCGGCAAAGGAGACAAAGGTCGAGGCTGCAAAGGCAATCGAGACAAAGAAGGACACGACGAAGAAGCTTGAGACAAAAGCGGCAGTTTTAGTAGATACACCTGCGGCAGAGGAGAAGAAAGCTCCGGCTGCAAAGAAGACGACAGCAAAGAAGACAGCTGCAAAGAAGACAACGACAAAGAAAGCAGCAACAAAGACAACAGCAGCGAAGAAGACGACGGCTGCAAAGACAACTACAAGGAAGACAGCTGCAAAGAAGGCTGAGATTAAGACAGAGATGTTCCTGCAGTTTGCCGGAAAAGAGTATTCCCAGGAAGAAATCATCCAGAAGGTGAAAGATATCTGGACCTACGACCTCGGAAAGAACATCGACGAGATTAAAGACGTTCAGCTTTACCTGAAACCGGAAGAGTCCGCTGCTTACTATGTAGTAAACGGCGAGGAGAGCGGCAAGGTCGTTCTGTAAGACATATCCGGGATGCAAAAAAGAATACGGAAAAGCCGAAAGAGTTCCCTTCGGGGAACTCTTTTTGCACTTCCGCGGATTTGTGATACAATAGATACCATAGAAAAAAGGAACGGAGATGAGGGACATGGACAGAGTATCCGGGGATATCCGGCGGCAGCGCCTGGAGCAGCAGATACGCTTTATCGTGGAAGTGGACAAGGTGAAGAACATCTTCCGGCAGACGTATCTTTCAGACGGACAGCGAAAGGAAAATGATGCGGAACACTCCTGGCATCTGGCGCTTGCGGCGGTGCTCTTAAAGGAGCATATGGAAGAAGAGGCGGACCTCACGAAGGTGATGGTCATGGTACTGATACACGACCTGGTGGAGATTGACGCGGGAGACACCTATGCGTACGATGCGGCGGGAGCCCTGACGAAGCGCGACCGGGAAGTGAAAGCGGCGGACCGCATCTTCGGACTTCTGCCGGAGGACCAGGGAGCATATTTCCGCGCGCTGTGGGATGAGTTCGAGGCATATGAGACGCCGGATGCGAAGTTCGCGCATCTTCTGGATAATTTCCAGCCCCTTCTTTTAAACGATGCCTCAGACGGAAAGAGCTGGACAGAGCACGGCGTTCACAAGTCCCAGGTGTGCAGGCGGAACGAGCGCATCCCGGAGACATCGGAAATCGTCTGGGAAAAAATGCTGGAAATCATGGAAAAGCATATTGAGAGAGGACATCTCAAGGCGGACTGATAAAAGAGCAGGTGCGATGAAAGCGCAGATGTGATAAAAGAGCAGATGTGATAAAAGAGCAGATGTGATAAAAGAGCAGATGGGAAGAGGAGGACGGCGCTATGTATGAGAGAGAAACCGAACAGTTACAGGCCATTCTGGACGACAGCAGCCGCATCGTCTTTTTCGGCGGCGCGGGCGTGTCCACGGAGAGCGGGATTCCGGATTTCCGCAGTGCGGACGGGATTTATCATCAGAAGTATAAATACGCTCCGGAGCAGGTGGTAAGCCATACCTTTTTTATGAGATATCCGGAGGCGTTCTACGAGTTTTACAGGGAAAAGATGATGTGCCTGGACGCGAAGCCGAATCCTGCACACCGGAAACTGGCAGAACTGGAGCGCGCCGGAAAGCTGACGGCAGTGGTGACGCAGAATATCGACGGGCTGCATCAGGCGGCGGGCAGCAGGACAGTCTGGGAGCTGCACGGGAGCATCCACAGGAATTATTGTATGGACTGTGGGAAGTTTTACGATGCGCAGTATGTAAAAGATGCCGAAGGCGTGCCGCGGTGCGGGTGCGGCGGGCTCATCAAGCCGGATGTGGTCCTCTATGAAGAAGGGCTGGACCAGAACGTGATACGGGGAGCTGTTGAGGCAATCGCTGCGGCGGATACCCTCATTATCGGCGGAACGTCGCTGGTGGTGTATCCGGCAGCAGGATTTATTGATTATTTCCGGGGAAGGCATCTGGTCGTTATCAACAAGTCATCCACCGGGAGAGCGGTGCGTGCGGAACTGTCCATCAACGCTCCCATCGGAGAAATTATGGACAGGCTGCACGTCTGATATCATTTTATTGCGAAGGTGTAGACGATATCTGCGGCGAAGAGGACAAGAAGGACCAGTGCCGTTCTGCAGAGCACTTTATCAGACATTTTGTCCGTCAGTTTCCGGAACAGCGGCTGCAGAAGATAGAGAAATACCATGCCGCCGATGCCGAACCGGATGCTGGGGTTCAGCGCGATGCGTCCCTGGAAGTTGAATGAGAAGCGGGTGTAATCCCACAGCCAGCCTCCCTGGGTAAACTCCATGATATAGCTGGCAATGAGTTCCACCACGGTGGTGACAAGGACGATGCCGATAAAGACAAAGACCGGCGTGACAAGAATTTTCCCCAGGTACAGCCGCTTTTTCTGCAGACCGCTCAGGGTAAAAATCAGGATGAGCGCACCCACTCCGTAAACGACGCAGTATGGCCCGAAGAGGACGCCCCGGTTTGAGAATCCCCAGCGGTATACCACGACTTCAAGGAAGACCTCATATATCCATCCGAGGATGGAGTACATCATAAAATAGAGATAGTATTCGGCAAGTTTTCGCTTTGTGTTCTGCGGCATAGTTTCTCCTTTCGGTGCGGCATATCAGAGTTTAGAAAAGTTGTGTTCCGGGCGGGAAGGGCTGCGTCTACCGCTCCCACCGTCCGGATGCCCCGCACGGGAGCACCAGTCCGGTCTCTGTGACGGGGAGTCCGATTTCCTGGGATTCTACATGTCCGCCCCAGGACTTTAATTCCGTGGCTATCAGATAGGTCAGCACTGCCGGAGCCAGTCCGGTCGTGTAGGAATTGACCAGGAAGAACAGTGCGTCCTTTGACAGGATTTTCGTGCACAGCCGGATGAGCGGGTGTATCATGTCTTCAATCTTCCATATCTCACCCTTGGGGCCTCTGCCGTAAGACGGCGGGTCCATGATGATGGCGTCGTATGTATTGCCCCTGCGTATCTCCCGTTCCACGAATTTCACACAGTCGTCCACCAGCCAGCGGATGGGTGCGTCCTTCAGTCCGGAGGAGACGGCGTTTTCTTTCGCCCAGGACACCATGCCCTTTGAAGCGTCCACATGGGTGACGCCTGCCCCTGCGGCTGCCGCCGCCAGAGTCGCTCCTCCGGTGTAGGCGAAGAGGTTCAGGACCTTGACCGGACGCTCGGCGCGGCGGATTTTTTCAGAGAACCAGTCCCAGTTGGTCGCCTGTTCCGGGAAGAGACCGGTGTGCTTGAAACTGAACGGCTTCAGGTTGAAGGTGAGAGAGCCGTAATGAATCTGCCACTGTTTGGGCAGACTGAAGAACTCCCACTCCCCGCCGCCCTTTTTGCTGCGGTGGTAGTGCCCGTTTTTGTGCTTCCATCCACGGTGTGTCTTCGGAGTGTCCCAGATGACCTGGGGATCGGGGCGCACAAGGATATAATCGCCCCAGCGCTCCAGCTTTTCGCCTTTGGAGCAGTCTATCACTTCGTAATCATTCCACTTATCTGCAATCCACATGGTATGAATCCTTTCAGAATTTCCTTATTAAGACTCAACTGATTATAGCACAGATATGCATGGCAGGGCAATCCAGAAAAAGCAGTATGCGGGACGGGAAGGATATGATATACTGAACAGACAGAGAGCCCTTCCAAAGCTGCGGGTCGGACCCGGGACAGGGAGAAGGGACCATCAGAAGCGGAAAGGAGCGTAAACAAAGTGATAACAGTCAATGCGATGGGCGATATCTGCCCCATTCCGGTCGTCAAGACAAAGAAAGCGCTGACAGAACTTGGCGGTGTGGGAGAAATCGAGGTCCTCGTGGACAACGAGACAGCGATGAAAAATGTCACAAAGATGGCAAGAAGTTCCGGCGCTTCCGCAGAGACGGAGCAGTTGGGAGAAAAGGAGTACCGGGTGCTCATCCGCGTGGGAGAAGAAGCAGCGGAGAGGCTGAAGAGAGCCGGCGGAAAAAATGGAGCCGGCGGAAAGAACGGAGCCGGCGGAAAGAATGGAACCGGCGGACAGAGCGGAGCAGGCGCGAACGCGGAAGCCGGACAGGTAGCTTCCGGGGAAGGATGCGCCACCTGTGTCGGCACCGTGGTCGCCGTAGGGTCGGACCGCATGGGCGAGGGCAGTGAGGAGCTGGGGCATATCCTGATGAAGAGCTTCCTCTTTGCGCTGACCCAGCTGGACGTCCTTCCGGATAAGATATTGTTCTACAACGGCGGGGCAAGGCTCACAGTCCGGGGCTCGGAGAGCCTGGAAGACTTAAAGACGCTGGAAGAACAGGGCGTGGAGATACTGACATGCGGGACCTGCCTGGATTACTACGGCATCAAAGAGCAGCTGGCAATCGGGAGCGTGACAAATATGTACAGCATTGTGGAGACCCTCCAGAATGCCATGAGCGTGATACGTCCGTAAAGCTGCGTTGAAATATGGAGAGCGGAGGAAGAATGGACATGCAGGAAAAAGTTCGGCTGACACAGTTTGCAAAGCACGGCGGCTGTGCAGCGAAAATCGGACCGGATACCCTCTCGCGTCTGCTGGAGCGCCTCCCCGGATTTGAAGATGAGGATCTGCTCGTCGGATTCGAGACATCGGACGACGCGGCAGTATACCGCATCACAGAGGAGAAAGCGGTGATACAGACGCTGGATTTCTTTACCCCGGTGGTGGATGATGCGTACACCTTCGGGCAGGTGGCGGCGGCAAACGCCCTGAGCGATGTGTACGCCATGGGCGGAGAACCGAAGATTGCCCTGAATATCGTATGCTTCCCGGAAAATCTGGACGCGGATATCCTGGGAGAAATTTTAAGAGGCGGGGCGGATAAGGTAAAAGAAGCCGGTGCGGTGCTCGTGGGCGGACATTCCATCCAGGACGATGTGCCCAAATACGGACTGTCCGTGACAGGGCTTGTCCACCCGGACCGGATATACCGGAATTTTGGATGCCGGGAGGGGGACGTGCTGCTCCTTACGAAACAGCTGGGGAGCGGCATCGTCAACACAGCGGTCAAGGCGGAGATGGCGTCTTTGGAGTCGGAGGCAGAAGCCATCCGTGTGATGACGACATTGAACAGGAAGGCGAAAGAGACGGCGCAGAAGTTCACGGTCCATGCATGTACGGATGTGACCGGGTTCGGACTTCTGGGACACTGCGGGGAGATGGCGCGGGCAAGCCGCGCGGTGGTGAAAATCGGCGTGGACGGCATCGCGCTCATGCAGGGAGCGCGGGAATATGCGGAAATGGGACTGATACCAGGCGGCGCATACCGGAACCAGAGGCATGTAAAGGACATTCTGGATGCGGGAGATGTGGAGGAAGTCTGGGTAGACCTGCTCAGCGACCCGCAGACATCCGGCGGACTTCTGTTCGCCGTGCCGGAAGATGAGGCGAAAGCAATGCTGCAGGCGCTGCGCCGGGCGGGACTTGGAACGGAAATATCGGTTGTCGGCAGGGTGGCGGAGAGCGGTGCGGAGAATCCCGGCATCCGCCTTCGCCGGAAGGTGGAGATGAGATGATTTATTTGGATAACGCGGCGACCACACTGCAGAAACCGGACTGTGTCAGGGAGGCGGTCCTCGCCGCATTTGACCGGATGGGAAATGCCGGGAGAGGAGCCTCGGCTCCTGCCCTGGATGCGTCGCGGGTCATCTATGGGACAAGGGAAAAGCTCGCCGGGCTGTTTCATGCGGAATCGCCGTCCCGCATCGTCTTTACGGCAAATTCGACGGAGAGTCTGAACATCGCTCTGAAAGGGCTGTTTGTGCCCGGCGACCATATCATCACCACGGTGCTCGAGCATAATTCCGTGCTGCGCCCCCTGTACGAATGTCAGGAAAAAGGCGCGGAGCTTACGATACTCGGATGCGATGAGGCGGGAAATATCTCTTACGAAGAACTGGAAGGCGCCATAAAGGAAGAGACAAAAGCTATCGTCTGCACCCACGCTTCCAATCTGACCGGAAACCGGATTGAGATTGACCGGGTGGGCGCCATCGCAAAAAAGCACGGACTGCTCTTTGTGGCAGACGCCTCCCAGACAGCGGGCGTATGGGATATCGATGTGCAGAAGACCGGGGTTGACGTGCTCTGCTTTACCGGGCACAAAGGGCTGCTCGGTCCCCAGGGGACCGGAGGTATGTATGTGCGCACAGGTGTCCGCATCCGTCCTCTGCTCTCAGGGGGGAGTGGTGTGGACACATACAATTCCCGTCATCCGTCGCAGATGCCGACTGCCCTGGAAGCCGGAACCCTCAACGGTCACGGGATAGCGGGGCTGGGTGCGGCAGTTTCCTGGCTGCAGGAGACGGGGCTTGAGAGGATAAGAGAAAGAGAGCTGGCGCTGATGTTCCGCTTTTATGATGGGATTTCCGATATTCCGGGCGTCCGCGTGTACGGAGATTTCAGCACCCGGAGACGGGCGGCAATCGTGGCGCTCAATATCCGGGATTATGACTCTTCTGAAGTAAGCGATGCGCTGAATATGGAATATGGCATCGTGACCCGTCCGGGCGCGCACTGCGCGCCTCTGATGCACCGGGCGCTGGGGACGGAGACACAGGGCGCGGTGCGGTTCAGCTTTTCTTACTATAATACGGAAGAGGAAATCGACGCCGCAGTTCATGCGGTGGAAGAACTGGCACGCAGGTAGCGGTGCAAGGATGAAAAAGGGGCGAAAAGAAGGGCGGAAAAAAGCGGCGGGAAGAAGGCTGACATGAGGAAAAAGGAACAGAAACTGGTAGTCACATTTCATACTACGGCGGATGCCATGGCGATGGAGAAGGCATGCCGGGAGCAGGATGTCCCGGGAAGGCTCATCCCGGTCCCAAGGGAGATATCGGCAGGTTGCGGACTGGCATGGTGCGCGCCGCCGCAGGAGCGGGAGAGGCTTCTTGCGCTGATGGAACGCCAGGGAATCGAGCGGGAGGACCTTCATCAGTGCCTCCTGTAGCAGGACTGCAAAAATTCACAGTTTTTTTATTGACATTCCGTAGGAAACAGAGGAAAATATATCCCATAGCACACCGGCGCACATGCAGCGACCCCCGGGTCCGGGAAATGCCTGTGCCGGTACGGGAAAAAGGGATGGTCGATAGAAGATGAAAGAACGATTGATACGCTTTATGCAGGGAAGATACGGGATTGACCAGCTGTCCAAATTCCTGCTCATACTCGGTCTCATTGTAGTATTCCTCTCGGTGGCGCTGGGCGAACATCCGGCGGCGCTGATTTGTTACCTCATCGGATGGATACTGGTCATCGTCTGCTATTCCAGGGTGTTTTCCAGGAATGTGGCAAAGCGATACAGTGAGAACCAGAAGTTCCTGGCAAAGACTTACCGGATAAGGTCATTTTTCCAGAGACAGAAAAACATCTGGAGACAGCGGAAAGTATATCACATCTATACCTGCCCGTCGTGCAGGCAGAAGATACGCATCCCGAAAGGGAAAGGAAAGATTGAAGTGCGGTGTCCCAAATGCGGCACGACATTCGTGAAGAAGAGCTGAGCATCCGGTGGAAAAAGCGACCGGCAAACAAAAAAGAGAATCCCGCAGTCTCTGCAGTCCTGCTGCAGATGCTGCGGGATTCTCCTGTTATTCTTTCGTTCTGCTCCGGAAAGCGCCGATGCCGATGCCTCCCGGACCTACGTGCGTTCCGATGCTCATGGTGAGCGGGAAATAGGCAAGGTCCATATCGGGAAAATTTTCGTGCAGTTCGGCTTTGAAAGCGTCCAGCTTCTTCTCGTCCATCATGGTATTTGCAATGCCGACTTTCAGAACGCCTTTCTCTTTCAGCGGGCAAAGCCTTGTGCCGATATCAGATTTCAGCGCCTTGAGCATGACCTGAAAAGCGGATTTCATCCCGCGCGCTTTTGCATGGGAATCCAGCTTGTCCCCCTGGATGGTGAGTACGGGTTTTAATTTCAGCACCGTTCCCAGAGCGGCTGCGGCGGGGGTGATGCGTCCGCCTTTTTTCAGGTACTCCAGGGTGTCTACCGCGATATAGATGGTGGCATCCATGGCTTCCTGCTCCAGAATTTCTTTGATTTCACGTCCGGATTTCCCTTCCTCTGCCAGAGCTTTCGCATCCAGGACAGAAGCAGCCTGGGTGACGGAGATGCGGTGGTTGTCCACAACAAAGACCCGTCCCTGATAAGGTTCGTCCTCCGCAAGGAGAAGGGCGGTCTGACATGTGTTGCTCAGTCCCGATGACATGGGGATGAACACCACTTCGTCACAGGTCATAAGCAGCCGGTCCCACATGGCAGCCACATCTCCGGGCGACGGCTGGGAGGTCGTTATAACAGAGCCGGACGCCTGCTTTCTGTAAAATTCATCCGCAGTGATATCAATTCCCTCAAAGTAGGTCTTCCCGTCGATGATGACCGGCATGGGAAGGATGTGGATGCCGTATCTTTCCCCTTCGCCGGGCATGATGCCGCTGTTGCTGTCCGTCATAACTGCGATTCCAGGCATGTTCGCTCCTCCTTGCTCTGCATCCTCCGGCGGCGCCCTTCCGGGAATCATCTGCCGGGAGATGTTTCTGGTGACAAATCTGTTTTTCCAGTGATTGACCATTATTATAACAGGTGTTAAAATTATAGCAAAATCGGCTGTCAATAACAATTAACAAAAATTGGAAAATGTTAGTTAATTATACAGAAAAGGAAAAGTGTCAGGAAATGGAAGACAGACGCATCACAAAGACAAAGAAAAGCCTGAAAAATGCGATGATAGAAATGCTGGACCGGAAGGATTTTGAGCATATTTCCATCACGGAAGTCTGCCGTATAGCCGAGGTCAGCCGCATTACATTTTATTCTCATTATAATGATAAATACGCTCTCCTGGACGATGTCTTTGAAGACATGCTCCGGACCGGGACAGAAGACTATTACCGGCGCCAGAAGGAAAACAATCCGACCGGGCGCCTCGCCGCCGGATACGTGAACATGCTGGATGCGGTCCTGGAACTGTATTACGACAGGTTCGAGTTCTTCCGTCACACGAACCCGGAGGAGAATCCTTATCTGGCGTCCAGGCTTTACAGCATCATCCTGGAGACAGTGGAAATGCATACGCTTCATGTGGAGAAGCGCCTGCGCCTGAAGTATTCCCCGAAAAAGATAGCCGGCTTCGTCTGTTTCGGCATGCTCGGCTTTGTCAGTGAGTCTCACGCGGAACACACCCCGCTGGAGGAAATTAAGCGCCAGGCGCGGGTGCTTCTGACAGACCTCATCAAATCCGGCATCCTGACCGAACATGAGAAGTGATGCTGCCGGAAAAAGGCAGCAAAAAATGGAAGCAATGGGGCTCGAACCCATGACCTCTCGCGTGTGAGGCGAACGCTCATCCCAGCTGAGCTATGCTTCCATACGTATAATTATAGCACTGTGCAGGGAAAATGCAACCGCTAAGATATTTTCTGGTTTTTGATTGGCTATATTATTGTTAAAAATAGGGGTTTACAAACAGAACATGTTATGATAGAATATTTTCTGTCGAGCGGAAGTGGCGGAATGGCAGACGCGCTAGATTCAGGTTCTAGTGGGAGTTTTATCCTGTGGGAGTTCAAGTCTCCTCTTCCGCATGAAGAAAGATTCGGAGAATCCTTAGGAATAAGGTTTCTCCGTTTTTTCTATCCTCTCTTATTCAGAAAAGGGTATATTCACAATAAAGGAATGATATCACATGAATGAAAACGAGAAAGCTGTTCTCTTTGAACAGACCCCCATCCCGTCCGCCGTGGCGAAGCTGTCCATCCCTATGGTCTTTAGCTCCCTCGTCATGGTCATCTACAACATGGCGGACACCTATTTCGTAGGCATGCTCAACAATCCGGTGGAAAATGCTGCCGTCGCCCTTGCCGCGCCTGTCCTGCTTGCGTTCAACGCGGTAAACAACCTCTTCGGAGTCGGGACTTCCAGCATGATGAGCCGCGCGCTTGGACGCAAAGACTATGAGACGGTATCGGAAAGCTCTGCGTTCGGATTCTGGTGTTCTCTCATAAGCGGAGTAATATTCGGAGTTCTCTGCATGGTAGTGAACTCCCCGCTCCTTACGCTCATAGGCGCTTCCTCCGAGACATGGGAAGCGACGCAGGGATATGTATTCTGGACGGTGTGCCTAGGCGCTGCGCCGGCAATCGTCAATGTAGTCATGGCATACCTCGTCCGCTCCGAAGGCGCTGCCCTGCATGCCAGCATAGGCACGATGAGCGGTTGCCTGCTGAATATCATACTCGATCCCTTCTTCATACTTCCATGGGGGCTTAACATGGGAGCTGCCGGGGCAGGGCTCGCCACTTTCCTTTCAAACTGCGTGGCATGTCTGTATTTTCTCATACTCCTTTATATCAAAAGAGGAAATACTTTTGTCTGTATCAACCCGCGCAGGTTCCGGCTGAAAAAGCAAATCATCACAGAGGTGTGCAGCGTGGGGATACCCGCGTCCATCCAGAACCTCCTCAACGTGACGGGAATGACTATTCTGAACAACTTCACTTCTGCTTACGGAGCGGACGCCGTCGCGGCGATGGGGATCGCGTACAAGATCTACATGGTTCCCATGCAGATCACTCTCGGATGCTCTCAGGGAATCATGCCGCTTATCAGTTATAACTTTGCCTCGGGTAACCGCAGACGGATGAAGGACACCATCCTCTTCGCACTGAAGATCATGCTCCCTGTGCTCGCCGTAATCACATTGGGATATTTTGCAGGCTCGGAGTGGCTCATACACTTGTTCATGCAGAACAGTTCCATCATCGCTTACGGCGGACAGTTCTTGAGGGGCTTTTCCCTTGGTCTGATGTTCCTCTGCGTGGACTTCCTCGCCGTTGGTGTATTTCAGTCGCTTGGTCTGGGAAAATACGCGCTGATCTTCGCGGTCATGCGCAAGATCGTACTGGAAATTCCCGCTCTGTTCATCCTAAACCGCCTGTTCCCTCTATACGGGTTATCCTACGCGCAGTGTACGGCTGAGTTCGTGCTTGCCATCAGCGCCGTGTTCATGCTGCGGTATATTTTCCGCAAATATACTGACGTCCAAAATAGCGCGGACGCATTGGAAGAGCCCCTCTCATAAGCGCGGGGCATCGCATAGTTTCATATAAAGCAAGCCCGGCCAGAAAGCCGGGCTTGCTTTTTCTTACGAGAGTGCTATAATGTTCCACATGGAAGCATAGCTCAGCTGGGATGAGCGTTCGCCTCACACGCGAGAGGTCATGGGTTCGAGCCCCATTGCTTCCATTTTTTCATGCCTGCATCAATAGTTTCTTGCCCATTTGAGTCGACAGTCTCCGTCAATACCCCTGACCCCAGCACATCCGTGAGCAGCCGCCTCGCTTC
>DXAL01000042.1 GCA_019117125.1 Candidatus Mediterraneibacter merdipullorum
TGGGACAACCCGAGAGCAAACGTATACCGTCGTGACAACGACATCCCGTATTCCTGGGGAACCGCTGTCAACGTACAGATGATGGCGTTCGGCAACATGGGTGATGACTGCGGTACAGGCGTTGCGTTCACACGTGACCCGGCTACAGGAGCAAACGGACTTTTCGGCGAGTTCCTGACAAACGCACAGGGCGAGGACGTTGTTGCCGGCGTTCGTACACCGATGCACATCTCCGAGATGGAGCAGAAGTTCCCGGAAGCTTTCGCACAGTTCAAAGATGTGTGCAAGACTCTGGAGACACACTACAGAGATATGCAGGACATGGAGTTTACGGTAGAGCACGGTAAACTGTACATGCTTCAGACACGTAACGGTAAGAGAACAGCTCAGGCTGCTCTGAAGATTGCATGCGACCTTGTTGACGAGGGCATGAGAACAGAGGAAGAGGCTGTAGCTATGATCGATCCGCGTAACCTTGATACACTGCTTCACCCGCAGTTCGACGCTGCTGCACTGAAAGCTGCAACACCGATCGGAAAGGCACTCGGCGCTTCACCGGGAGCTGCATGCGGTAAGATCGTCTTCACGGCAGACGACGCGGTAGAGTGGGCTGCAAGAGGCGAGAAAGTCGTTCTCGTCCGTCTTGAGACATCACCGGAAGATATCACAGGTATGAAGTCTGCTCAGGGTATCCTGACGGTACGCGGCGGTATGACTTCACACGCAGCCGTTGTCGCACGTGGTATGGGTACATGCTGTGTATCCGGATGCGGCGACATCGCTATGGACGAAGCAAACAAGAAATTCACACTGGCAGGAAAAGAGTTCCACGAGGGAGACCCGATCTCCATCGACGGTTCCACAGGAAATATCTACGACGGCATCATCCCGACTGTAGACGCTACCATCGCAGGCGAGTTCGGACGCATCATGGGCTGGGCTGACAAGTACAGAACAATGAAAGTCCGCACAAACGCTGATACTCCGGCTGACGCGAAGAAAGCACGCGAGCTGGGCGCGGAAGGAATCGGTCTGTGCCGTACAGAGCACATGTTCTTCGAGGGCAACAGAATCGACGCATTCCGTGAGATGATCTGCTCTGAGACAGAGGAAGAGAGAGAGGCAGCTCTCGACAAGATTCTTCCGGAGCAGCAGGGAGACTTCGAGAAGCTGTACGAGGCTCTTGAGGGCAACCCGGTTACAATCCGTTTCCTTGACCCGCCGCTTCATGAGTTCGTTCCGACAGAGGAAGAGGACATCAAGAAACTGGCTGACGCCCAGGGCAAGACGGTAGAGCAGATTAAGACGATCATCGACAGCCTGCACGAGTTCAACCCGATGATGGGTCACCGTGGATGCCGTCTGGCAGTAACATATCCGGAAATCGCGAAGATGCAGACAAAGGCTGTCATCCGCGCGGCTATCAATGTAAAGAAAGCTCATCCGGACTGGAATGTAAAACCGGAAATCATGATCCCGCTCGTAGGCGATATCAAAGAGCTGAAATACGTGAAGAAATTCGTTGTTGAGACAGCGGACGCTGAGATCGCGGCAGCAGGCAGCGACCTCGAGTACGAAGTTGGTACGATGATTGAGATTCCGAGAGCTGCTCTTACAGCTGACGAGATTGCAAAAGAGGCTGACTTCTTCTGCTTCGGTACGAACGACCTGACACAGATGACATACGGATTCTCCCGTGACGACGCTGGTAAGTTCCTTGACGCTTACTATGATGCGAAGATTTTCGAGAACGACCCGTTTGCAAAACTGGACCAGACAGGCGTCGGCAAACTGATGAAGATGGCGATCGACCTTGGCAAGCCGGTAAATCCGAGCCTGCACGTAGGTATCTGCGGCGAGCATGGCGGAGACCCGAGCTCTGTAGAATTCTGCAACAGCATCGGTCTTGACTATGTATCCTGCTCACCGTTCCGTGTGCCGATTGCAAGACTGGCAGCGGCTCAGGCAGCAATCGCTCAGAAGAACGCTTAATCACACAGGCATAAAGCGAAATGAAGATAAGCGTATCACCAGAGATGGTGATACGCTTATTTAATACCCGCCGTAACGATTACAGCCGGCTGATGAAATAATAGCAGAATATCAGAAACATTATTCTTTCTTCCCGTCGATGAGTTCGTCATATGTCACTTCCAGTACTTCGCAGAGCGCTTTCAGCTCGATATCCGTGACATATCGCTTGTTTGTCTCAATGCGTGTGATGACATTTTTATCCATGTCATATCCTTTCAGCTGGAGCTGGTAGGCGAGCAGCCGCTGGGAATACCCGTGGGCTTTCCTGAGCTCCAGGAGGTTTTTGCTTATCAGGTTCTTTTCTCCGGTCTTGGTCCTTGGCTTTGGCATGTCTTTCTGTTCCTTTCCTGTCTCATAATCTGCACCATTTTCGTTGATTTTATATAAATTCGCGGGTATAATCGGTTGTAAAAGTGAGACAAAAGGGAGCAGATATGTTAAAACGCAACAAAATGAAGAACAAAGCAATCCTCCTTGTCAGCCTTCTGACAGTATCCGCTCTGATATTTTTCCTTATCTGTCATGGCAGCCCGCCGGGGTCGGAAGGCGCATCAGCAGGAGGGAGTCCGCCGGGGCTGGAGAGCGCATCATCCGCCGGGAATCCGTCGGAGCAGGGAGTGCCGGATGCCGTGAGCTCAGACAGCGACGGCTCTGTCTGCCGCCTGACTGTGGTGGCAAACGCCCCTTCCATCGAGGACAGAGATGAGTTCGCCTGCAGGGTGGCGCGCATGTACGCGGAAAATGATTTCCGCACCATACGGTTTTCCACAGATGCCGGAGAGCTGCCTGGGGAGATAGACATCCGCGTGTATCTGAGCAGGGACAGGATACGGGGGTGCGAGCCGGTGATGCGCATCCTTCTGGAGCGCGTGCCTGAACAGGCGGATGAAGCGGCATGCTACTGCATCTTCGTGGACGGCAGGGACATCGGACGGGTAGGCACTCTGTATCCGGCAGACGGAGGATGAACAGCAGGGCTTTTTCAGGAGAATCACATTTTTTTATCAGCTTTTTCATAATTCTGTCACAAATATCTTTTATCTTATGAAGTGTAAACAGAAAACCAGGTCCAAACGGGCCCTAGACAAAGAAAGAGGAAGAGTATCATGAGTGAACAGATTTATAATAAAGAGAATAAGAACCAGAATAGCGAATATCATTATACAGGAAATGAACTGAACCATCCAAGGGAGACTGCACATGACGCATCACAGCAGGGCAGTGCGCAGGGCGCATACGGGAATACCTCCCAGAGCGGCGGTTATAACGCCGGGTACTATGGCGCATCCGGGCATTACGGCAGGAAGCCAAAGGAGAAGAAGCCGATGACGATGGGAAAGAAATGGGCGGTCGTTGTGTCCATGGCGCTTGTCTTCGGACTGATTGCGGGCGGTACCATGTTCGGCGTCAATGCAGTGGGAAATCTTCTCACAGGCGGAACCGCCAGGACGTATACCCAGCTCTCCCAGACGGAGACCACAGGGGAATCCGGTTCCGGCTCCGGTTCGGAAAGCGCCGGGACAGGGACTGTGGCGAGCGTGGCGGAAAATGCGATGCCCTCTCTCGTGACGATTTCCACCATGTCAGTAGAAGAGATGCGCAGCTTCTTCGGGGCGACCCAGCAGTATGAAGTCCAGGGCGCAGGCACCGGCGTCATCGTCGGCGAGAATGATAAGGAACTGCTCATCGCTACAAACTACCATGTCGTGGAAGGCGCGACCAGCCTTTCCGTCGGCTTTATCGATGAGCAGAGCGTAGAGGCGGAAGTCAAGGGTACCGACGTCACAAATGACCTTGCGGTCGTATCGGTACAGCTTTCGGATATCCCGGATGAGACGATGAACCAGATTAAAATTGCGACCATCGGCGACTCCGATGAACTCCAGCTCGGCGACCAGGTCGTGGCTATCGGAAATGCACTGGGATATGGTCAGTCCGTGACGAGCGGCTATGTCAGCGCTCTGGACCGTGACCTTTCCCTCACTGATGCAAACGGTACGGCAATCGAATCCACCGGTCTTATCCAGACGGACGCTGCCATCAACTCCGGAAACAGCGGCGGCGCGCTCCTGAACATGAAGGGGGAACTGGTGGGCATCAACGAGGCAAAGAGCTCTTCCAGCGCCAGCGGAGCATCTGTGGATAATGTGGGATTTGCCATCCCCATCAACAAGGCGCAGGACAGCCTTCAGGAGATGATGAACCTTGAGACACGCTCAAAAGTCGATGAGAACAAAGCCTCCTATATGGGCATCACCGGACAGGATGTGTCCGCGGAAGTCAGCGAGCTCTATGGAGTGCCCTCGGGCGTGGTCGTAGCGGACGTGGTGGAAAACGGACCGGCTGACAAAGCCGGCATCCGCCAGGGCGATATCATCACGAAGCTGGACGGCAGGTCCATCAGCGGCATGACCCAGCTCCAGGACGTCCTCCAGTACTATGCCGCAGGCGAGAAAGTGGACGTGGAGATACAGCGCACAGGCGACAACGGATATGAAGCGCAGACTGTGAATATCACGCTTGGGTCGGCGAAAGAGATGCAGGGAAGATAAGGAGACGCTGCCGGTGCAGTCCTGACCGGTACCTGTGCGTATCGGAGAAGAAATCGCTGAAAAACAGAAAATAAAACAGGAATCAGGGAATAAAAAAGAATCCTGCGTGGCAGGATTCTTTTTTATGTCCGATGGACTGTCAGCCGGTCCGGTCAGAATGCATATCCGAATCCCGTACCGTCTTTATACTGGATGTCCACGTAGTTTTTCGGAGTGCCGTCTTCCATCAGGAGACCCACGGTATAGTCCGGGACAAAGTCCAGTATCCGGGAGATGTCATCCGGGTCGGATGAGCTGATATAGATTTGTTCATCGTAGTCTTCCGTGACTGCGCTGTCCGACAGGGAAGCGGCGAGCTTCTGATAACCGGCGTCCTGTACGGTCTCCGGCAGGAGATTCACGGAAATGGAGCTTACGTCTTCCGCCGGTATCCGGTTCTCAGGGACGCATCCGTATTCTTTCAGGAGCGCCATTGTATTTGTGTACTCCGGATAGAGGTAGAACTGGTTCACGCAGTAGGACGGGGTGTCGCTGCGGCGGGCTTCCTGTCCGGATGAGAGGACCGCGGTGTCGGCGGCATCCTGTGCGTAGGAGCTGTCTGCATCCTGTTCATAGGGGTCCGGTATGTCGATGTAGAGTTCCCCGCACGGCGCGCCTTTCAGAAAGAGACCGGCGTCTGCGGCGAGGACGTCTTTTTCATACGCGTCCAGCAGCGCATCCTGCTGTGCTTTTGTGAGCGTTCCTTCTCTGCCGGAGGCGGTCAGCTGCCCGTAGATGTTATATACGGAGACATCCAGCACTTCCTCCCGGTTTATCTGGAAGATGGGGAAGAGGTCTCTCCGGTAATCTTTGTTTTCCAGGAGCTTTGTCAGAGCCTGCTCCGCCTGTCCGGCGGATACGGCGTACTGGCGCATGACGGTCCGTCCGCCTGAGAGGCGGTAGCGGAAGAGCACGCTGACATAGCCTTCGGAGTTCACATCGCCGCTGTACAGGTTGGCTGTATTGACGCCGTTTTTCAGATTTTCGATGCCGTTTTCGGCAAGCGCATAGAGGGCATCCGTATCCTCCGGAGGAGCGAAATGCCCCAGGTCGGATTCGGACGGATAGGTGTCCGAGACCGTCCGGTCTGACGGGTACGAGAAGTATCCGGTAAAGGAGTCCGGGCGGATGCTGATGCTCTCAATCTTGTCCCGGTCCGGCAGATAGGTGTCATACCCGGTCACGTCGAACTGGAAGACGCAGACAAAAGCAGCGGCGGCAGCCACGGCGATGAGGGAGGACTTCCAGTTCTTGAAGAGCATCCGGATGTCCGGGTGGCAGATGAATTCAATCACAGCGCACAGGATGACCGCGAAGAGCACGCTCAGGGGCAGCAGCCACAGCGCTTCTTCGACGGCCATCATCTGTACGAACAACAGTCCGGCGAAGACAGAGAGCGGGATGCAGAGCAGTATTTTGATGACCGGCGCTGTCACCGGGAAGGCAAGGGGATTCCCTGCCGCCTCGGACGGGTAGAGCCGGTACAGGATGAGGGCTCCTGCAGCGAAAAGCGCGGAGAGGACCAGCGTGCACCCAAGGAACGTGGGACTGATGCTTCCGAATGAACTGCTCCGCACCAGGGATGCGAACAGTCCGGCAGGAGAGATGCGCATGGCCAGCCGCAGTGCAAAAGAGCCGGACGGTTCAAAGCAGGTCTTGAAAAAGGTATCCTGCAGGGAAGAAAATACGCCGAGCAGGAGGTAGGGATAGACGATGACCGCGCCGGACGCCAGCACGCCGGTGACCGCCCGCCCTGTCAGCATGACGGCGAAGACGCAGGCATTGTAGAGGACGAACATGGCGAGGATGCCGCCGGCAGCGGCAAGGGCGCAGTCCGGTGCGCTTCCCGCTGTCAGGACGCCGTCTGCGGCTCCAATGGCGCATGTCAGAAGGGCGCAGACCAGATAGGGCGCCAGCAGGAGGACCAGTCCGGAGACATAGGAGACTGCGAACCATTTCTCCCGTTTTACGGGAAATGAGTGATAGAAGTCCAGCTTCTCCCGGGAGTGGATGAAGTCAAAACCGGTCAGCGCGGCGAGCACCGAGAGGCCGGCGGGGACCGCGACGAAATACCGGGAGGTCCAGCCGTTAAAAATGCCCGCGAACTGCCACTGTATGGATGCGAGAGAATCCAGGTATGCATTTGTGCTGTCGCGCATGCTGCTTAAGAAGAGCAGCCCGTAGACCGGCATCATGAGGAAGAAGGCTCCCGTGCTCAGCAGAAGGAACCATCCCCGCCGGCGGATGCTGCCTGCGGTCAGTTTAGTGAAGGAAATCTTTGATGTCATAGCCAGCCACCTCCGTTTCGCTGATAAATATTTCTTCAAGACTCAATGGGAGTATCTCCAGGAAGAGAGGCTCCTGTGCCTGGGCAAGACGCAGAACCTCCCCGCGCTCTCCGCGCACGGTGAGCGTCAGGAGGGAACCGGTGCGCTCCATTTTCAGGACATGCATGCTGCGGATGAGCTCCTGCTCCCGGTAGGCGTCTTTTATCACGCACTGCAGTTTGCAGATATTGCATTTGATGTGGTCCAGGTCCTCGGTGAGGAGGAGCTTCCCTTCATGGAGGAGCCCCACGCTGTCACAGATATCCTCCAGCTCCCGCAGGTTGTGGGAGGAGATGACGGGAGTAAAATCCCGGTTCAGTATCTCGGAGGCGATGAGGCTTTTGACTGCCTGCCGGACGACCGGGTCCAGCCCGTCGAATGTCTCGTCGCAGAGGAGGTATTTCGTGCCGGCGCACAGCCCCAGCAGGATGGATACCTGTTTTTTCATGCCCTTGGAAAAGCTGCTGATTTTCCGTTTCGCATCCAGCTTAAACTTTCCGGTCAGGGCGTCGAACTGTTTCCGGTCAAAGCCCGGATAGACCAGCTGGAAATAGTCTGCCATCTGGCTGATATCCGCGTTCGGGAAGAAATAAGGAGAATCCGACAGGAAGCAGACCAAAGACTTGATGTCCGGGTTTTCATATACGGTCCCGCCGTCTATGAGGACTTCTCCCCTGTCCGGTCTTATGATGCCGCTTATCATGCGCAGGATGGTGCTCTTGCCCGCCCCGTTGGAACCGATGAGACCAAATACCATGCCTTCCCGGATGACGCCGTTTACATGGTCCACCGCATGGATGCCGGAAAATGTCTTGTCAAGGTCTTTCAGCTCAATCATCTGTTGTGTCCTCCTCTCCGTACAGCCGGTCCACGACTGTGATAAAATCTGTTCTTGTAAGCCCCAGGTCCCTCCCGCTTTCGAGGAGACGCCGGATTTCTTCCAGAAGAGCCTCTTTCTTCCTTTTTGCCAGTTCCGTGCAGTCCGCCACGAAATTGCCCCTGCCCCGGACCGGATAGATGTACCCCTGCTGCTCGAGGAGAGAGTACGCCTTCTGGATGGTGTTCGGGTTGATGGAGAGCTCCATGGCAAGGGAGCGCACAGAGGGCATCTGCGTGTCGGAAGAAAGCACGCCGCGCAGGATGAGCGTCTGGAAGCGCTCCGCTATCTGCTCATAGAAGGGCAGCCCGCTCTGATAATCAATGGTAATCATGATATCCCTCTCTTTGCATTACTGTTTGAAGTGTACTAGTTGTATTAGTACACTAAAGATAGCATATCCTGCGGAAGGTGTCAAGATGGGAAAAGATGAAAAAAGAAATGACCGGTCCGGAGGAAATCGCGCCTCCGCGCTTGTGCATCCCGCCAATTAGTGATATGATATCACTGTTTGGACGGGGCGGGATGACAAGCCCCGCCCGCATACAGCCGGATAAGGAAAGGAAACGAAAGAACGTGACCTATAGAGAAGCAAGGGTATATTTGGACGAAATGTCGAAATACGGAAGTGTACTTGGCTTGGATGCGATTCGCGGTCTGTTGCGTGAACTCGGGAACCCTCAGGACGACCTGAAGTTCATACATATTGCAGGAACGAACGGCAAGGGATCTGTGCTTGCATACACTTCGACGATATTAAGTGAGGCAGGATACAGAACCGGGCGATACGTTTCACCGACCGTGGTTTCCTATCTGGAGCGCATCCAGGTGGATTCGGACTGGATACCGGAAGAGCGGTTTGCCGCGCTGACCGGGAGAGTGAGAGATGCTATCGCCGCGCTTGAGGCCCGTGGGGAACCGCGCCCCACCGTCTTCGAGGCAGAGACTGCGATAGCTTTTTTATATTTTCAGGAGCGGGACTGCGACCTGGTCGTGCTGGAAGCCGGGCTTGGAGGCGCGCTGGACGCTACGAATATCATCAGGAATACCGTCTGCGCCGTGTTTTCCTCCATCAGCCGGGACCATATCGGCGTGATAGGAGATACGCTTGCGGAAATCGCGGAGAATAAGGCGGGCATCATCAAGCCTGGGTGCGCCGTTGTCTCGGCGGAGCAGAAAGAAGTCGTGGGGAACATCTTAAGAGAACGGGCGCAGAGTATGGGCTGCAGTTATACCGAGGCAGAGGAGAGCCTTGTCTGCATCAGCCGGGAGGACTGCCGGGGCATCTCCTTTTCCTATAAAGAAGAGACGGACCTGCACACGGGGATGGCGGGAAGGAACCAGGCGGGAAACCTGTGCACCGCGCTGGAAGTGATACAGGTGCTCCGGGGGCTCGGGTATGACATCCCGAAAGACGCGGTGAGACGGGGATTGGAGCGGACCGTGTGGAAGGGCAGGTTCACCGTGCTCGGAGAGCGCCCTCTGTTCATCCTGGACGGAGCGCACAACGAGGATGCGGCGAAAAAGCTGCGGGAGACGATGGAACAGTATTTCCCGGGAAGGCGGATGCTCTTTCTTATGGGTGTGTTCCGGGATAAGGAGTATGACCGCATCGCCCGCATCATGGGACCGCTGGCGTCTGCGGCATATCCGGTGGAGCTTCCGGACCGGAAACGGGGGCTCCCCCGGGAAGAGCTGGCAGAGGTGCTGAAAAGATACTGCCCCTGCGTGAAGCTGCCGGATGCAGAGCCGGAGAAGAGTGTGGAGGCGGCGGTCCTGCTGGCGCTGGAGGAAGCGGGGGCGGACGACGTCATCCTGGCGTTCGGCTCGCTGTCCTATCTGCAGCAGGCGGCGGATGCATATGAGAAAGCACAGGCACATGACAGAGCAGAGGAGACGGGGAAATGATAGACCATGAAAAAATCGAACAGGCAGTGAGACTCTTCCTTGAGGGCATCGGGGAGGACATATCCAGAGAGGGGCTTGCCGAGACGCCCGGACGGATCGCGCGGATGTGCGGGGAACTGTACGGGGGGATGGAGGAAGACGCCTCCGTGCATCTGAAAAAGACATTCCATGTGGACAGCAGCGAGATGGTAATCGAGCGTGACATCACGTTTTATTCCACATGTGAGCACCACATCCTGCCCTTTTACGGGAAGGCGCACATCGCCTATATCCCGGACGGCAAGGTGGTCGGGCTGAGCAAGCTGGCGCGGACGGTGGAAGTCTATGCCAGGAGGCTCCAGCTCCAGGAGCAGCTCACCGGGCAGATTGCCGATGCGCTGATGGAATATATGCAGCCAAAGGGCGCTCTGGTCCTCATTGAGGCGGAGCACATGTGCATGACCATGCGCGGCATCAAAAAGCCGGGCAGCAGGACCGTGACGCTGGCAAAGCGGGGCGTGTTTGAGACGGACGCCTCTCTGGAGGAGCGCTTCTTCCGGATGCTGGAGATGGGAAGCGGGCCGGAAAGGACCGGGCGATGAGAGAAAGAGACTGCGGGAGGGCAGGAGACGGGGACGGCAGATGCTCCGGGATGGAGCGGGTCCATGCGGTCTTTCACCATCCTCTGTACCGGAAGTGCTATTGCAGGCTGGAGGAGCTGGAACAGGGTCGGAAGTTCTGCCGCCATCAGATGCCCCATCTGCTCGACGTGGCGCGCATCGCCTATATCCTGGACCTGGAACAGGGAGCCGGGATACCCCGGGATGTAGTTTATGCTGCCGCCATCCTGCACGATATCGGGAAATATGCCCAGTATGAGGACGGGACGCCCCACGAACTGGCGGGGCGGGACATCGCGGCAGAAATCCTGGAAAGCCTGCCAAAAGACCGGCGGTTTTCCCCGGAGGAGCGGGAGATGATTCTTACGGCGGTGCAGGGACACCGAAGGCAGAGAGCAGGCGCGCAGGTGCTGGAGCGCCTGCTGTACCGGGCGGACAAAGCCTCCCGGATGTGCTTTTCCTGCCCGGCGGAGCAGGAATGTGACTGGAGCGCGGAACAGAAAAACATGGAACCGGAGATATGAGAAGGCGGCAGGAAGGGCAGCAGGCAAGGCAGCAGGAAATACAGCAGACAGGAAAACGGAAAAGGCAGCAGGCAGGACAGAAGAAGAGGTGGCAGGATGCGGATTGGCAGCAGGGAATTTGACACAGAACATCAGACGTACATCATGGGGATACTGAACGTGACTCCGGATTCTTTTTCGGACGGCGGGAGGTATGACCGGCTGGATGCGGCGCTCTTCCACGCGCAGCAGATGGTGGACGAAGGCGCGGACATCATTGATGTGGGCGGGGAATCCACCCGTCCCGGTCACGTGCAGATTTCCGACGGGGAGGAGATTGAGCGGATATCCCCGGTCATCGAAGGGCTGAAGGCGAGATTTGACATTCCGGTCTCGGCGGATACTTACAAGAGCGCGGTGGCGCGGGCTGCCATCCAGGCGGGCGCCGACCTGGTGAATGACATCTGGGGGCTCAAATACGACGGGGAGATGGCAGGCGTCATCGCCGGAAGCGGCGTGGCGTGCTGCCTGATGCACAACCGGGAGCAGCCGGATTATACGCACTTCCTGCCGGAATTTCTGGAGGATGTGGAGGAGAGCATCCGCCTTGCGAAAGCGGCGGGCATCCCCGACGGGGCGGTCATCCTGGACCCGGGAGTTGGATTCGGGAAAACGTATGAGATGAACCTGGAAATCATCAGCCGCCTGGAGGTGATGCAGCGGTTCGGTTATCCGGTCCTGCTTGGGACGTCCCGCAAGTCCGTCATCGGACTGACGCTCTCCGTGCCGCCGGATGAACGGGAAGAGGGGACCCTTGTCACAACGGTCCTGGGCGTGCAGAAGGGATGCGCCTTTGTGCGGGTGCACGATGTGAAGAAGAACCGGCGCGCAGTGCAGATGACCCGGGCGCTCATGCGGACGCATGACACGGATGCAGGGGTGTGAGACGGCAGCGCGTGATACAGATGCGGGCGCATGACATAGGGCGGTACAGGATGCAGACAGAAGAGGAAAAGGAGGAAGGAAGATGGACGTCATCCGGATAGAAGGACTGGAAATCTTTGCATACCACGGGGTGTTCCCGGAAGAAAATACGCTGGGACAGAAGTTCGTGGTATCGGCAGAACTTTATACAGATACGAGGAAGGCAGGGCAGAAGGACGACCTTGCGGAATCCATCCATTACGGCGAAGTGTGCGTGTTCATCGAGCTGTATCTGAAGAAGCACACATATAAGCTCCTGGAGAGCGCAGCAGAACATCTGGCGGAAGAACTCCTTTTAAAATATGACAGCCTCCGGCGCATCCGCCTTGAGATAAAGAAGCCGTGGGCGCCAATCCGCCTGCCCCTGGAGGCGGTGAGCGTGGAGATTGAGCGCGCAAAGCACACGGCATATATCGCCCTGGGCTCCAACATGGGAGAGCGGAAAAGCTATATCGCGGGCGCCGTGGATGCGCTGGCGGGGCTGCGCGGATGCAGGGTGCGGACAGTTTCCGACCTGATTGAGACGCCGCCCTACGGAGTGACGGACCAGGCGGACTTCTTAAACGGATGCCTGGAGCTGGAAACGCTCCTGACGCCCGGGGAACTGCTCCGGGAGCTGCACCGGATCGAGGCTGCGGCGGGGAGAGAGCGGACAGTGCACTGGGGGCCGAGGACACTGGACCTGGACATCATCTATTATGACGACTGTGTCATCCAGGAGAAAGACCTGTGCATCCCCCATGTGGATATGCACCGGCGGGAGTTCGTGCTCCGGCCGCTGGCGCAGATCGCGCCTTACAGGAGACATCCGGTATACGGGAAGACGACCGTGGAAATGCTGGAAGACGTCAGAAAAGCCGGGGCATAGCGCCCCGGCTTTTCTGTATGATTCTGCAGGAAGTTTAGTTTTTCCCGTTCTTTACATTCAGCGCGAAGATGAAGTACAGAAGCGGAATCACGCATCCAAGCGCACTTGAGAGGCTGAAGTCCAGGAACAGTGAGATCACTGCCAGCACCAGTGCGATGATGCCGAGGACGAAAGCCGGACCTGCTTTTGACGGGTCGTTGGAAGCGCGGATGCCGAAGATGCCGCTGATGATGTCAAACACGCTGCCCAGGATGACAAATACGACAGTCAGTCCGATGAGACCTGCAACGACTGCGGTCGATCCGCCGCTCGCGGCAAACAGTCCGGATGCAAGAAGACCGAGCAGGAGCGACAGGGCTCCGAAGATAATGAGTAAGATAGAAACTACTTTTAAACCTGTTTTCATGGTATTCCCTCCTCCTTTTGGAAAACAAGCCGCCGCCTGTACGCCTTTTCGGGCACAGGCGTTTTACGACTTTAACATAGTAGCATTTCCCGGTTTAAAAAGCAAGTAGATATCAATATGTGTAGATATCGATATGCGCATCTGGTAGAATGAAAGAATAAAGGAACGATAGCGTCGAAACAAAAGGACGATAAGGAGGGAATCAGAATATGCAGGTCATCAACTTCAGGGACGCCAGATGCCGCCACTGTTACAAATGTGTCCGGCACTGTGCGGTCAAAGCAATCTCGGTAAAAGACGAGCAGGCGCGCATCATGGTGGACCACTGCATCAACTGCGGGCGGTGTCTGGAAGTCTGTCCCCAGAATGCCAAGACATTTGCCAGCGACCTGGAACGGGTGAAAGGCTACCTCTCACAGGGCTGCAGGGTTGTTATATCCATCGCGCCGTCCTATGCGGGCGTGCTCGATTTCGACCGCCCGGGGCAGGTCGTGGACGCGCTTTTAAAGCTCGGATTTTACGAAGTGCGGGAGACGGCGGAGGGGGCTGCCCTCGTGACGGCGGAATACAAGAAGCTGGTCCGGGAGGGAGCGATGAAAAACATCGTCACAACCTGCTGTCCCAGCTTAAACGATCTGGTAGAGAAATATTATCCGGAGTGCGCGCCCTTCCTGGCGCCGGTGGTCTCTCCGATGATCGCCCACGGCAGATATATCCGCAAAGTGTACGGGGATGATGTCAAAGTCGTCTTTCTCGGTCCCTGCATCGCGAAGAAGCAGGAAGCCATCGGAGATGAGCGGGTGCAGGGCGCCATCGACGCCATCCTCACATTTGAAGAGCTGGCAGTCTGGCTGGAGGAATCCGGCATCCGGCTCGGCGACTGTGAGGACAAGCCCATGGGGAACCCGGACCCGGAGATTAACCGGCTCTATCCGGTGAGCGGCGGCGTCATCCAGTCCGTTGTCACAGAGGAGGAGGCGGACGGCTACCATAAGGTCTTTGTGGACGGTCTGGAAAACTGTATGGAAATGCTGGAATGCCTCCGAAAAGGGGAACTGGACCACTGCTTCATCGAGGCGAACATCTGCGAGGGCGGATGCGCCAAAGGACCGGCTTCCGCGCACTGGGACACCTCTTATGTAAAGACGAAGGTGAAGATTGAGAACGGCGTCTCTTACCGGGCGGCAAGGGACCTCCCGCAGATGAGCGGGGAAGAGCTGTACAAGAAGTTTGGGGACCGGGGCATCCGGGATGCGCTCCCAACGGAAGAACAGCTCCGGGATATCCTGCGCTCCACCGGGAAATACACAAAAGAGGACGAGCTCAACTGCGGCGCATGCGGATACCCGACCTGCCGGGAAAAGGCGGTCGCCGTCTTCCAGGGAAAGGCGGAAGGCTCCATGTGCATGCCGTATGCGGTGGCGCAGGCGGAATCCATGTCCAATGTGGTGCTGGACGTGACGCCGAATATGATTTTTGTCGTCGGGAGCGACATGAAGATACTGGACTGCAACCGGAAAGGACAGAAGCTCCTGGGCGTCGGGAAAGAGGAGGCGCTGGAGCGCTATCTCTTCGAGTTCCTGGAGACAGAGGATGTGGAGACGGTCCTGCTGACGCGGGAACCGGTCCTGCACAGGAAAGTCCGGCTGGAAAACGGGAAGATGACTGCCGAGGAGACCATCGTCTACATCGAGAACCTGGATGCAGTCCTTGTGATGTTCCGGGATATCACCCGGGAGGAAAAGATACGGGAACAGCATTACGAGCTGAAGATGGGCACCGTGGAGATGGCGCAGAAAGTCATCGAAAAGCAGATGATGGTCGCCCAGGAGATTGCGGGGCTTTTAGGGGAGACGACGGCGGAGACGAAAGTGACCCTCACCCGTCTCCGGGATTCCATCTTAAATGAAGAAGAATAGGGGGTGGAGCGGATATGAGCGTGAGCATCGATGTGGCATGGAAGAGCCTGAACAAGCAGGACGAAGAGCTGTGCGGGGATAAAGTCGAGGTCATCAAGACCGCGGACTCGGACATCCTGATTCTGGCGGACGGGATGGGGAGCGGTGTCAAGGCGAATATCCTGGCAACGCTCACATCAAAGATACTCGGGACCATGCTCTACGAGGGCGCCCGGATAGAATCCTGCGTGGAGACCATCGCGAAGACGCTCCCCATATGTAGCGTGCGGAAAGTGGCGTACGCGACGTTTTCCGTCCTCCAGATATTCCACAGCGGAAGCGCCTATCTGGCGGAATTTGACAACCCGTCCTGCGTGTTCATCCGGGACGGCAGGCTGGTGGATTATCCCTATGAAGTCCGGGAAATCAGCGGAAAAAAGATACACGAATACCGGTTCCAGGTGAAGAAGAATGACTGCTTCGTGCTTATGAGCGACGGCGTCATCTACGCCGGCGCAGGCTCCATCCTGGACCTGGACGGCTGGACCTGGGAAGCGATGGCGGATTACACTCTGAAGTGCACCCGGCAGACCCTGTCCGCATCCAGGCTGGCAGTGATGCTCTCCCAGGCGTGCGACGACCTGTATGAGAAGAAGCCGGGAGACGACACGACGGTGGCAGTCGCCCGGGTCATTGAGCGCCGTGTGGTCAATCTCTTTACCGGACCGCCCAGGGAGAAGGCGGATGATGAACGGTTGATGCATGACTTCATGCACTCGGAGGGAAAGAAAGTCGTATCCGGCGGCACCAGCGCCAATATCGCGGCGCGCTGCCTGGGGCAGGAAATCATCACGAAAGCCGATAGCAGCAGACCGGACGTGCCGCCGATGGCGGAGATTGCAGGAATCGACCTTGTGACCGAGGGCGTCCTCACCCTGGGAAAATGCCTGAAGCTGTTGAAAAAATACGCGGCGGATGAGTTTGACGAGGAATTCTTCGCCGAGCTGGATGCAGAGAACGGGGCCTCCAGGCTCGCCAGGCTTCTCATCGAAGAATGTACGGAACTGCGGCTGTTCGTGGGGACAGCGCTCAATGAGGCGCACCAGGAGTCGGACTTGAGCTTCGAGCTGAGCATGCGGCAGAACCTGGTCGACCAGCTCATCCGCACGGTAAAAGAGATGGGGAAGCATGTGGAGGCGGCCTACTACTAAAAGGCGGAAGACCTGCTGCCGGGAGGTGAAAGACCTGTTGTCAGGAGGTGAAAGTTCCCTCTGGACGCGGTCCGGGTTCCGAGGTAAAATCATACTATACGGATGCAGCAGGACCTGCTGCAGGAAGACGGAGGAGAAAAATGGATAAATTCAGTGAAAACATGAAAAAAGTCATACTGGCAGGCATCGGAGCAGCGGCGTCCACAGCGGAGAAGTCAAAGGACTTTCTGGAGGAGATGGTGGAGAAAGGCGAGCTGACGGTAGAGCAGGGGAAAGTGCTCAACGAGGAGCTCAAGCACAATATCCGGCAGAAAGTCCGGGAAGTGACCGGAAGAAAGGACGAGGGAGAGGGCATATCCGATGAAGACCTTTCCGGCATCCTGGAGAAGCTGACGCCGGAGCAGCTCCGCGCGCTGAAGGAAAAACTTGCCGCAGAAGAGCCAGCGGAAGAGCAGGCAGAGGCGGAAGAAGCAGAGGAAGCAAAAGACGAATGAGCATGACAGAGTCAACCGGATATCATTCCAGGCTGCGGGAAATCACCGCGGTCCTGCGAAAACACAATATCACGCGGGGAGTCACGCCGAAGAAGCTCCGGGAGATACTGGAGGACCTGGGACCGACGTTTATCAAACTCGGACAGATTATGTCCATGCACTCGGACATCCTCCCGAAGCGGTACTGCGATGAGCTGATGCTGCTCCGGTCCGAAGTGACGCCCATGCCGTTTGAGGAAGTGATTTCCGTAATAGAAGAGTCCTACGGACGCTCCTGGAAGAGAGTGTTTTCTTCCATCGAGGCGGCGCCCCGGGGCTCTGCTTCGATTGCCCAGGTACACCGGGCGGTCTTAAGAAGCGGCGAGGAAGTCGTGGTGAAAGTCCAGCGCAGAGGCATCTATGAGAAGATGGCGCGGGACATCGACCTGCTCCACAAGGCGGTGAAGCTGATGCCGCCTGTCAGCATCAAAGGCATGGCGGACCTGGACATGGTGCTGGATGAGATGTGGTCCGTGACGAGGGACGAGATGAATTTCCTGACCGAGGCTGCCAATATGGAGGAGTTCGCGCGCAGGAACAAAGACGTGGCATTTGTCGGGACGCCGGTTTTGTACCAGCAGTATACGGCGGTGAACGTGCTCGTGATGGAATACATCGACGGAATCGGCATCGACGACAAAGAGCGCCTGATTGAAAACGGATACGACCTTAAGGAAATCGGCAGCAAGCTGGTGGACAACTATATCAAGCAGGTCATGGACGACGGATTTTTCCATGCAGACCCTCATTCCGGCAATGTGAAGATACGGGACGGAAAGATTATCTGGATTGACATGGGCATGATGGGGCGTCTGACGGAACATGACCGGGAGATGATTGGAAAGGCAGTCCAGGGCGTCGCTTTAAATGACGTGGGACTGATACAGCAGGCGGTGCTGGCGCTGGGCGAGTTCCGGGAGCGCCCGGACCAGAGGAAGCTGTATGAGGACATCGAAGGGCTGCTCATGAAATACGGAAATACAGAGATGGGGCAGATTCAGGTGGCGGCGGTGATGACCGACCTGATGGACGTCATGAAGAACAACCGCATCAAGATGCCCCACGGACTGACGATGCTGGCAAGAGGGCTGACGCACATGGAAGGCGTGCTGGCGGACATCTCCCCGGACATCAATATGGTGGAGATTGCCACAGCCCATATGTCAGGAGAGTTTTTTCGGAATTTTGATATTAAGAAGGAATTAAAGAGCAGCGGCAGGAGCGTGCTCAAGTCCATGCGCAAAGCGCTGGATATCCCTTCCATGATATCCGACATGATGAGCGGCTATCTGAAAGGGCAGGCGAAAGTCAATCTGGACCTCCAGGTCACGAACGAGCTGGCGCAGCTTCTGCGCAGGCTGGTGCGCAATATCGTCATGGGACTGTGGGTGATGGCGCTTCTGATTAGTTCGAGCATCATCTGTACGACGGATATGACGCCGAAGATACTGGGAATACCGGCGCTTGGCGCCTTCGGCTATATGCTGGCGTTCCTCATCGTGATGTATGTGTTTGTCAAACACATGCTCACCCGCAAAAAGTAAGAGCAGCTGTCCGGAGGGACGGCTGCCCGGAGGAAAAGCGCTCCGGCGGCAGAGGAACGGGACGGAAAACAGGACAGAGAACAGGAGGGAACATCCGGTGGAGAAGAACAGAAAGAATCCGCTCATCCGGAGCTTCGGCTATGCTTTCGAGGGGATATGGACCGGAATCCGAAATGAACGGAATATGCGGATACACTGCCTTGCAGTCATCGCTGTCACCTGCGCGGGGACGCTGTTCCATATCACGGCGGCGCAGTGGTGCATCTGCCTGCTGCTGTTCGCCCTCGTCATCTCGCTGGAACTGGTGAACACGGCGGTGGAGGCGGTGGTCGACCTGGTCACGGAGGAAAAGAAGCCCCTCGCCAAGATAGCGAAGGATACGGCAGCGGGAGCGGTGCTCTTTGCCGCCCTCATCTCCGCAGTCGTGGGGCTCATCATCTTTGTGCCGTACATCGTGGAACTGCTGCGGGAGTTGTGATACAATGGGAACGGCAGGAGAAGGAAAGACAGACGGAAAGGAAAACAGGAAAACATGAGTGAGAAACATACGGCAGTTACGAAGCAGGAGACGCTGGAGGCGCTGAGAAACCCGGGCGAACTCTATGTAGTGATGTCAGGGGTGACAAAGCTCCCCTTTGTAAAATGCGACGAAGAGACGTTTGATGATGAGATATTCCTCTACTACAGGGAAGAGGATGCAAACGAAAAAGTAAAAGAACTAAGGGAACAGAACTATCTGACAGCGGCGGTCCGGCTTGCGCCGAAGATGCTGCTCTCCTTTTACACGAGCCTGTATACGATGGATGTGAACTGCCTGGCAGTCAATCACGGGACGGATATGCAGATATCCATCCAGCTTCCGGACCTGGTCGTGCGAAAGGACCCGTCCAGGCTTCCGGACGGGAAGAAGATTGTGGAGAATCCGGCGCTGCACCTGACGGCGATGTATTTCATGCAGGAGATGCGCAGGCAGGAGCGTCCCCAGCCCACGGAAGAGTTAAGGGAACTCCAGGAGGAGCTTCTGGCGCATTACGGGAAAGGGAATTTCATCATCGCGATGCAGGAGGATAAGCAGATACCGGTGCTAAAGCTCAAAAACGGCGATATCTACCAGCCCATCTTCACCGATGTCCTGGAACTCGGGAAATTCACGAAAGGGAAGAAGATGCGCACGGCGGTGGTACCGGCGGCAAAGATACCGGACATCCTGGTGGGCGCGTCCAAAGGCGTTGTGATAAACCCGCTGGGAGTCAATGTACAGCTCAATGTGGCGAGAAAGAAGAAGCCGGCAGATACCGGGGCGCAGAAGTAGCGGATGCCCCGGACGGGCAGCCGGAAGGGGGAAAAGGACAGGAGGGAAATATGTCCATCGCAGTATACGTAAGAAAAGATTATTTCCGCGCCGTGACCATCGCGGACAAGAGCGCCCATATCCTGGAATTCCAGTACCGTCCCCAGAGAGTGGATGTGTTTGAAGCGGGATACCAGGTGTTCCATCTGGAATATATCCTGGAGAGCAAGGCGAAGGCGGAAATCATGGAGTACTATATCACGGATTTCCGGCTCAGGGGGCAGGGATACGGAACGGTATGCATGAATGAGATCGCGGACCAGCTCTCAAAGAAGGGCGTTACGCTCATCACCGCGCCGACCGGCTATGAGCTTGCGCCGCTGGGCTACACCGGACCGGACCAGTACCAGGAACTGATGGCGGGATTTTACAGGAAGATTGGCTATTCGGTCAGCGGGGACGGGGACCTGGCGATGAAAATCATGGAATCGGAGTGAGCGTTTATGTACCGGATACTCATTGTGGAAGACGACCTGCCCATGGCGCAGGCGATACAGAAAGAGATGGGGATGTGGGGAAATGAAGCGGAATATGTGAAAGATTTCCGCAGCGTGCTCACGGAGTTCACCGCTTACGACCCCCATCTGGTCCTCATGGACATCACGCTGCCCTTTTTCAACGGCTATCACTGGTGCGGCGAGATACGGAAAATATCGGATGTGCCGGTTATCTTTATCTCCTCCGCGTCCGATAATATGAACATCATTATGGCGGTTAACATGGGCGGCGATGATTTTGTGGCAAAGCCCTTTGACTTAAATGTGCTCACGGCAAAGGTGCAGGCAGTTCTTCGGAGGAGCTATGACCTGGCGGGGCGGATTCCCGTGCTGGAGCACCGGGGCGCGATCCTGAACCTCCATGATATGACGCTGACATACGAGGGGGAGAAGATTGACCTGACGAAGAATGAATTCCGCATCCTTCAGACGCTGATGGAAAACAAAGGAAGGCTCGTGAGCAGGGATACGCTGATGACAAAACTGTGGGAGACGGACAGCTATATCGAAGAAAACACCCTGACCGTCAATATCGCCCGCCTCAGAAAGAAGCTGGACAGAGCGGGGCTTACGGATTTTATCACGACGAAAGTGGGGGAAGGCTATCTCATCCTGCAGGCAGGAGGAGCGGAAAAATGAGAGGAGAACGGGAAGGCTTATGCGCGGTTTTCTGAGATATCTTTATGACTGTCGTTTTATATGGCTGTGGGCAGCGCTCAGCGCGGCGCTGTTTGCAGTCATATTTGCGCTTTACGGGATCCGTCTGGATGCCGTGTGGTATCCGTGCCTTCTGTCTGCCCTGGCAGGCACTGCATTTCTGGCGGCAGGGTACGTGAGATACCGGAAGAAACACCGGGAGCTGGAGATGCTGGACCCGGAGGCGGGTCCCTGCGGGGATTACCTTCCCCGGGCGGACTCGGCGGCAGAAGCGGACTATCAGGCGCTCATACGCCGGACGGAGGCAGCGGGGCGCAGGAAGCGGGAAGAGTGGGAAAACGCGCGAAAAGACATGAATGATTACTATGCGGTCTGGGTGCATCAGATCAAAGCGCCCATCGCGGTCATGCGGGTGATGCTCCAGCAGCAGGATTCCCGGGAAAACCGGGAGCTTTCCGCAGAGCTGTTCCGGGTGGAGCAGTATGCGGAGATGGCGCTCTCCTACATCCGTCTCGGGGAAGGGGCGTCGGACCTCGTCATACGGGAGTACGCGCTGGATGACATCGTGCGAAAGGCAGTGCGCAAGTACGCGGGGCAGTTCATCCGCCGGAAGATACGGCTGGACTACCGGGGGACGGACCTGCGCGTGCTGACCGATGAAAAGTGGCTTGGCTTCCTCATCGAGCAGCTCCTTTCCAATGCCGTGAAATATACGCCCCAGGGCGGCACGGTCACCATATGGACGGAGGGGAAGAGCCGCCTGGTCCTGGAAGACAACGGCATCGGCATCTCGCCGGAAGACCTGCCCCGCATCTTTGAGAAGGGCTACACCGGGTACAACGGGCGGCTGGATAAAAAGTCCACGGGCATCGGGCTGTATCTGTGCCGCAGGACAGCGGACATGCTCTGCCACAAGCTCATGGCAGAGTCGGAGCCGGGGAAAGGCAGCCGGTTTACAGTGGACCTGGAGAGATATCCCTTTCAGGGAGAGTAAAAACGGGAGCAAAAAAGGGAAGCAAAGCGGGGGAGACAAAGCGGGAGAAGCAGAGGAGGAACGCAGTGTGACAAAAGCGTCACATGAGCCGGCCGGAATGTCACGGCAATCGATGTCGTCGTTCCGGCCGGTCCTGTTATACTGAGCCCAGAAATCGTGAAGGAGGTCTGTTTTTATGACTGTTTTGGAAGTAAAGCATCTGAAAAAAGTCTACCGCCCGAGATTCGGCGGGACTCAGGTACAGGCGCTCTCCTGCGTGGATTTTTCCGTGGAAGAGGGCGAATATGTGGCAATCATGGGAGAGAGCGGGAGCGGGAAGACGACTCTGTTAAATCTCCTTGCCGCGCTGGATAAGCCGACGGAGGGCGAGGTCTACCTGGACGGAAAGCCCCTCTCCTCCATAAAGGATAAGAAGATTGCCCAGTTCCGCAGGGACAATCTGGGATTTGTCTTTCAGGAGTTTAATCTGCTCGATACATTTAATGTGAAGGACAACATCCTCCTGCCGCTTGTCTTAAGAGGCGAGGATTACCGGACGATGATGCAGAAGCTGATGCCTGTGGCAAAAGAGCTGGGCATCGATGCGCTTCTGGAGAAATATCCCTATGAGATATCCGGAGGACAGAAGCAGCGGACCGCCGCCGCAAGGGCGCTGATTGCTGACCCGCGCATCCTTCTGGCGGATGAGCCCACGGGAGCGCTGGATTCCCGGTCCACCGACGAGCTGCTCTCACTCTTTGCAAAAATCAATCAGAAAGGGCAGACCATCCTGATGGTAACGCACTCGGTGAAGGCGGCGAGCAAGGCGGGGAGAGTGCTCTTTATCCGCGACGGGGAAGTGTATCATCAGGTATACAGGGGGAATCTGTCGGATGAACAGCTCTATCAGAAGATATCCGACACCCTGACCATCCTGGCGACGGGCGGTGATGCGCGATGAAGGGCGGATTCTATATCAGGCTGGCAAAAGACGGCATCGTCAAGAACCGGAAACTCTACTTCCCCTATATCCTGACGTGCATCTGCATGGTGATGATATTTTATATCGTGTACTATCTGGGATTCTGCGCGGACTTGAAGCGTCAGTACGGAGGCGACATGCTGCAGACGCTCCTCGGCATCGGCGTGTATATCGTGGCTGTCTTTGCGCTGATCTTCCTGTATTATACGAATTCCTTCCTCATACGCAGGCGGCAGAAGGAGTTCGGCCTCTATAATATCCTCGGGATGGGGAAGCGGAATCTCGTGAAGATACTCGTCTGGGAGAACCTGCTGACAGCGGCGGTATCCATTGCGGCGGGGATTGCCCTCGGCATCCTGTTTTCCAAGCTGGCAGAGCTGGCCGCGCTGAAACTGCTGAACGGCAGCCCCGGTTTTTCCATCTATCTGGGAGCAAGACCGGTCATCGTGACCGTGGTCCTCTTCCTGGCGGTGTTCCTGCTTATCATGCTTCGGGCGGTCTTTTCCATCTTCCGGCTGCGCCCGGTGGAGCTATTAAAGAGTGAAAATGTGGGAGAGAAGCCGCCGAAAGCCAACTGGGTCCTGGCGCTGATCGGGGCGGTGCTGCTTGCCGGGGCATATTATCTGGCGGTGGCGGTCATCGACCCCATGTCGGCTCTGGTCCTGTTTTTCCTTGCCGTCATCCTGGTCATCATCGCCACATACCTGTTGTTCATCGCAGGTTCGGTGGTGCTGTGCCGGATTTTGCAGAAGCGGAAGAGGTATTATTATCAGATGAAGCATTTCGTGTCGCTCTCTTCCATGGTGTACCGGATGAAGCGCAACGGGGCGGGACTCGCCTCCATCTGCATCCTATCCACCATGGTGCTGGTGACAGTGTCATCCACGGTGTGCCTGTTTGCCCAGACCGGGGAATTCGTGGAACGCCGGTATCCGCATGACATTACAGCGCTTTTTGGCTCGGATTTCGGAACCGACGACTATGCTGAGACACAGGCGTACCGGGATGCGGTGGCGGCGGTCCTGGATGAGCAGGGCGTCTCTGCGGAGCATGTGGAGGATTTCCACTACTACAGTACGGCGGGATATCTCGTCCGGGATGAGCTGAGCTTTCGCCCGGACCGGCTTTCCGAAGTAGGGCTGGGAGAAGTGGAGTCGATACGCAGCGTCTATATGATTCCGCTGGATGATTACAACCGGCTCTCCGGAGCGGACCGAAGCCTCCGGGACGGCGAAGTCCTGCTCTATCCGTACAAGATGGACTATGGGTATGACACCTTCTCCATTGAGGGCTGCGGAAGCTGGGAAGTGGAAGTGCTGGATGAGCAGCCCTTCCCTGTGGGGAGCGCCCAGGCGGATGTGATGGGTTCAATGTTCCTCGTCGTCAGGGACCTGGATGTGATGCGCCAGGTGGAGACGGTGAACAATCAGGCTTCAGAAGAGTGGAATACCGTGGGAATCAGCTTTATCCGGGAAAGCTACGGATTCGACCTGCCCTGCAGCGACCAGGAGCAGAGAAAAATCTATGATGCCATCCTGGAGCGTTTTTCCGTGGTTGTGAACGGAGACGGGGAGGTCAGCGAGACCGGCAGTGGTTCCGGATTCCCGAGCTATTATGTGGATTCCAAAGCATACGGCAGAGCGGACAGCACTGCCTTATACGGAGGGCTGTTCTTCCTCGGGGTCATGATGGGAGCTGTCTTCCTGTTCGGAACCGTGCTTATCATGTACTACAAACAGATATCGGAAGGATATGAAGACCAGGACCGGTTCGACATCCTGATGAAAGTGGGCATGAGCCGCCGGGAAATCCGGCAGAGCATCAGCTCCCAGGTCCTCACCGTGTTCTTCCTGCCGCTGGTTACCGCAGGCATCCACCTGGCGTTTGCCTTCCCGTTGATATCGAAGATACTCATGCTGATGTCGGGGACGAACGAAACGCTCCTGCTGGCAGTGACGGCATCCTGCTACCTTGTCTTTGCACTGTTCTATATCATCCTGTATGTAGTCACATCCAGGAGTTATTACGGCATCGTCAGCGGAGGGAAACGCTGAAGGAAGGAAGATGGCTGCTGACTGCGGAGATACCCTCCGCTGCGCTTCTTTTTGGTAAAATTGTCTGTAAAAATAAGCTGTATGATGGTATAATAATGCCAGGATGAAAAGGTCTGACCCTACATGAGCTTGCTCATAAGCGGGGGGATTGCGGGAGTGCGTAACATGCAGCAATCTGCAGGCATCATGATTGTTTTTTTACCCCGGCATCATATGATCAGACTATAAAGAAATGTTGCAGAGAGGAGTGAGGCTTTATGATGCAGCATACGATTATTACCATCGGAAGGCAGTTCGGAAGCGGAGGACATGAGATCGGGAATCGGCTCGCAGAACGGCTGGATATTCCCCTTTACGACCACAACCTGATACGCATGGCAGCGCAGGAACTGCGCATCAGCAATGAGGACGCGACGAAGGTTGACGAGACGGTCCTCGGGCGCTTTCTTTCCGCGTATGCATCCGGCAGTATCGAGTACCGGGTGTTCATGAACAGTGATGAATCCGGAAAGACGCTGACGGACCGGGTATTTGAGCGGCAGTGCGCAATCATACGGAAGCTGGCAGAGGAGGGACCGGGAATCTTTGTGGGCAGGTGCGCGGATTATGTTCTCGGCGACTATACGAACTGCATCAATACATTTATCTATGCATATAAGGACGACCGGGTCCGCCGTATCGCAAAGCTCTATAAGCTGACGGAGAAACAGGCGGCAGACCGCATCCGGAAGACGGACCGGGAGAGAAAGACCTATTACGAGAGCCGCACCGGACGGGAGTGGGGCGGCATCGAGGCGAACGGCATGATGTTCAATGCGAGCCTTCTCGGTATCGACGGCGTGGTGGACGCCCTTGAGGCAATCTATCGCAGGTGGGAAAGCCGGGAATAATCTTGAATCTTGAGTTTACAACGTACAACGCCGCGGGGGCATATGGGCTTCCGCGGCGGTTTGTATTATATCAACACAGCGTCAGTGTACAAGTGGACAATACATGTTGCCCCTCGTACACTGACGCTGGATTCGGGCAAAAATATAAAAACCGAGTGTGCTCGATTTTGATGTTGATTCCTGTCGTATATATGTGGTATAATCAGTTGATATCTGATATATACAGAAGGAATGGAAGGGAATAGATATGAGTTTTATATCGTATTTGATTAATGGTCTGAGCCTCGGAAGCGTTTACGCCATTATCGCGCTCGGCTATACCATGGTGTACGGTATCGCGAAGATGCTGAATTTTGCTCACGGCGACGTCATCATGATAGGAGCCTATATGGCGCTCATCGCGATGACGCAGGCAGGGCTCTCCCCGGTCATCGCCGTACTCATCGCGGTCGTGATATGTACGCTGCTGGGAGTCGTGATAGAGAGGATTGCATATAAACCGCTGAGAAATGCATCCTCTTCGCTTGCTGTGCTCATCACCGCCATCGGCGTGAGCTATCTGCTGCAGAATACGGCGCTGCTCGTGTTCGGACCGAACGCACAGACATTTCCGTCGGTAATCAAGTGGAGCGGCATCACATTTGCGGACGGACAGCTGAGCATCTCGGGAGTGACGATCGTGACGATTGCAGCCTGCATCATCATCATGGCAGTGCTTGTCACATTCGTGCAGAAATCAAAACCGGGACAGGCAATGCGCGCTGTCTCCGAGGACAAAGGCGCGGCACAGCTGATGGGCATCAATGTAAACGGAACTATCGCGCTGACCTTTGCGATTGGTTCTGCACTGGCGGCAGTGGCAGGCGTCCTTTACTGCTCCGCCTATCCGAGCCTGACACCGTACACAGGCGCGATGCCCGGCATCAAGGCGTTCGTTGCGGCGGTCTTCGGCGGCATCGGATCCATACAGGGCGCGTTTATCGGCGGGATACTTCTTGGAATCATTGAGATATTCGGCAGGGCGTACATCACGTCCCAGATGGCGGACGCCCTCGTGTTTGCAGTGCTCATTATCGTGCTGTTAGTGAAACCTACAGGACTCTTAGGCAGAAAGATTCAGGAGAAAGTGTAGGTGGACGGCATGTTAAAGAAAATGAACAAAACAACAAAAAGTAATTTCATTACATACGGCATTGTCATCGCGGCATTTATCGTCATGCAGGTCCTCATCAGCACCGGGAGCGTCTCAAGCCTTCTGGAAGGTCTGATGGTGCCGCTGTGCATTTATGTCATCCTGGCGGTGTCCTTAAACCTTGTGGTCGGTATCCTGGGCGAACTCAGCCTTGGACATGCGGGCTTCATGTGCGTGGGGGCATTTTCCAGCGCATTCTTTTCAAAATGCATGAAGGATGTTATTGAGAACGGAGCGCTGCGGTTTTTCCTGGCGATGCTCATCGGCATCGCTGTGGCGGCAGTCTTCGGAATCCTCATCGGCATTCCCGTCCTGCGCCTGAAGGGAGACTATCTGGCAATCGTTACGCTGGCGTTTGGCGAGATTATCAAGAACCTTGTAAACGTCCTGTTTATCGGAAAAGATTCCAATGGATTTCATTTCTCCACAAAGGATGTGATGGGACTGAACATGGAGCCGGACGGGACGGTCATTGTAAACGGTCCCCAGGGAATCACCGGGACTCCGCAGGATTCTACGTTCCTGATTGGGTTCATCATGATTCTCATCACGCTGTTCATCGTGCTGAACCTGATACACTCCAGAGACGGGCGCGCGATTATGTCCATCCGGGACAACCGCATCGCGGCAGAGTCTGTGGGAATCAATATCACGAAATATAAACTGATGGCGTTCACGGTCTCCGCTGCCCTTGCGGGAAGCGCGGGCGTGCTCTACGCGCACAACCTGTCCACGCTGACGGCGAACACAAACAACTTCGGATACAACCAGTCCATCATGATCCTGGTCTATGTCGTGCTGGGTGGCATCGGAAATATCCGCGGTTCCATCATCGCGGCTGTCGTGCTGACGCTCCTGCCGGAGATGCTCAGAGGACTCCAGGATTACCGCATGCTGATTTACGCGGTCGTGCTTATCGCGATGATGCTCTTTAACTGGGCGCCGAAAGCCATCGAGTGGAGAGAGAAGCATCTCCGCTTCGGGAAAAAGAAGGAGGCTGTAAAATAATGGCATTGCTGGAAGTGAAAAATCTGGGGATATCATTCGGCGGTCTCCGCGCGGTAAACGCATTTGATATTTCCATTGAAAAAGAAGAACTTTACGGTCTGATCGGACCGAACGGCGCGGGAAAAACGACCGTGTTCAATCTGCTGACCGGAGTGTACCGCCCGGATGCGGGGAAGGTCATCCTGGACGGGGAGGATATCACAGGGAAGAAGACGATTGAAATCAGCAAGGCGGGCATTGCCAGGACATTCCAGAATATCCGCCTGTTCAAGGAACTGAGCGTGCTGGACAATGTAAAAGTGGGGCTTCACAACAAGCATCACTATTCTACCATCGAAGGCATCCTGCGGCTGCCGGGATACCGCAGGGTAGAGAAAGAGATGGATGAGCAGGCGATGGAGCTTTTAAAAGTGTTCAATCTTGACGGGGCGGCGCACCGGAAGGCGTCAAACCTGCCGTACGGACAGCAGAGAAGGCTGGAGATTGCGAGAGCCCTGGCGACGGAGCCGAAACTGCTCCTGCTCGACGAGCCTGCAGCGGGCATGAACCCGAACGAGACAGGCGAACTGATGGATATGATACGTTTTGTCCGTGAGAAATTCCACATGACGATACTCCTTATCGAGCATGATATGAAACTGGTAAGCGGCATCTGCGAACGGCTGACCGTGCTCAACTTTGGCGAGGTCCTCAGCCAGGGCACTACGTCGGATGTGCTGAACGACCCGCAGGTCATCACGGCATATCTTGGAGAATAGGAGGGAACTTTTCATGGCAATGCTTGAAGTAAAAGACCTGGAAGTGTATTACGGAGTCATTCAGGCAATCAAGGGGATTTCCTTTGAGGTAAACAAAGGCGAGGTCATCGCCCTGATCGGAGCCAACGGCGCGGGAAAGACGACGACGCTCCACACAGTCACCGGACTTCTTGCACCGAAGAACGGGCATGTCTTTTTTGAGGGGCAGGACATCACGAAAGTGCCGGCGCATAAGATTGTGTCCATGGGGATGGCCCACGTCCCGGAAGGCCGCCGTGTGTTTGCGGAACTCAGCGTATATGAGAACCTGAAGATGGGCGCCTACACGAGAAAGGACAAGGCGGAGATTGAGGACAGTCTTGCCAATGTATACAAGCGCTTCCCCCGTCTGGAAGAGAGGAAGAACCAGATGGCGGGGACATTAAGCGGCGGCGAACAGCAGATGCTGGCGATGGGGCGTGCGCTCATGTCGAGACCGAAACTGATTCTCATGGATGAACCGTCCATGGGACTTTCCCCGATCCTGGTCAACGAGATTTTTGATATCATCCGCTCGGTGAGCGAGAGCGGGACGACGGTCCTCCTCGTGGAGCAGAATGCGAAGAAAGCGCTGTCCATCGCAGACCGGGCGTATGTGCTCGAGACAGGGAAGATCGTCCTTTCGGGAAATGCGAAGGAGCTGCTTGAGGATGAAGCCATCAAGAAGGCTTACCTCGGAGAATAAGACCCGGCAGCGGATAACCGGAAAGCGGTATCTGAAACAGAAGCCGGGAACAGAAACCGGAGAAAGAAAGGGAGGCGCGGCTTATGAAAAACATTGTAGTCACAATCGCGAGACAGTACGGGAGCGGAGGCAAGACGATAGGAGCGATGCTGGCGCAGGAGCTCGGGATTAACTGTTACAGCAGGGAAATCCTCCGGATGGCGTCAGAGGACAGCGGCATCAATGAGCGGCTTTTCGGCATGTCCGATGAGAAAATACGCCGGGCCGGCTGGTTCCGGATACTGAGCCGTCCCTATGATGGAGAACTGCTCCCGCCGGAAGACAGGGAATTTACATCGGATGACAATCTCTTCAATTATCAGGCAAAAGTGATAAAAGACCTGGCGTCGAAGGAGTCCTGTGTCATCGTGGGGCGGTGCGCGGATTATGTCCTTCGGGATTATCCGAATGTGGTGAGCGTCTTCATCCACGCGGACCGGAAATTCTGTCTGGAACGTTCGATGGAACGCCACAGCATGACAGAAAAAGAGATGCAGAGATACATCGAGAAAACGGATGAATACCGGGGCGCATTTTACCGGTACCATACCGGACATGAGTGGGTGGACGCGAGGAATTATGACCTGTGCCTGAACAGCGGGAAGCTCGGCTTCCAGAAATGTGTGGATGAGATACGGTCTTATATGAAGATTCGTTTTGAAGAATAGGGACTGCTGAAGCAGGGGATTGTAACAGTCTGGCGTATGGTTGGACTGTTACAATTTTTTTCGCTTTTTTACCGGTTTTTACTGGAAATCCCGGATGGAGATATGATACTGTTTATAGGAGAAAATATCGTTATGAGGTTGGGGACATGGAAAGCGAAGTAAAAAAAGAAGAACAGAATACAGCGCAGCAGGAGTGCGACGCGGAAGAGAAGCCGGCGGAAGGCTCAGGCTGTGCAGGAGAAAAAACGGCAGAAGACTCAGGCTCCGCAGAAGAGAAGCCGCGCAGAAAGAGAAAAGCGCTCTGTATCCTAGCGGGGTGCGCGGCGGCTGTCCTTCTGGCATATCTCGGGGCAGGGCTTTATTTTGACAGCCATTATTTTTTCCGGACAGAGATAAACGGACATGACATGTCCGGAAAGACGGCGGCGCAGGCAGAAGCAATCCTGAAGGAAGATGTGGCGGAGTACAGGCTTACGCTCCTTGAGATTGACGGCGGCAGGGAGACCATTGCAGGTGCGGATGTGGGACTTGTCTTTGAAGGCGCAGAGGGACTGCAGGACATCCTGGACGCACAGGACAGCCTGCTGTGGGTCCGCTCCCTGTCCGAAGAGCGAAAGGAAGAAGTGGACATCCGGGTATCCTGTGACAGCGCGAAGCTCAAAGAATGCATCGGCTCCCTTCAGGCGGTCACAGGCGAACAGAAGCCGGGAACCTCGGCGTATCCGAAGTTCGACGGCGCAAAGTTCGTCGTGGAGCCGGAGAAATACGGTACGGCAGTGGAAAGAGAGGCACTGGAGCAGAGAATAGAAGAAGCGCTCCTCTGCCTGGAGGAACGTCTGGATTTGGAAGAAGCCGGATGTTATGAGGCTCCGCCCTACACATCCGAATCAGAAGAAGTAAAAGCCGCATGTGAAAAGATGAATCAGTACTGCAGTGCAAAAGTCGTCTATCCCATGGACGAGGATGTGGTCGTGGATGCCTCCGTCATCTCCGGCTGGCTCAAAGTGAATAAAAAGATGAAAGTATCCATTGATGAGGACGCCATCCGGCTGTGGCTGGAGGATTTCGGCAATCGATACGACACCCAGGGGACGACCCGGACCTTTACCACGCCGGAAGGGCGGGAGACAACGGTAAAGGGCGGTACTTACGGCTGGTCGGTCAATGAAAAAGCGGAGTTCGACATCCTGCTCGATGCAGTGAAGAAAGGAAAGACGCTGGAAAAAGACCCGGAATACTATATTGGCGGCACAGCGGCGGCGCATGCGATGCCGGACTGGGGCAATACCTATGTGGATGTGGACCTGAGCAGGCAGCATATCTGGTATATCAAGGACGGAGAGACCGCGCTTGAGACGGATGTGGTGACCGGGCACCCGAATACCATCACGCCGGAGGGAACTTATTCCATCCTGGAAAAAGCGCGGGACCAGGTCCTCATCGGTTCGGAAGACCCTGCCACCGGGGAGCCGTCCTACCGGACGCCGGTCAGCTACTGGATGCGGGTGACCTGGTCGGGCATCGGATTCCATGATGCGACCTGGCAGCCGGATTTCGGCGGTTCTCTGAACGAGATTGCCGGGAGAGGGTCCCACGGGTGCATCAACATGCCGCTGGACCAGGCGGCAGCCCTGTATGAGATGCTGGAAGTAGGGACGCCGGTAGTGATACATTACTGAAAATCCGGTACAATGGCATTATTTGGCATTATTTGAGAATGAATATCAAAAACGGTATTGCCTTTTCAGAATCCGGATGCTATACTAGCGCATGTAAGTGATTCGGATCAAACATCCGGTGGAAGATAAATGGTTTCAAAGAAACAATGGAATCGGACAAAAGGAGGAAATGGTATGGCAGGAGTTAATTTTGACCAGTGGGACGGCTTTGGCGGACATCTCTGGAAAGAGGAAGTCAATGTGCGCGATTTCGTCCAGCATAACTACAGACAGTATGAAGGAGACGAGTCCTTCCTTGAGGGACCGACAGAAGCCACAAATAAGCTCTGGGGCGAGCTCTCCAGGCTCCAGAAAGAGGAGCGCGCAAAGGGCGGCGTCCTCGACATGGAGACAGAAGTCGTATCCGGTCTGACCGCGTACGGTCCGGGGTATATCAATGAGGAGATGAAAGACCTGGAGCAGGTCGTGGGACTCCAGACAGACAAGCCGTTAAAGCGCGCGTTCATGCCCTACGGCGGCATCAAGATGGCGGAGCAGGCGTGCACGACTTACGGCTATACGCCGAGTGCAAAGCTCCACGAGATATTTACCAAATATCACAAGACACACAATCAGGCGGTGTTTGACATCTACACGCCGGAGATGAAAAAAGCGCGCCACAATAAAATCATCACAGGACTCCCGGACACATACGGGAGAGGACGCATCGTGGGTGACTACCGCCGGGTGGCGCTTTACGGCATCGACTATCTGATAGAGAAGAAACAGTCCGACTTCGTCGAGTACGAACGGCACGGCATGAAGGGGACCGATTTCCGCCTCCGGGAGGAGATTGCAGACCAGATACGCGCGCTGAACGGCATGAAAGAGATGGCGGCTGCCTACGGCTATGACATCTCAGAGCCGGCGAAAAATGCAAAAGAAGCAGTCCAGTGGCTGTACTTTGGATACCTCGCCGCGATCAAGACCCAGAACGGCGCTGCGATGAGCGTGGGACGCGTGTCCACCTTCCTGGATATCTATATCGAGAGGGACCTTGAGAAAGGCATCCTGACAGAGGCGCAGGCACAGGAACTCATCGACCACATGGTCATGAAATTCCGGATGGTGAAATTCGCGAGAATCCCGAGCTACAACGAACTCTTCTCAGGCGACCCGGTATGGGCGACGCTGGAGGTGGCAGGCATCGGCATGGACGGGCGCCACATGGTGACAAAGAATGATTACCGTTTCCTCCATACACTGGAGAACATGGGACCGTCGCCGGAACCGAACCTGACCGTACTCTACTCCTCCCATCTGCCAGAGAACTTCAAGAAATACGCCGCATATATTTCGGTCAGGACAAGTTCCATCCAGTACGAAAACGACGATGTGATGCGTCCGGTCTGGGGCGATGACTATTCCATCTGCTGCTGCGTATCCGCCACAGAGACCGGAAAGGAAATCCAGTTCTTCGGGGCAAGGGCAAACCTGGCAAAGTGCCTCCTGTATGCCATCAACGGCGGTGTGGATGAGAAGACGAAAGAGCAGGTAGCTCCGCTGTACCGTCCCATCACGTCCGAATATCTTGACTACGACGAAGTCATGGAAAAATACGACCAGATGATGGAGTGGCTGTCCAAGCTGTATGTGGATACCCTGAACATGATTCACTACATGCACGACAAATATTACTATGAAGCTGCGGAGATGGCGCTCATCGATACGAATGTGAGACGTACTTTTGCCACCGGCATCGCAGGATTTTCCCATGTGGTGGACTCCCTGAGCGCCATTAAGTATGCGAAGGTAAGAGTCATCCGCGATGAAGACGGACTTGCCGTGGACTACGAGACAGAGGGAGACTTCCCGAGATACGGAAATGACGACGAGCGCGCCGATGAGATTGCGGTATGGCTGCTGCGCACCTTTATGAGCAAGCTGAAAAAATGCCACACTTACAGAAATTCCGAGCCCACAACCTCCATCCTTACCATCACGTCCAACGTGGTGTACGGCAAGGCGACCGGCTCCCTTCCGGACGGAAGAAAAGCAGGCGAGCCGCTGGCTCCGGGTGCGAACCCGTCCTACGGCGCGGAAAAGAACGGTCTTCTCGCTTCCCTGAACTCCGTGGCAAAACTGCCGTACGAGCAGGCGCTGGACGGCATCTCCAACACCCAGACCATCAGCCCGGGAGCCCTGGGGCATGACGACAGCGAGCGGAAGAACAATCTGGTCCACGTGCTGGACGGATATTTCGACCAGGGAGCGCATCACCTGAATGTAAACGTATTCGGTACAGAGAAGCTCATCGACGCCATGGAGCATCCGGAGAAAGAAGAGTACGCAAACTTTACCATCCGTGTATCCGGATACGCCGTGAAGTTCATCGACCTGACAAGAGAGCAGCAGCTTGACGTGATTGCAAGGACCTGCCACGATCACATGTAAGAGATTATGGACGGATTCATTCACTCGACAGAGAGCTTCGGCTCGGTGGACGGTCCCGGTGTGCGCTTTGTGATATTCACTGCCGGATGCCCGATGCGCTGCCGGTTCTGCCACAATCCGGACACCTGGAACATGCAGGTGGGAGAGCGGCGGAGCGCGGACAGCCTGCTGGAACAGGCGCTGCGGTACCGGACCTACTGGAAGGACGGCGGCGGGATCACCGTCAGCGGCGGAGAACCGCTGATGCAGATGGACTTCCTTCTGGAGCTTTTTCAGAAGGCAAAGGAGAAGGGCGTCCATACGACGATCGACACGAGCGGGGCGCCGTTTACACGGGAGGAGCCCTTCTTTGGGAAATTCAATGAACTGATGAGATATACAGACCTGCTGCTGCTGGACATCAAGCACATGGATGAGGAGCAGCACAGGCTGCTGACCGGACATACCAACCGGAATATCCTGGACATGGCGGGATATCTCTCGGAAATCGGGAAGCCGGTGTGGATACGCCATGTGCTTGTGCCGGGGATAAGTGATAAAGATGAATACCTGGAGAAACTTTACAGTTTCATCAGTAAACTGGATAATGTACAGAAAGTGGAAGTCCTTCCATACCATACCTTTGGTGAGTATAAATGGAAGGAACTGGGCTATGCGTATCCCCTGGCAGGAGTCGAGCCGCCGTCAAAGGAGCGGATTGAAAATGCCCGGCGGATACTGCATGCGGGGGAACCGATATGAACAAAAAAGAAATCCTGGAAATCCGCAAACAGTTCACGCCCGCCAACTGCGCCATTACGCGCATCTGCGGCTGTTATGTGGACCATGAAAAGAACAAGAAACTGGAATCAAAAGACGCTTTCCTCTCTCTTCCGGAGGAGGAAGCGTTCAAATATTTCGACATATTTAAAAAGACTCTTTCCGGCACGGTGGGCAGGAATATGCTGAACCTGGAGTTCCCCATCGAGGCGGAAATGCCGGGCGGCACACAGGAATTCCTGCTGAAGTTGCGCGCAAGCAGGCTGGAAGATGACATGCTGCTGGAAGAGTTCTACGACAAGGTCATTGCGACTTACGATTACGGGGAGAACTACTACATCATCCTCATCCACGGGATGTATGATATCCCCGGAAAGACGACGGATGACCTGGAGATGTTCGACGCATCGGACGAAGTCTATGAGTTCCTGCTCATGAGCATCTGCCCGGTGGCGCTGTCCAAGGCAGGGCTCTGCTACAACGCCCAGGACAACCGCATCGAAGACCGGGTGCGGGACTGGCTGGTGGATATGCCGGACAAGGGCTTCCTCTTCCCTGCGTTCAACGACCGGGGAACAGACCTGCACAGCATGCTCTACTACACGAAGAAATCATCGGAGCTGCAGCCGGAGATGATAAGCCAGCTCCTGGGCGCGCACATGCCCATGTCCGCGGACGACCAGAAAGAGTCGTTCCAGATGCTCATCGAGGATACTCTGGGTGACGACAGCGACTATGAGACTGTCCGCAATATCCATGAGACTCTCAACGGACTCATCGAGGAGCACAAAGAGGAGCCGGAACCGCTGGCGCTGGATAAGACGGAGATGCGCAAAGTCTTTGAGCAGAGCGGCGTGGAAGCGGAGAAGATGGAAGACTTTGACCGCAGCTTTGAGGAGAACGCCGGGGAGAAAGCGTCCCTGCTGGCGTCCAACATCGCGGAGACAAGGAAATTCTCCATCGAGACGCCGGATATCCTCATCAAAGTCAGCCCGGACCGGGCGGACCTGGTGGAGACGCGCATCATCGACGGACGTCAGTGCATCGTGATACCGGTGGACGACCATATCGAAGTCAACGGCATCCAGGTGAAGACCATAGGAGATAAAAAAGACGGAGGCGTCCTCTGAAGATTCAGAGGATGACCTCCATTCCTACTTTCTGGGGTTTCAGCCCGCATTTCTGATAGAATTTCATCGCGCTTTCGTTGCAGCTCCACACATTGAGCGTCACATTGTAACACCCCTGTTCCCGGGCAAAGGCGAGCACCGCGTCATAGATGGCGCTCCCGATGTGCCTGCCGCGCAGCGTCTCATCCACGCAGAGGTCGTCGATATACAGCGTTTTGATGTCCGTCAGGATGTTGTCGTCCGTGTGCTGCTGAAAGATGCAGAATGCATAGCCGAGCAGGCGGTCATCTTCGTCTGCGGCTGCAAAGATGGGGCGCTTCGGGTCCTGCAGGATTTCCCTTAACTGGTCATCCGTATATTTCCGCTGCCCGCATTTAAAAAGGTCCGGACGTCCTCTGTGGTGCACCATCGCCACCTGAGAGAGCAGTTCATGGATGCGCGGGATGTCTTTTTCTTCTGCCATTCGTATGTTCATCTGTCATTTCCTCCTGTCTGAAATCTGTGATGTCCGGTCCGTTTCCGGATATTCTGTCCGGACGGGCTCTGTAATTAAGTATAGTAGAGGATCCGAAAAGATACAAGCGTTCTGCGCCGGATACAGTTGACCGGCGGGAGAGAAAGCAGTAAGATAGGCATTGGCAAAGGAGGCGCCGGTCATGAAAACAAATAAATACGAAATAGATATGTGCAACGGTTCCATTATGGACAAACTGATTTCTTTCTCTCTTCCGCTGATGCTCTCAAGCGTGCTGCAACTGATGTTCAACGCAGTGGATATCATCGTAGTCGGGCATTTCAACGGGAGCGACGCGCTGGCTGCGGTAGGTTCCACAACTGCCCTTATCAGCCTGCTGACGAACCTCTTCATCGGCATTTCTCTTGGCGCTAATGTACTGGCGGCTCGGTATCAGGCGTCCGGGCGTGACCGGGAAATGTCGGAGGCAGTACATACATCCATCGCCCTCGCTCTGGTCAGCGGCATTGCCATGGCGTTTATCGGCGTGGCGGTATCCGCCCTTGCCCTGGGTCTGATGGACACGCCGGCGAATGTCATTGGGCAGGCGACGGTCTACATGCGCATCTATTTCTGCGGCATGCCGTTTTTCATGCTCTACAATTACGGGGCGGCAATCCTGCGGGCAGTGGGGGACACGAAGCGTCCGCTCGTCTTCCTGATGGCTGCGGGACTGGCAAATGTCATTCTGGACCTGCTGCTGGTCATTGTCATCCCGCTGGGCGTGGCAGGTGTGGCAATCGGCACGGTGACCTCCCAGATGATTTCCAGCCTTCTGGTGCTCCGGTGTCTGTGGAAGTCGGAAGGGAGTTATCAGTTCCGGTTCTCCAGACTCACTCTGAAATGGTCCTATATGAAACGGATATTCGGTGTCGGCATTCCTGCAGGCATCCAGAGCACGGTCATCAATTTCTCCAACGTGCTGCTCCAGTCTTCGGTCAATTCCTTCGGCTCCACGGCGATGGCGGGCTACACGGCGGCAAATAATATCCTGAGCTTCCTCTACGTCTCCATCAATGCGGTCACCCAGGCGTGCATGAGCTTTACGAGCCAGAACTACAGCGTAGGGAAGCAGAAGCGGATGGACCGGGTGCTGGCGGACTGCGCCCTGCTCTCTGCGGGCGTGTCCGTGGTGCTGGGCGTGGGAGCCTATGTGTTCGGAGGACAGGTGCTCCGGATTTACACGACAGACGCAGAAGTCATCCAGTGCGGCATCGAGATACTCTCCATCACCACCGTGCCCTACTTCCTGTGCGGCATCATGGACCTGTTCCCGGGAGCGCTCCGGGGGATGGGGCACTCTGCAGTGCCCATGCTCCTGTCCGTCATCGGGACCGTCGGGACGCGGATTATCTGGATATACGGCTTCTTCCCGCAGCACCGGTCTTTGTTCTTCCTCTTTATCTCCTATCCCGGCTCGTGGCTTGTGACGATACTGATGCAGGGCGTCTGTTTCTGGTTCGTGCGAAAAAAATGCATCCGCCAGCTGAACATGCGGAGGGTGTGAGGGCGGTACAAATCAGTTGAAAGACAGATGAATCTGCATTATAATAAGACAAATTGCTGGAATGGGCGCGGAAAGACATACCGGCAGAAAGGAAGCACAGCATGGGACTTACGCATTTTGATGAAAACGGGAAGGCGGTCATGGTGGATGTGACTGAAAAGCCCGAGACCATAAGGGAAGCCACGGCAGCAGGCAGGATACTGGTAAACCGCCGGGTCTTCCGTGCAATCAGGGAAGGGACCGCAGCCAAAGGCGATGTGCTCGGCGTGGCGGCGACTGCCGGCATCATGGGGGCAAAGAGGACGTCGGAACTCATCCCCATGTGCCACATCCTTCCCATCACGAACTGTAAGATTCGCTTCCACATGAATGAGGAAGCCTGCGCCGTGCACTGTGAATGTACGGTGAAGGTGACCGGGAAGACCGGGGTGGAGATGGAGGCGCTGACCGGGGTGAGTACAGCGCTCCTGACGATATACGACATGTGCAAAGCCATGGATAAGGCGATGGAAATCAGCGGAATCTGTCTTGTGAAGAAGACCGGAGGGAAGAGCGGAGATGTATACATGGAAGGCAGCGGTGCTCACACTGAGCGATAAAGGATATGCAAAAGAGCGGGAGGACAAAAGCGGTCCCCTTATCCGGGACATCCTTACCCGGGCGGGGTACGATGTGACGGAGATGCTCCTTCTCCCGGATGACCGGGGAGCGATTGAACAGTGCCTGCGCAGCCTGTGCGACGAAGGACGGGCAGACGTGGTATTTACGACCGGCGGTACCGGATTCGCCCCCAGGGACTGTACGCCGGAGGCGACCCTTGCGGTGGCGGAGCGGCAGGCGCCGGGCATTGCGGAAGCCATGCGGGCAGCCTCCCTTTCCATCACGCCGCGGGCAATGCTGAGCCGCGGCGTATCTGTGATACGCAAAGGGACGCTCATCGTCAACCTCCCGGGGAGCCCGAAGGCGGCGAAGGAAAACCTGGAGGCAGTTCTGCCGGCTCTGGGACACGGGCTGGCGATATTGACCGGAAGGGACGGGGAGTGTGCACGATGACAGACCAGTATGGAAGAGATATCCGGTATCTGCGGATTTCCGTGACGGACCGGTGCAATCTGCGGTGCATTTACTGTATGCCGGAGGAAGGCGTGCCCTGCGTCAGCCACAGCGACATCCTCACCTATGATGAGATTACGCGGATATGCCGCATCGGGACAGAACTTGGCATCAGCCGCATCAAACTGACCGGGGGCGAGCCCCTCGTGCGCAGAGGACTTCCGGACCTGCTCCGGATGCTCAAAGCGCTCCCGGGCATCGAGCAGGTGACGCTGACGACCAACGGCACCCTCCTGAAAGAAAACCTGGGCGCGCTGACCGACGCCGGGCTCGACGGCGTCAATATCAGCATCGACACGCCGGATGCAGCCCGGTATGAGCAGGTGACAAGAGGCGGGAAGCTGTCGGATGCGCTGGTAGGGCTCGAGGCAGCCCTCACGTATCCGGCGCTCACGGTCCGGCTCAACTGCGTCCCCATGCAGGAGATGCCGGAGGAAGATTACATCCGGCTGGCAGAGCTTTCCAGAGAGAAGGTGATGGATGTGCGCTTCATCGAGATGATGCCGCTCGGTCAGGGAAAGGCATTTCCGGCAGTCAGGGGAGAGAGGGTCTACCGTCTGCTCAAGGAGCGCTTCGGCGAAGCCGGGAAATGCGAGGGGACGTTTGGAAACGGTCCGGCAGTGTACGTCCGGTTCCCGGGCTTTGCAGGGAAGACCGGGTTTATCGACGCCCTGTCCCATCAGTTCTGTTCCGCCTGCAACCGGGTGCGCCTGACATCCGAAGGGATTCTGAAACCATGCCTGCAGTACGGGACGGGAACGGACTTAAGGCTGCTTCTGCGCTCCGGGGCAGGGGACGATGAGATAAAAGCAGCGATGGAACAGACCATCTATGAGAAGCCGGCGTGCCATCAGTTCGCAAAAGACCGGCAGGAAGCAGCCATATTTGAGACAAGGGATATGTCTCAGATCGGAGGATAGGAAACGAGCATGGGAACAGTGAGAGCAGTCTGCACGAGCCAGGAAAAGGGCACGGAGAAGAAAAACAGAAATGAAGCTCTTTTTATCGAAGAGTACGGGATAGAGGGGGATGCCCATGCGGGCAGGTGGCACCGGCAGGTGAGCCTCCTCTCCTATGAGAAGATACAGGAGTTCCGCGCAAAGGGCGCGGAAGTCGAAGATGGCGCTTTCGGGGAGAACCTGGTGGTGGAAGGCATTGATTTCCGCAGCCTTCCGGTGGGCACGAGGCTGTCCTGCGGCAATGTGGTGCTGGAGATGACGCAGATTGGGAAGGAGTGCCATCACGGCTGCCGGATATTTCAGAAGATGGGTGACTGCATCATGCCGCGGGAGGGCGTGTTCGCCCGGGTGATACGCGGCGGCGTCATCCGCGTCGGAGATGAGATGAGGGCAGAGATATGAGGAAGTCAGACCGGAGGCGGCAGTTTGCCGCTCTTGTCCTTTTTGCCGTCCTGACGGCGGGATGCGCATCGCAGGTGGAAGAGACGTCCGCCGGGGGCGGCGAGGATATCCATGTGACGGAAGAAGGCAGTTACTATACATTTGAAGATGTGGAGGGCAACGCATACGAAGCACCCCTCCTGAACGATGTCCCTCCGTGCACGTATGATTTCAGCCATCTCGTGACAGAGGAAGAGACGGGATATAAGCGCTTCCACGATGAGGAAAACGGCGTGAGCGCCCGCTTCGGCATCGACGTCTCGGAGTTCCAGGGCGAGGAGATTGACTGGGAGCAGGTGAAAGAAAGCGGTGTGGAATTCGTCATCATCCGTCTGGGATACCGGGCATACGGGGACAGCGGAGCTCTTGTCCCGGACGCCATGTATGAGGAAAATATTAAAGGCGCCCTTGCCGCCGGGCTGGATGTGGGGGTCTACTTTTTCTCCCAGGCGGTCAGCGAAGAGGAGGCGGCGGAGGAAGCGGCGTTTGTTCTGGAGCAGCTTGCGCCCTATGATATCACGGGACCGGTGGTGTATGATACCGAGGAAATCAAGTGGGATGAAGCCCGCACAGACGGCAATACAAAAGAGGAGTTCACCAGGTTCTGCCGGGTGTTCTGCGATGCGGTGCAGAAGGCGGGGTACTCTCCCATGATATATTCCAATCTGAAGTGGATGGCATTTACGCTTGATATGGAAGCGCTTTCGGAGTATGATTTCTGGTATGCGGATTATCATGATATCCCCCAGTGCCCGTATGATTACGAGATATGGCAGTACAGTGAATCCGGCACAGTGCCGGGCATCCATGCAAATGTAGATTTGAATCTCTGGTTCCAGAAAGGAGAACAAAACGATGAAATGGAATAAATTCCGGTTAAAGACGACGACGCAGGCAGAAGACATTGTCAGCAGCATGCTCATGGACCTTGGCATCCAGGGCGTGGAGATTGAGGACAAAGTGCCTCTCACCCAGTCTGACAAGGAGCAGATGTTCGTGGACATCCTGCCGGAAATCGAGGCGGACGACGGTGTGGCGTACTTAAGCTTCTACCTGGAGCCGGAGGATGACAGTGAGAAGATGCTCGCGGATATCCGCAGGGAGCTGCAGGAGATGTCCGCTTACGTGGATGTGGGCGAATGCCTCATCGAGGAATCCCAGACAGAGGACGTGGACTGGGTGAACAACTGGAAGCAGTATTTCCATCAGTTCTATGTGGACGATATCCTCATCATCCCTTCCTGGGAGAAAGTAGAGGCAAAGGACAGCGACAAGATGGTGATACACATCGACCCGGGTACCGCATTCGGCACAGGCATGCATGAGACGACCCAGCTCTGCATCCGCCAGATACGGAAGTATGTGACAGAGACGGCCAGGATACTGGACGTGGGATGCGGAAGCGGCATCCTCGGCATGCTGGCGCTCAAGTTCGGAGCCGCTTATTCGGTGGGCACGGACCTGGATGTCTGCGCCATCGAGGCGACGAAAGAGAATATGGAAGGAAACGGCATCCCGGAAGACCGGTACGAAGTGATGATTGGAAATATCATCGACGATAAGGAGATACAGGACCGGGTCGGGTACGGATGCTATGACATCGTGGCTGCCAACATCCTGGCGGACGTGCTCGTGGAGCTCACTCCGGTCATCACAGCCCAGTTGAAGCCGGGCGGCGTCTATATCACCAGCGGCATCATCGACGACAAGGAGCAGACGGTGGTGGATGCCGTGAAGGCGGCAGGGCTGGAAGTGCTGGATGTGACCTACCAGGGCGAATGGGTGTGCGTGACAGCCAGGAAATGACGAAGTCCCAAAGAAAGAGGAGAGGGAAGGCAGGAGAGAAAAGATGCAGCAGTTTTTTGCAGGAGCCGGACAAATCAGCGGCGGCAGAGTGCGTCTGGAGGGACCGGACGTCAATCATATCCGGAATGTCCTCCGCATGAAGCCGGGCGAGGATGTACGAATCAGCGACGGAGCGGGGAAGACGTATCTGTGCTGCATCAGCGCCTACGAGGGAGATGCGGCAGAGCTGGACATCTTAAAAGAACTGGAGCGGGATGCGGAACTTTCCTCGAAAATCTGGCTGTTCCAGGGTCTCCCCAAAGGGGATAAGATGGACCTCATCGTCCAGAAAGCCGTGGAACTGGGCGCGTACGGCATAGTCCCCTTTGCGGCGGCGCGTTCAGTGGTAAAGCTCGATGAGAAGAAGGCGAAGAAGAAGCGGGAACGCTGGCAGGCGATTGCAAAGAGCGCGGCAGAGCAGTCCGGAAGGAGCATCATCCCAGAGGTCGGACGCGTGCAGAGCTTTCCGGAGGCGCTCCGGGAGGCAGCCGGTCTCGACGTGGTGCTCATCCCCTACGAGATGGCAGAGGACATGGGGGAGACTGCGCGCATCATCGAAAGTATACGGCCCGGACAATCTGTGGGCGTCTTCATCGGTCCGGAAGGCGGGTTCGAGGAATCGGAAATCGCCCGGGCAGGGGAGGCGGGAGCGCGGGCCGTCACGCTGGGCGGACGCATCCTGCGCACGGAGACCGCGGGACTTGCGGCACTTGCCATCCTGATGTATCATCTGGAGAGCAGGAGTCATAGTTTAGAAGTAAGAGAAGTGTAAAGGAAGAAAGCAATGGAAGTATATCTGGACAATTCCGCCACGACTATGTGTTACCCGGAAGTGGGGGAACTCGTATATAAAGTCATGTGCCAGGATTACGGCAATCCGTCTTCCATGCACAGGAAGGGCGTGCAGGCGGAGCATTATATCAGGGAGTCAAAGGAGACGATCGCAAAGATTCTGAAAGTCACTCCGAAGGAAATCTTTTTCACATCCGGCGGCACGGAGAGCGACAACCTGGCGCTCATCGGTTGCGCCCGGGCGAACAGGCGCAGCGGTAATCACCTCATCACATCCTCCATCGAGCACCCGGCCATCCTCAACACCATGCGGTATCTGGAGGAGGAAGAAGGCTTCCGGGTGACCTATCTTCCGGTGGATGAACACGGGAAGATACGGCTGGATGCCCTGGCAGACGCGCTCTGCCCGGAGACCATCCTTGTCTCCATAATGTATGTCAACAATGAGGTCGGCACAGTCCAGCCCATCCAGGAGGCGGTGCAGATGGTCCGCCGGTATAAGCCCTCCATCCTGTTCCATACGGATGCCGTGCAGGGGTACGGGAAGTACCGCATCTATCCGAAGCGCATGGGAATCGACCTTCTGACTGCGAGCGGGCACAAGATACACGGACCAAAGGGGATCGGCTTCCTCTACATCGACAGCAGGGTCAGGATCACGCCCATCCTGTTCGGCGGAGAGCAGCAGAAGAATATCCGCTCCGGTACGGAAAACGTGCCGGGCATCGCCGGGCTCGGGCTGGCGTCCAGGCTCATCTATCAGGACCTGGAGATGAAGAACGCCCTGATGCGGGAGTTAAAGGAGCATTTTATCGAAGGCGCGCTGAAGATAGAAAATACCGTTGTACACGGATTTACGGACGAGGGGGGCGCTCCCCACATTATAAGCCTGGGCGTCGCCGGCGTGCGCAGTGAGGTGCTGCTGCATGCCCTGGAGGACAAAGGCATCTATGTGTCTTCCGGTTCGGCGTGCTCGTCCAATCATCCGGCGGTCAGCGGTGTGCTCAAAGGCATCGGAGCCCCGCAGGAGTATCTGGATGCGACGTTGCGCTTCAGCATGTCCGAGTTCACGACGAAAGAAGAAATTGACTATACGCTGGAAACACTATATAATTGTATACCGATGCTCAGAAAGTTTACCAGGCGCTGAACCGGCAGGAGAGGCGCCGCCGGGGACACCCGCAGGACCTGCGGGAGATAAAGGAGAGAAGCATGAGATTTCATTCATTTCTGATTAAATACGGTGAGATAGGGATTAAGGGGAAGAACCGTTATCTGTTCGAGGACGCTCTTGTGCGCCAGATACGGCACGCTCTGAAGGATGTGGACGGGGAATTCCTGGTGCACAAATGCCACGGCAGGGTCTATGTGGACTGCGAGGGCGAATATGACTACGAGGATACGGTGGAACGCCTGAAAAAAGTGTTCGGCATCGTCGGCATCTGCCCGGTCGTGCGGAGAAAAGTGCAGGAAATCGAAGGTCTGAAGAAGGACGTCGTCGCCTATGTCGGCGAGATGTATCCGGAGGGAAATCAGACGTTCAAGGTCGATGCAAGGCGCGCTGACAAGCGCTATCCCCTGAATTCCATGGAAATCAACTGCGAACTGGGCGAAGCGGTGCTGGACGCTTACCCGGGGATGAAAGTCGATGTCCATCATCCGGACATCCGGCTGAACGTGGAGATTCGGGAGGAAGTCTATATCTATTCGGAGATCATCCCCGGTCCGGGCGGCATGCCGGTGGGGACGAACGGCAGCGCCATGCTGCTCTTATCCGGCGGTATCGACAGCCCGGTGGCGGGATATATGATAGCCAAGAGAGGGGTGGAGATCGAGGCGGTCTATTTCCATGCGCCGCCGTACACGAGCGAACGGGCGAAGGAAAAAGTGGTGGACCTTGCCAGGCTCGTATCTGCCTACGCAGGTCCCATCCGTCTTCATATCGTGAACTTTACGGATATCCAGCTCTATATCTATGAGAAATGCCCCCATGACGAGCTGACCATCATTATGCGCAGGTACATGATGCGCATTGCGGAGCATTTCGCGGAAAAGGACGGCTGCCTCGGACTCATCACCGGGGAGAGTATCGGACAGGTGGCGAGCCAGACGATGCAGAGCCTGGCGGCGACAAATGCCGTGTGTACGATGCCGGTCTACCGTCCGCTCATCGGATTTGACAAGAAAGAAATCGTGGAGATATCAGAGAAGATAGACACTTATGAGACTTCCATACTGCCCTACGAGGACTGCTGCACCATATTTGTCGCAAAACACCCGGTGACAAAGCCGGATACCGCCCGCATCGCAAAATCGGAGCTGAACCTGGCGGAGAAGATTGACGGGCTGATGCAGGCTGCGATTGACACGGCGGAAGTCGTGACGGTTTCCTGAGTCAGGCTGCAGGAGCGTTTTTATATCACAGGAAAGTGATTTCCTGTGATATAAAAAAAGCTGCCTCAGAAATGAGACAGCTTTTTATGTGCGTTGATTATTTGATGATGTAAGCGTCAAGAGCCGCAAGGATGTCGTCTACATCTCCGTCAGCGTGGATGTTCAGGTCAATCGGTTTGGAGAGGTCCAGGCTGAAAATCCCCATGATTGATTTGGCATCTATCACATATCTTCCGGATACTAAATCGAAGTCGTTGTCATACTTTGTAATCTCGTTTACAAACGATTTTACTTTGTCGATTGAGTTTAATGAAATCTGTACGGTTTTCATTTTAATAGTCCCTCCTTGAATCATACAATAAAGTAAGGCTTTCTGCCTCACGTATATTCTACGGGATGCTTTTGTAAAAGTCAAGGAACAAGAGGAAAAAAGAGGTAAGAATTATGAAAAAAGCAGCGCTCCACAACCTGGGCTGCAAGGTAAATGCATATGAGACGGAAGCCATGCAGGAAATGCTGGAAAATGCGGGATATGAGATTGTCCCGTTCAGCGAGGAGGCGGATGTATATCTCATCAATACCTGCACCGTCACCAACATCGCTGACCGCAAATCCAGACAGATGCTCCACCGCGCCAGAAAGAAAAATCCGGACGCCATTGTCGTGGCGGCGGGGTGCTATGTGCAGGCGCAGGATGGGAAGGAACTGGGCGCGGATATCGACATTGTCATCGGGAACAACCACAAGAAAGACCTTATCCGGCTTCTGGAGGAGTATGAGAAGAAGCGGGAGAAAGACCGGACGGAGCGGGAAGAGGAAGTGGAAGATATCGCTCATACGGGAGAATATGAAGCGCTGCACCTGACGAGACCGGGCGACCACACGCGGGCGTACATCAAAGTCCAGGACGGATGCAATCAGTTCTGCACTTACTGCATCATCCCCTATGCGCGGGGGCGCGTGCGCAGCAGGAGCCTGGAAGAGACGGTAAAAGAAGTGGAAACGCTGGCGGCGAACGGATACAAAGAGGTCGTGCTCACAGGCATCCACCTGAGTTCCTACGGCATTGACTTTGACGGGAAGAGGCATCTCCTGGAACTGATGCGCGCCGTCCATGAGGTGGACGGCATCGAACGCATCCGGCTCGGCTCCCTGGAACCGGGCATCATCACGGAGGAGTTCGCAGAGGCGCTGGCCGGGATGCCGAAGATATGCCCCCATTTCCACCTGTCTCTCCAGAGCGGGAGCGATACGGTGTTAAAGCGGATGAACCGCCGCTACACCAGCGGGGAATATCTTGAGAAATGCCGTCTGCTCCGGAAACATTTCGACAAGCCCGCTCTGACGACAGACGTCATCGTCGGATTCCCCGGCGAGACGGAGGAAGAGTTTGAAGAGACGGTGCGCTTCCTGGAGAAAGTGGAGTTCTATGAGACCCATATCTTCCGGTATTCCAGGCGTGAGGGGACGAAGGCGGCCCGGATGGCGGACCAGGTCAGTGAGAGCGTCAAAGCGCAGAGGAGCGAAAGGCTCATCCGCCTCGGGGAAGAAAACCGCAGCGCATACGAGCAGAGCTTCATCGGAAAGACGGTGGAAGTCCTCGTGGAAGAGGAGGCGGAGATTGCCGGAAAACGCGTGCAGACGGGGCATACGAGGGAATATATGAAAATTGCACTGGAAACAGGAGAAAATCTGAAAAACACTGTCGTAAAAGTACAAATTGAAAATGATTCACAAATTATCCGTTGAATTTTAGGGGATATTATATTAGAATTGTAAATAGGGATTTCAGGCGTTTTCCTGAAAACAGAGGGGGAAGAAGCGTACCCGGACGGACCCGGGACGCATGGAAATCTTACAGCAAAGGAGGAGTTCAGGATGAGTGATTTAAGCAACACACAATTCTTTCAGGTAGAGCCCGGACCGCAGATATCGGCAAAGGATATCCTCGAGATTGTATTTAAGGCTCTCAAGGAAAAAGGATACAACCCGGTCAATCAGATCGTCGGATATATCATGTCCGGCGACCCTACATATATCACCAGCTACAACGGCGCAAGGAGCCTTGTGATGAAAGTGGAGAGGGATGAACTGGTCGAGGAGCTTTTAAAAGCGTATATCGAGCATAATTCCTGGGAATAATCACCATGAGGATACTGGGACTTGATTACGGGACGAAGACAGTCGGGGTCGCGGTGTGCGACGCCCTCGGACTGACTGCCCAGGCGGTCGAGACAATCACGAGAAAAGAAGAGAACAAATTGAGGCGCACCTGCGCGCGCATCGAGGAGCTTATCCGGGAATACGGCGTGGAGCGCATCGTGCTCGGTTTCCCGAAGCACATGAACAACGATGTCGGAGAACGCGCCGAAAAGTCGCTGGAATTCCGGGACATGCTCCACAGGCGGACCGGACTGGAGGTCATCATGTGGGATGAGAGGCTCACCACCGTGGAAGCGGAGCGCACCCTCATCGAGAGCGGCGTCCGGCGGGAAAACCGGAAAAAACATATTGACCAGATCGCGGCGGTCTTCATCCTGCAGGGGTATCTGGACATGCTGCGGATGAAAGAAAAGGACACGCCGGACAACAAGGAGTCATGATAAGGGGTATCATATGGAAAAAGTAAAGTTCGCATTTGCAGACGGAGACGGAGAAGACGAATTCTTTGTGCTTGAGGAGACGATGATAAACGGGAATACATATCTCCTCGTCGCAGACTCTGAGGAGGATGACGCGGAGTGCCTCATCTTAAAAGAAGCGGCAGGACAGGCGCCTGGGGAGGGTGTCTACGAGGTGGTCGAAGATGAGACGGAACTGCTGGCAGTCTCCAAAGTATTTGAAGAACTTTTGGAAGATGTGGATATCGAAATGTAAAGCCCCACGGCTTTTACAATAAATCTGCTTTACTGCGGGAAACGGATGGACGCGGATGGAACAGAAAAAGACAGAAGAACTGCTCAGGGAGAAACTGCGGGAAAAAGGGCTGAAAATAACGCATCAGCGCCTGCTGATACTTTCCGTGCTCGAGCAGAACGGCGGCAGGCATATGACGGCGGAAGATATCTACGAGCTGGTGTCGGAGGATTATCCGGAGATTGGGCTGGCTACGGTATACCGTACGCTCCAGCTCCTCTGGGAGATGCAGCTCGTGGACAGACTGTGCCTTGATGACGGATGTGTGCGGTACGAGATCGGACACCTGGTGCAGGGTGGTTCGGGCCACAGTCATCATCATCTCATATGCAGGGCATGCAATCGGGTGATTCCCTTCGGAGACGACCTCCTGGATGACCTGGAGCGTTATATCGAGGAAGCCACCGGATTCCATGTCATGGACCATGAGCTGAAGTTCTACGGACTTTGCAGGGAATGCAGGAAGAAAACAGAGTAACTGTTTCTATAATGGAGGTGTTTATTGTTTGAAAAAAGAGAAAAACGGAAAACTGAGAATCATACCGCTGGGCGGGCTCGAACAGATTGGTATGAACATCACTGCCTTTGAGTACGAGGACAGTATCGTCGTGGTGGACTGCGGACTGGCGTTCCCGGAAGACGATATGCTCGGCATCGACCTCGTGATACCGGATGTGACTTACCTCAAGGACAATGCGTCCAAGCTGAAGGGATTTGTCATCACCCACGGACATGAGGACCATATCGGAGCGCTTCCCTATGTGCTCAAGGAAGTGAACCTGCCAATCTATACGACGAAGCTCACGATGGGAATCATTGAGAATAAATTAAAGGAGCACAACCTGCTGCGCAGCACGAGAAGGAAAGTCGTGCAGCACGGACAGTCCATCAATCTGGGGAAATTCCGCATCGAGTTCATCAAGACGAACCACAGCATCCAGGATGCGTCGGCACTGGCAATCTATTCCCCGGCGGGCGTGGTCGTCCACACAGGAGACTTCAAGGTGGACTATACGCCGGTGTTCGGAGACGCCATCGACCTTCAGCGGTTTGCGGAAATCGGAAAGAAGGGCGTACTCGCGCTGATGTCCGACAGTACGAATGCCGAGCGCCGCGGATTTACGCAGTCGGAGCGCACGGTGGGCATCACATTTGACCATATCTTTGCGGAGCATCAGAGTACAAGGCTCATCATCGCGACCTTTGCCTCCAATGTGGACCGCGTGCAGCAGATTATCAATTCGGCTTACAAATACAGACGGAAAGTCGTTGTGGAGGGGCGGAGCATGGTAAACATCATCTCCACGGCTTCCGAGCTTGGCTATCTCAATGTCCCGGAAAACACACTGATTGAGATTGACGAGATGAAGAATTATCCGCCGGAGAAAATGGTGCTCATCACCACCGGCAGCCAGGGAGAGTCCATGGCGGCGCTCTCCAGGATGGCGGCGGACGTACACCGCAAGGTGACCATCCAGCCGAACGATACAATCATCTTCAGCTCCAACCCCATCCCGGGAAATGAGAAATCGGTTTCCCGCGTGATAAACGAGCTTTCGGCAAAGGGCGCGGAAGTCATCTTCCAGGATACCCACGTATCCGGACATGCCTGTCAGGAAGAGCTGAAACTCATCTATTCGCTTGTAAAGCCGAAATACGCGATTCCGGTGCACGGCGAGTACCGTCACCTGAAAGCCAACGCGGAAGTGGCGAAGTCCCTCGGCATCCCGAAGGAAAATGTATTCATCATCCAGTCCGGAGACGTGCTGGAGATGGATGAGAACTCCGCGAAGATTGTGGACAAGGTGCACACAGGCGCGGTCCTTGTAGACGGACTGGGCGTCGGGGACGTTGGAAATATCGTGCTCCGGGACAGACAGCATCTTGCGGAAGACGGCATCATCATCGTCGTCCTCACACTGGAGCGGCGCACGAACCGCCTGCTGGCAGGACCGGACATCGTATCGCGGGGATTCGTCTATGTCCGGGAGTCAGAGCAGCTCATGGAGGACGCCAGAAAAGCGGTGTCCGATGCCCTGGACAAGTGCCTGGGCGGACGCCATACGGACTGGAACCGCATCAAGCTCACGATAAGGGACGCTATGAACGACTATATCTGGAAAAAGACAAAAAGGAGACCCATGGTCATCCCCATCATCATGGATGTGGATGCATAGGAACAGCCGGGGACCGGACTGCGGAAACCGGGACAGTTACAGGAAAGATATCACAGGTGCACAGGGCGGATGCTCTGTGCACCTGTGCTGAACAGGAGATATCAAACAGGAGATAAAGGAGCTTCGGGCATGATTGTAAACGAACGGATCGTAACATACATCAATTCTCTGGATACCGGGAACAGCGCCCTGCTGGAAGAGATTGAGAAGGAGGCAAGGGCGGCGGAGGTGCCCGTTATCCGGCGGGAGATGCAGAGCTTCTTAAAAGTCCTCCTTATGCTCGCACAGCCCGGGCGCATCCTGGAAGTCGGGACAGCGGTGGGATTCTCCGCCCTCCTGATGAGCGAGTATGCGCCGGAAGGGAGCCGCATCACGACGATAGAGAACTATGCGAAGCGCATTCCCATTGCCCGGGAGAATTTCCGGCGCGCAGGGAAAGAGAACCAGATTACCCTGGTGGAGGGAGATGCCGCCGACGTCTTAAAAGAGATGGACGGCGTCTACGACTTCATCTTCATGGACGCGGCGAAGGGACAGTACATCCATTATCTCCCGGACATCCTGCGCCTTCTCGGCGAGGGCGGCTGCCTCGTATCCGACAATGTGATGCAGGACGGGGACGTAACAGAGTCCCGGTTCGCGGTGGAGCGCCGGGACCGCACGATACATGCCCGCATGAGAGAATATCTCTGGGAAATCAAACATCACCCGCAGCTTGTCACATCCATCCTCCCTCTGGGAGACGGCGTGGCAGTGAGCGTGAAGAACAGCAGAAAGGGGAAGCTATGAGCAGACATCCGGAACTACTGATCCCGGCGAGCAGCCTGGAAGTATTAAAGACAGCCGTGGTATTCGGCGCAGACGCCGTCTACATCGGAGGCGAAGCGTTCGGGCTGAGGGCAAAGGCGAAGAATTTCACCATGGAAGAGATGAAAGAGGGCATCGCCTTCGCTCATGCCCGAGGCGTGAAAGTATACGTGACGGCGAATATCCTCGCGCACAATGCGGACCTGGCAGGCGTCCGGGAGTATTTTGAGGAATTAAGGGAGATACGGCCGGATGCCCTGATTATCGCAGACCCCGGTGTGTTCGACATCGCAAAGGAAGTCTGTCCGGAGATTGACCGGCATATCAGCACCCAGGCAAATAATACCAATTACGGCACCTATCTCTTCTGGCACCGCCAGGGCGCCAGCCGCGTCGTCTCGGCGAGGGAGCTCTCCCTGGAAGAGATAAAGGAGCTGCACGCCCATATCCCTGAGGAACTGGAAATCGAGACATTCGTCCACGGGGCGATGTGCATCTCCTATTCCGGGCGCTGCCTTCTGAGCAGCTACTTCACCGGGCGCGATGCCAACCGGGGGACGTGCACCCACCCGTGCCGGTGGAAATATGCGGTGGTGGAAGAGACGAGACCGGGCGAGTACCTGCCGGTTTATGAAAATGAGCGGGGGACCTATATCTTCAACTCGAAAGACCTGTGCATGATCGAACATATCCCGGAACTGCTCGATGCGGGGATCGACAGCTTTAAGATTGAAGGGCGCATGAAGACGGCGCTCTACGTGGCGACAGTGGCGAGGACCTATCGGAAAGCAATCGACGACTGTCTGGAAGACGAGGCTCTTTACCGGAAAAATATGCCCTGGTATCTGGACCAGATATCAAACTGCACCTACCGGCAGTTTACCACCGGTTTCTTTTTCGGGAAACCGGATGAGACCAGCCAGATTTACGACAGCAACACATATCAGAAAGAGTATACGTATCTGGGAAGCGTTGAAGAGGTCAGGGACGGCATGTGCCGCATCACGCAGAAAAACAAATTCTCTGTCGGCGAGAAGATAGAAATCATGAAGCCCGACGGGCGGAATGAAGAGGCGCTTGTGAAGCGCATCCTCAATGAAGACGGGGAGGAGCAGGAGAGCGCGCCCCACTCAAAACAGGTAATCCTGGTGGAGTTGAGCGGGGCGGCAGAGCAGTACGATATCCTCAGAAGAGAAGAGTGATATCCTCAAAAGAGTGATATCCTCAGAAGAGTGATGTCTGTCTTACAGAAAGAGATCCGCTGCCTTATCGCTCTTGCATACTTTTTTCAGTTTGCTTTCCGTCATTTTCATTTTCAGAGCGTTGACGCTCCTTGCATGCTGTCTGCAGACGCGCACGCATTTCATGCAGCCGATGCATCTGGCGGTGTCGGTCTTTTTCGGTTCCTTTACCGGTATCGCGCCGGCGGGACAGGCTTTGGCACAGGAACCGCACAGGGTGCACATGTTGGCGTCGGCTTTCGGGAAGAGGGCGTTCTTTCCGTACTTCCGGTAAGGAGTATTGCCGGGGAGCGCAAGGTCGGTCTGGTCGAATGTCTCCGCCTTCCTCAGTTTCCGGTTCAGTTCGATGCCGAATTCGGAAATGGTCTTTAAGTCCGCCCTGTTCGGTCTCCGGGCGCCGATTTCCGGCACGATGGAGTGTTCTGCCGGGAATGCGGCGGCTCCGATGACTTTGAAGCCGCGGCTTTCGACTTCGTTTTTCAGTTCGAGGAGCGCGTCCTCATATTCGCGGCAGCCGTAGGTCGCGATGAGTGCGGCTGGCGTGCCGTTTCCGGAGATGTTGTTCAGATATTCCAGAAAGAGCGCAGGGACCCGTCCGTAATAGACAGGAATGCCGAAGATTGCGAAATCATCGTGGGAGAATTTCAGCGACGGTTTCTTTTCTTTGTATATGGAAAAGTCAAATGAGACAGACTTCAGGTCAATGCTGCGTGCCGTTTCCATGACAGCTTTCCTTGTAGCGCCTGTAGGGCTGAAATAGACAAGTTTTAATTCATTCATTTTCATAAGATGCTGGCTCCTTTGTATGTATTTGGACATCCGGTCCGATGCGCCGGACTCCCTGTCCTGACAAAGACTATGATAGCATACTATATGGAAAAATGCACGATAATACCGAAAGTGTCCGCTGTACAGCCTGGAAGAAATTAATCAAATGATGCGGTTGTAAAAACAGTGTAAGAGGAGTATAATATCTGTAGAGTGAACGAAGAAGTTAACCTGGGATGTGCGACAACCCTGTAATTTTGAACCTACATTTGTTTAAACGGGATTCCTATATTTCTGCGCAATATGTCAGGCCTCCGATATGCAGTGGACGACAGAAAAGCAGATGCGGTTGCCCACCTGGCTGCGGCTAGGACTCAAAATACAGGACCGGCATTTTGGGTGAACTGCTAAAGATAAAGGCGGTCGTCTTGTACGACCGCTTTTTCCACATAAGGACCGAAAAGCGGGGAGAAGGAACGTCATGGAAAAGAAAACCCGTATGAAAAAACAGATACTGCGGATTATCGTGATTATCAATTCACACCATACAGGCGCTTATGCGGCGCAGGCTGCATATTTTTTTGTGCTGTCTTTAATCCCCATTTTCCTGCTGCTCCTCACGATGCTGACACGAATCAGTATCGCCACCATCACGACTGCCGATGTGTTAAATGCAGTCCTCCGGGTGTTCCCGTCCTCGGTTGCGCCTCTGATACGGAGCATTGTGAACCAGGTCTATATCAATTCGGACCTCATCATCCCGGTGACGGTCGTCGTCGCACTCTGGTCCGCAGGAAAAGGAGTGCTCTCTGTCACATCGGGATTAAATGAAGCCTATTCCAATATCGAGACGAGGAATTATTTTTATCTGAGGATACGGGCGTCTGCGTACACGGTCCTGTTCCTGCTCGCCATCGTATTTTCGCTGGTCCTCTCCGTGTTCGGAAACAGCATCAGCGCCATCCTGTATCAGCATCTGCCGTTTCTGAGCAGGGTCGTGGATTTCGTCATGCGGATACGCACGCTCGTGACGCTTGTCCTGCTGACGGTCTTCTGGGACCTGGTGTATAAATTCCTGCCGAACCGGAGGCACCGGGCGAAGACGACGCTGAGGAAGCAGCTCCCGGGCGCCGTGTTCACCGCGTGCGGATGGCTGCTCGTCTCGTTCGTCTTCTCCATCTATCTGGATGTGTTTGCCGGATTTTCCAGTATGTACGGGACTCTTGCCACGACGGTGGTGCTGATGCTCTGGCTCTATGCATGTATGTACATTATCCTGCTTGGCGGAGAATTAAACGCGCTGCTGGAAAAGTTTTTCCGCAGAAAGAAAAATGTCCCGGATAAAAAGAAAGAGGATGCGGGGGAATCCACTGTGGGATGACGGGGAAATCTGCTTCGGGATGACGGGGGGACGGACCGGATGCGGGTCCTGTCCGCACCGCAGAAGCCCTATACTTTTCTACCTTCCAGTTCCAGCAGTTTCCGCTTCTTTTCTGTGCCGCCGGCGTATCCGGTCAGGCTGCCGTCTGAGCCGACGACGCGGTGGCAGGGGATGATGAGGGAGACGGGATTGTGCCCGACGGCGTTTCCCACTGCCTGGGCAGACATGCGGGACAGCCCGCGCTCTGCCGCAATCCGTTCCGCAATCTCACCGTAGGACATGGTCTGTCCGTAGGGAATCGTACGGAGGATGTCCCATACCTGTTTCTGGAACTCCGTTCCCAAGAGGTGAAGAGGGACGGTGAAATCCGGCTCCTTCCCCGAAAAGTAGATATCCAGCCAGCGTTTTGCTTCCGCAAAGACCGGAAGCTTTTTTTCTTTGTGCGGCTGTTCCAGCGTGCGGGCGAAGTATTTCTGTCCCTGGAACCACAGTCCGGTCAGTCCGGCGTCGTCTGCGGCAAGGAGCATGTCCCCCAGAGGGGAATGATAGTGGTCGATATACTGCATCGGTATGCCTCCTGTCTGCTTGACTTTCCCGTGTGGGATGCGTATGATTAATTTTAACATAAATACCGGAAAAGATAAAACGGGAGAAGGCAGGACTATGAAAGTTGTGTTCATTCGGCATCTGCAGACGCCGGGAAACGAGAAGAGACAGTATATCGGGCGCACGGATGAAGAACTGTCCGCGCGGGCTGTGGCGGCATTCCGGCAGAAAGTGCCGCAGGATGCCCATCAGAAAGTACCGCAGAATGACCCGCAGGCGGGGCGGATGTATCCGCCGGTGCAGTATGTGGTCGCAAGCCCCATGCGCCGCTGTATCGGGACAGCCCGGCTTATCTATCCCGGTCAGGAGGTCATCACCGAGCCGCTGCTTCGGGAATGTGATTTCGGAGCGTATGAGGGAAAGACCTACGAAGAACTGAAAGACGAGCCCGCCTATATCCGCTGGCTTGCATCCGGCGGGATGAGCCCCTTTCCGGACGGGGAGGACCCGGCGGCATTTCGCAGGAGATGTGTGGAGGGCGTGAAGCAGCGGGTACTCTGGCTGCTGGATAAAGGGGCGGACAGCGCGGCGTTCGTCGTGCATGGCGGTACGGTCATGGCGGCGCTCTCGGAACTGGCAGAGACGGACCGTCCGGCGGGCGGCGCGGAAAACTTTTACCGGTGGCAGGTGGAAAATGGCTGCGGGTATGCGGGGGAAGTGCGCAGGGAGGACTGGCAGAACGGGCGGACGGTGATAAGAAATATCAGGGAGATTGGAAGAAGCTGCATTGAATATTGACATGCTTATTTATTTTACGGTATTATAACGCATATACGATACGTGTCGGAAAAACCAATGAAAAACAATAAACATATTGTAAAAACAACAAATGTGTTGTATCATAAAGGAGGAAGCGATAAGGAACTACATTTTTATGAATCAAAATCTGGAAAAAATCTGATTTTGGAGTATATAGATTCGCTTTCTGTAAATGAGCAGATTGACGGATATTCGGTGTTGCAATGCCTTGAAGAGGGGCGGATGGATGAGATAATATATATTTATTGCATGCCTGCAGAAAACAGAAAAATAAAACAGAAAAACGAGACAAAAAGATTGTGGAGGAAAGAGCAAAAGAATTGGAAAGAGAATTAGGAAAGAGTTTTATCTGATTGGAGGAATCAAACATGGCTTACTCAAAAGCAAACATTGCAAGTATAATAGAAAAGAAAAGAAAAAACGATAAAGAATTTAAAAAAGCATGGGATGACAGTCGGGAAGAATATCGATTGATTGGAGAAATGACAGCCCTCAGGAAAGCAGAAAAGATAACACAAAGCAGTCTGGCTGAAATGACGGGAAGCAGACAGCAGGTAATCTCGAGAATTGAAAAAAGGGAAAACAGCCCGTCTCTTGGATGCTTTTGCAATATCCTGAATGCGCTTGGATATGAACTGCAGATTGTAAAAAAAGGAAATACATCAAGATAGCGTCAGTGCAAATCTGTCATAAGGTGAGATGAAAATGGAACTCAGGAAATACAGCGGCAGTGAGATGAAAGATATCACGGAACTTTTTTATCAGACTGTGCATACAGTCAATGCGGCGGATTATAACAGGGAGCAGCTTGATGCATGGGCATCCGGAGACGTGGATGCGGCAGAGTGGGACAGGTCCTTTCGGGAACATGTGACCTATGTGGCAGTGGACCAAACTTTGGGCGCAGAAGTGATTACAGGATTTGCAGATATGGACTGGTCGGGGTATCTGGACCGGCTTTACGTCCACAGAGATTATCTGCGGCAGGGGATTGCATCTGCGTTGTGCAGCAGACTGGAAGAAGAGGTGGATTCAGACAGATATATCACACATGCATCGATTACGGCGAGAACTTTTTTTGAAAAGAGGGGATATAGAGTGGTAAAGGAACAACAGGTGGAGCGAAACGGTGTCTGGCTGAAAAACTATGTGATGGAGAAAAGAAAATGCTGATTAGTGAACGGATTTATAAATATCTTGATGAAAAGGGAATTTCACAGAACGAATTTGCGAAGCGGACAGGCATCTCTCAAAGTACGGTCAGTGACTGGAAAAGGAAAGGGACCAATCCTTCTGCCGATAAGATTTTGATTATATGTGAGGTGCTTGGAATCTCACCTTATGAACTGCTGTTGGATACGGAAAGTAAAAATCCGCGCGGGCGCAGAACGACGGAATTTATCATGATAGATAGAAACTCCAGAGAATACGCTTTAATCGAAATGTATGAGAAGCTGGACTGTAATGCACAGAAAAGGCTGGAAGGCTATCTGCAGGCGCTGCAGGATATATCAGAAGAGACGGGACTGTCAGTCTGCGGTTCGCTTCGTGCAGCGGACAGGTAAGGAGAGCGCTCCGGTTTCGGGCAGACAGAGAAAATGAGGCGGCGGTTCACTTCGGACTCAAAGGAGGAAGCGTATGATATTCCGAAAAGAAATTTATTTTACGAGGGACATGGATGAGTTTTACCGGGCAAAAAATGCACTGGATGACGCGCATATCCGTTACACGTGGAAGTCAAATCCGATGACGAATCCCGGCAGGCAGCACGGAGTGCCGTTTATTGATGCATCTGCAGCATATGAATATCATCTGTATGTTGCGTCAAAGGAGAAAGAACATGCGGAGTATGTACTGAGAAACGCAGGGCTGAGGTAGTTTTACCAAACACTACATTCTGCGCGCCTTTCCGGTGAAGTGCCGCACGTCGATGCGGCAGACATCGGTTCTATCCAGCATTTCCGGGGAAAACGCGATGTGCGCATCGGGAGCCATATGCTCCATGATGCGTGTCAGGGCATACCGTTTCTCATCGTCTCCTGTCAGTCTTTGTATCATGCCTGTTCCCATGATGCTGCGGTAAGCGCAGGAATAGCTGCACGTATAATCGCCGGTGATGATGCCGTCCATGCAGTCCATTTCGATGGCAATCTCCGGATTCCCGGAAATGGCGTCCGCCTTTCTCCCGGCTTTTGCACCGTGGATGTAAAGTGTGAGCTTCAGGTCTTTCCCGTCCTGTTCCAGGTCATAACCGAAACTGACCGGGACGATGAACATGCCTTCATCATCTGTCATTCCAAGCCTTAAAACGCGGCAGGTTCCGATGATGTCCTGCAGGGTCTGCGGGTCTTTTATCTCTCGTTTTTCCAGACGCATTGTCTTCATTCTGATTCCTCCGTATGCAAGAGCTTTTGTTTGTCTGCCTGTTGTAAGGGTCAGCGCAGCATGCTGAGTATCATGAGTATCAGGACAACGATGAAAATGATTTGTCCGACTCTTTCCGTACCGATGTGGACTTCTTCAAATTCCCGCGGATAGTTGAAGATGTCGGGGTCGCTGCGGTGCTGCTTCCAGTGAAAATCCTCCAGATAGTGCTTCCAGCCGCTCTGGTCAGTATATACTTTGACCTGGGCAGCCCCCAGATACCGGTGGATGGGACGGCGGTAGCCCTGGCTCTGGATTTCCGAAGTCATCCCGGTAGCCGGGTCTGTGATTTCCACATTCAGATGATAATATCTTCTGTATCTCAGACGTCTGTGGTCGCCGGATGTATAGTAGGGGACATCCTGGCGCGTCACACCGGTAATCCTTCCGTAAGAGACGTTGCCCAGGGCGATGGCATTCGCCCGTTCCCTGCGGTAAAACAGGGCGCGGCGGATGCTGGTGACAGTCTGATATACCGGCATCAGACCACCTGCGAGAAAGATGAGCAGAGGAATCTGGAAACCGTTCTTTGCAATGATGCCTCCGATGGCGGAGTACCACAGGATGCAAAACAGTATGACAGGCAGGATATTGCCGATTTCTTCTTCTGCCGGTCGTATCCGGGATTTCATAAGACAGGTCTCCTTTCCGTTGCGCGTGAGCAGCTTTTCTCTATCGTACCCCTGTAAAAGCATAAAATCAAGAAAAAACGGATGACCGGAAACAGGGGGAGAGAAAGAGGGTTGTCAAATGAACATACACAAATGAACATACATGCTCGCCTGGTTCTCCGCTTTGTGGTATAATGATTGCGCTGACGCGCAATCCAGACCGATCATATCGGTCTGCCCGGCGGTGCCGGGATTATACCGGAAAGCCACGGCTTGGAAAGAAAATGGCGCAGAGCGCCGCTTCTTTTCCTGCGCACGTGGTATAATGATTGCGCTGACGCGCAATCCAGACCGATATGCTCGGTCTGCCCGGCGGTGCCGGGATTATACCGGAAAGCCACGGCTCGGAAAGAAAATGGCGCCTGAGCGCCGCTTCCTTTCCTGCGCATGTGGTATAATGTATGCGGACACAAAGAAGCAGGCGCGCACAGGAATCTGGCGCACAGAAATCTGATAAATGAGAGAATATGGACAGAGAGAAAATACAGGCTTATCTGAAAGAAAGAAATATGCATTTGATTACGGAAGATGACGACGCGGCAATCGCGGCAATCATCCGCGCGAATCTGGAACGATATCATCTGGACATCCCCGGAACAGCGTATTTTGACCCGGAGCTGGACCACCTGAGCAGATATTATAATGGTGAGCCGGATGAGAGGGCGTACTTCATCCTGACAGACGGGAGCGGACAGGTGATTGGGGGAGTGGGCATTGCAGATTTCCCCGGGTTTGAACGGTGCGCAGAGATTCAGAAGCTCTATGTGGCAGACGGATGGAAAGGCCGGGGATACGGGAGAATGCTAATGAAGACAATAGAGGAATATGCCCGGGAAGCAGGCTTCCAGAGATTGTATCTTGAGACACATTCCAATCTGGATGTGGCCATGCACATGTATGAGAAGTATGGATTTCATCTGATCGGGCGGCCGGAGACAGTTGTGCACAGTACCATGGACCGGTTTTATATGAAAGAACTGTAGCATCAGTGTACAACGACCGTATTGTCCCCTTGCACACTGATGCTAGAGCCGGAAGGAGGAACGATTGTGATCGAGATCATGTTCGGAGAAAGTGAAGCCGGTTCCATGAAAATGGCAAAGCGATGTAAAGATGAGAACGATGAGGAAGTGATCTGTCTCGGATTTCTTCTGGATATCGGTGATATCAGGGAGCCTGTCGACAGCATTTACCGCAAAGAACTGATTTATTCTATGTATGCTCAGGAACAATGGGGCAGAGATGAAGAAATGGACAGAGAACTGCGGGAGACAGGGAATATGTACTGCCGGGAAATGGAACGGCTGCTGGCATATTTGCAGGCTGGAAAGCCGGTCAGGATATGGTACAGTGATGCGCCGTATTCAGCCTGTGGATTTTATCATATCTGCGATGAACTGCAGAAATATGAAAATGATGTGTTTGCTGTAAAACTACCGGATTATATAGAGAAGGAAGACGATACAGTCATTTACAGCAACTGGGGTGAAGTACCGGTAGAAGAACTGATGGGATTTACATCAGAAGAGAGAACACTGAAGAAAAGAGATCTGCTGTATTATGCATCATTATGGCAGGAACTTCGGGAAGACAACAGTTCGCTTCGGGCAGTGGTTAATGGACGGCTGACAGGCGTGCCGGAAGATTTCTATGATTTCCTGATTAAGAAGGAAATCACAGATCAACCGCAGAAAGAAGCCGTTGTCATTGGAAATATACTTGGAAAACATCCGGGCGGAGTAAGAGACTGGTGGTATGCGAAGCGGATTGATGTGATGATTGAACATGGTTATATAAAAGTAGATGAGGAATCAGAGAATAAATATGCAAGGATGATATCCAGGAGGAGTAATATTGGACCTGACAAAATTTAGCTGGACAAGACAGCCGGAGTGTTTCCGGATCACAGCCGGCACAGTGGAGATCGTCACGAAACCGCACACGGATCTGTGGCAGCGCACGTATTATCATTTCCGCAATGACAATGCACCGGTTTTTCAGATGGAGACGGAGGAACAGTATTTCAGTTTTGTCGTGAAAACGGAGTTCGCAGACAGCCACCACCGTTTCGACCAGTGCGGGATCGTGATGTATCTGGACAGCGAGAACTGGCTGAAAGGTTCCATCGAGTATGAGAATGACGAGTATCAGCATCTGGGCAGCGTGGTCACGAATGAGGGCTGGTCGGACTGGGCGACAACGGTCATACCGGCGGACGTGAAGTCCATGTGGTACCGGTTCAGCC
>DXAL01000043.1 GCA_019117125.1 Candidatus Mediterraneibacter merdipullorum
AGGCCCAGTGGCTCAGTTGGTTAGAGCGCCGCCCTGTCACGGCGGAGGTCGAGAGTTCGAGTCTCTTCTGGGTCGTTTCGCTTATTCTATATGCGCCACAGATAAAAGCATATAGCTGTAAGGAAGCAAAATTTTATGATTTGCCGCAGTGGCGGAATTGGCAGACGCCCGGGACTTAAAATCCCGTGGGTAGTAATACCCGTGCCGGTTCGACCCCGGCCTGCGGCAGTAGAATCAGGCTAAAACCAGTGTGTTTTAGTCTTTTTTTATCATCAGGATATGCGGGCGTCCTTCATCCGGATATTCCTGTCCCACACAGTGATAACCCATTTTTTCATAAAAGCCCTTGACGCGCACCTGAGCAGAGATAGATATTTTTTTTGCTCCGCGCAGGGAGATGCATTTTTCTGCTTCTTCTATGAGGATTCGACCCAGCCCGAGCCCGCGGTACGGACGAAGCACGGCGATGCGCCCGATGCGGTATCCGCCGTCTTCCATGGGAACGATGCGGCAGGTGGCTGCCGGTTTTTCAGAATCATAGAGGACCAGGTGAAGAGCGGTATCTGTCTGCTCGTCGAATGTATCAAATTCATTTTGAAATCCCTGCTCTTTTATAAACACTTCTGTGCGGATGTATACAGCATCTTCAGGCAGATAAGGATAAATCCGCCGTTCTATATGTTCCGTCATTTTTTAAACCTCCGTTTTCCGGTGCATTTTCACATAGTTTCATGATACAGGCAGAGAGGATGGATTACAAGAGGGAATGTGTTCTGGACATTGGGGAATAGAGCTTATATAATGAAAGCAGAAAGCGGCGCTGCGGGAAGCCCCTGCAGTCTGTCGTAATTTTTTCTGAGAAAGGAGAGAATGAAAATGGGAGCTGCATTTGCAGGCGGCATGATTCTTTTGCTGCTGGTTTTCATGCTGGTCATGTTCGCGTTATGCATCCTGGTGATTATTGCCGAGTGGAAACTGTTCCAGAAGGCAGGTCAGCCAGGCTGGGCGGCGATCGTGCCGTTTTATAATGCCTATGTGCTGACTAAAATAACATGGGGGATTGGCTGGCTGTTTCTGCTCGGGTTCCTGCCGATTGGAAATATCGTATTCCTGATTCTGACCTGGATCAGGCTGGCGCGTGTATTTGGCAAAGGCGGCGGCTATGCGGCAGGACTTATTTTCCTTCCATATATCTTCCTCCCGATGCTGGCGTTTGGAAAGAGCGCGGTGTATCAGGGACCGGATGAAAAAAGCTGGAAGGGTCCGGTCATCGCATGCGCGGTGGTCGGCGGACTTGGCACAGCGCTTTTCGGCGCACTGCTCCTGGTCGGCGGGACTGCTGTTGTGATACAGTCGCAGGATGCGCCGTACGGATACGAAGATGAGGAAACGGATGAGGATAGTCTCTACGATGATGATTCTGATGACCGGGATTCTGATGACAGCGATGATGCAGATGATATCTATGATGACTCGGACGATATCTACGATGGCATGGACGATGGAGAGATCGAGGGGGATGGAGCTGCTCCGGATTACGATGGAAGTTCTGATGAGGTGGAGACATCTCCGATTGAGGGATATGAACACTTTGTGAGTGTGGCTATCGCAGACGGAGAGACACAGGTCAGTGTTCCCGTTGTCGACGGAGAATATATGTCTGCATACGGTTCGATTGTAACGTCTTTTTCCGATGGTGTGACGACGCAGGTGTATGTGGGAAGCGCTTATGCGGAACTTACGCAGATGGTGAGCGATGCCGTAGAGTCTTCGTGCGAACTCATGGAAGAAATGCCGGAATACTATGACGACATCACCGTGGACGAGATGATAGCAGGAGACGGATTTGCGCTCCAGCAGATTAACTATAATTCTGTGGACTGGGAAGAGAAAGAGTATCCCTGCATCGAGATTGTGAAATGCGATCAGGTGGACGGCGGTGTTGTCATGCTGAGCCTGTCGGTGGATAATTCCAGCGCAACGGCAGATACCCAGGCTGTTTTTAAAGAAGCGTGCGAGCTGTACGGTATTGACTTTGATTTTGACTGAAACAGCGGTTGACAAAAACAACAGACAAGTAGAAAAGGAGAATGAAAAATGAGTACAGGAATGATTTGTAACTGCAAACAGGTTTCTTATGCGGATGTGGAGAATGCGCTGCATCAGATGGAAAAATTTGACGATGTCCTTTCCGCTTTTGATGAAGTTCAGAAAATCACACACTGCTCCACAGGATGCGGCGGATGTCATGACAAGATTATGGATGCGATTTCCGAGATTATGATGGGCTGAATGACATCATGAGTATCCGACATATTTTGTTTGATCTGGACGGGACGCTGCTCCCGATGGTCCAGGATGAATTTGTGAAATATTATATGCCTCTTCTGGCAAAGACCTACATGAACGCCGGGGTGCCGGTGGAGCCGAAAAGTTTTATCGGCGCGGTCTGGTCCGGATATGAGGCGATGGTGAAAAACGATGGCAGCCGCACGAACCGGGAGGCGTTCTGGAGCTATATGGAGCCGATCCTGCCGCTTTCGCCGGAAGAGTCGGAACAGATTGCCCTTGATTTTTATGAAAATGAGTTTAACAGGGCAGTCTGTACGACAAAGCCTACGCCGCTGTCTGACCAGATTGTCAAACAGGCGAAGGAGCGTGGATTCGAGACGTATCTTGCGACGAACCCGGTATTTCCACGGTGCGCGACGCTGAACCGCATCCGCTGGGCTGGTCTGGACGCGGAGGATTTCAAGGTGATAACGACGTATGAGACCTGCACATACTGCAAGCCGAATCCGGAGTACTATCGGGGAATCCTGGAGTCCTTTTCCCTGAAACCCGAAGAGTGCCTTATGGTCGGGAATGATGTGGGGGAGGACCTGACAGCCCGTTCACTGGGTGTTCAGACCTATCTTGTGACAGATACGATGGAGAATAAGAAGAACCTGCCTGTCGAGACAGATTATATGGGGACGCTTGAGGAACTGAAAGGGTTTATCGGGGAATTGTAGAGCGGAAAAGAAGATACGGGAAGCCTGAAATGCAGACTTCCCGTAATTCGTGCAACATATGACATCAGAGTAAGAAAAACATGAGGAAGCGGACCAATGAAGACGAAAAGAGAAGTACTGATAAAATTATTTTTATCCACGCTGTATCTCAGCGCATTTACATTTGGCGGCGGGTATGTCATTGTGACGCTGATGAAGAAAAAGTTTGTGGATGAGTACCGCTGGATAGAAAAAGATGAAATGCTGGACCTCGTAGCGATTGCGCAGTCTGCGCCGGGACCGGTTGCCGTAAACGGTGCGATCGTTGTGGGATATAAGCTGTCAGGCATCGCGGGCGCCCTAACTGCGATTATCGGGACAGTCATTCCGCCCTTTCTTATTATTTCTATTGTTTCTGTGTTTTACAGTGCATTTCGGGAAAATATCATCATCGCTCAGCTTCTGGAAGGCATGCAGGCTGGCGTGGGAGCGGTCATCGCCTCTGTTGTCTATGAGATGGGAGAAGGCATTGTGAGAGGGAAAAATGCAGGCTCTATCGTGATTATGCTGGGGGCTTTTTTCGCATCATGTGTTTTTGGAATAAACGTAGTTTATATCGTACTCGCGTGCCTTGCGCTCGGTGTGGTCCGGACTCTCGTTCGTGAGAGGAGGGAGCGGAGATGATTTATCTGGAATTGTTCTGGAGCTTTCTGAAAATCGGATTGTTCAGTTTCGGGGGCGGCTATGCGGCGATGCCGCTCATCCAGGAGCAGGTCGTCACTGCGCAGGGATGGCTCGGCATGCAGGAGTTCACAGACCTTATCACGATATCGCAGATGACCCCGGGACCGATCGCGATCAATGCGGCAACATTTGTTGGCATCAAGATTGCCGGGGTGCCGGGAGCTTTTGTGGCAACGCTCGGATGCATCCTGCCGTCCTGCATCATCGTGATGCTTATCGCAAAGCTGTATCTGAAATATCGCAATATGGATATGCTGCAGAGTGTGCTTGCATCGCTCCGGCCTGCTGTTGTTGCGCTGATTGCCTCGGCAGGGATATCTGTGCTCATTACCGCTTTTTGGAAAAGCGCGGAGGCGGTATCTCTTACCGGAACTGACTGGACGCTGGTCGGGATATTCCTGGGCTGCGTGGTGCTGCTCCGGAAGTTCAGGCTGGACCCGATTCTTGTGATGTTGCTGGCGGGAGTGGCAAAAGTGGGGATACATGCGATAGGGGCAGGTTGAAATATCTGTTCAAACATTATAGTAAGCAGTAAGGTTGAAGAAAAAGAAGAATAAACTTACCGGTTATCCGCAGGATTACAGGAAAAAAACAGTGAAAAAACAGAAATTTTCAGACGATTTGGTGACTGCCAGATCGTTTTTTTGTTAACAATTACCAGAATAAAATTGCCTTCTGTAAATTGACCTTACAGCTACTATAAGGAATATGATGGATTTAACACCTGAGACAGAGTAAAAAAGGAGGCGGATTACAGCAGGGACTCGGCAGGTAGCTTATTTACATGAGAAAAGAGAAATGGAGGGAAAGAAACTATGGATTTGTCATCAGCAAAAATCAAAATCAACCGTTGGCTGATCATCATGTTCCTGGGATTTAACTTTGGCTTTTCCTATGAACCACCGTATGTTCGTTATACATATCATGAGCAGCTGACAACAGTGTGCGGGTACACAGACACACAGCTTGGACTGATGTTGAGTGCGTACGGAACACTGGCACTTTTGTTCTATGTGGTAGGAGGCGTGAGCGCCGACAAGTTCTCGTGCCGGAAACTTATCATTACATCACTTCTCGGCACAACAGCAGGATGTATCATCATGGCGTTTTATCCGCCGTTCTGGGTCGCACTGCTTGTTGAACTTCTGTGGGTCGTTACAACGATCGGACTGCTCTGGTCTCCGACGGCAAAAGTGGCCGCACTGCTTGGAAAGAAAGAAGAAGAAGGAAAGATATTCCCGATGTTGAGCTCTTTTGAAGGCGTTGGCGCTATGGTTACGACTTTTGTCTGCACATTTATTTTCGGAATGGTCGGTGCAGAGTCCAATCACGACAGTTTCCGCTTTGTATGGATTGGCTATGCGGTATTCGGTATTGTCCTGGCACTGGCATCCTATCTTGTAGTTCCGGAGAAAACATTAAAGGAAAATGAACCGAAGCAGATTGAAGAGACAAAGGACAGGAGTAAGGCACGCAAAGAAAATAAGGGCGTGCTCCTGAAAGTTCTTAAGAACCCGATGACATACATTGCCGCGTTCATCGTACTTGGTTCTTATATTGTATATTCATGTCTGACCTATACACAGTCCTACCTGTGCGATATTTACGGAATGGACATGACAACAGCGTCTTATTTCAGTATTGTGCGTAATCAGATGATGAAGATTATCGCAGGACCGCTCTCTATCGTATTCATGTCTATCGCGATACTGAAAAGTTCGCCGACAAGACTTTGTATCGTTACTTCTGTATTGAGTGCCATTGGTCTGGCAGTTACGCTTCTGCTTCCGACCAGTCCGAACATCCTTGTCATCGTTATGGGACTGGCAATTATCCTTAGTTTCGTAGCGCTGCTCGCAAAGGCACAGAACTTTGCATGTACAGGTGAGACGGGAGTTGACCCGAAGATATTTGGAACAATGACCGGAGTCGTATCTCTGCTGGGTTACTCATCGGATACATGGATTTACACGGTGATCGGACACTGGCAGGAGACACTGGCGCCAATCGATGCTTATAACAGAGTATGGTATCTTGCACTGGCTGGATGCGCGCTCATGTTCGTAAGCGGTATCGCACTGCTCGTAAGACGCAAAAAAATGCAGGCAAAAGAGCAGGCAGCAGCCTGATCAGGAATCAAAGGAAACGGGAATCTGAAGTTTCAGGACCATATCCCGCTTGCCGTCGCCGGGAGACATGAACTCGCTGACGACCTCGCAGATATAATCGCCGGTTATTTTGTAACCTTTCTGGTTTATCTCATCCAGCATGCGGTTGATGTAAAAGATTTCATGATTACTGTCTTCGCAGATCATGCATAAAAAGGTATTCCCTTTTACCGGTTCTGTAACGGAAAACCGTTCCCTGTCGTTTTCATCGATGAAGACGAAAAGTTCCGTGGTTATGAAGTTGTGCGCAATGAGATTTTCACGGCGCATGATACTGCTGACATTGTAAAAGTAAATAGCCGGGAGATTCTGCTTTGTAAGACTGTCTTTAAAAGAACGGAGCATGTACTCGTAGTTGGAAGCGGAATCTTCCGTATAGTAATAATTAATCCCGGTATCGTATTTATAGATAATCCTTTCGGGGATGACTTCAATATAAGGGATTCCGGCTTTCGGAAGCTTCTGGCAGCTTATGTGGTCGGAAATCTTCCGTCGTATCACAGCCTGTGTTTCTTGGAGAAGCGCAATCTGGCGGGCATTGATATCATATTTCTGTTCCAGGGTTTTAACAAACCAGTTTTTATCATTGGTCTGCAGATAGGTGTGGATATCCCTCAGTGGGATTCCGAGAGATTTCATGTGCGAGATAATGTCCAGCGTTGCGCACTGGGTAATCCTATAGTAGCGGTATCCGGTTTTTTCGTTTTGTTCGGCAGGATGCAGAAGACCAATCTGGTCGTAATATCGCAGCGTCTGCTGTGAGATGTTGTTAAACTGTGCAAACTGTCCGATTGTAAGTTTTTTTGATAAATCCTGCATAACGAATGATTCCCCTGCTGTTTTTTGAATTATTATATCAGACACAGGTCAGATGTCAAATTACGGAAAGATAGAGCGGAAAGGAAGAGACATGATGGTTATAGCACAAGATAATGTAAAAGAACTTTTAAAAAGTATTACGGATATGTTTGAAAAAAACAAGGAAGAACTCTGTGGGTATGACAGAGCCATCGGAGACGGCGACCATGGAGAAAGTATGGCAAGAGGAAGCAGGGAAGGATGGAAGGCAGTCGAATCTCTTGCGGATGACGCCGGGGTGTTTGAGCATTTTAAAGTATATGGTCGGGCTATGAGAGCATCAATCGGCGGAGCGATTGGACCTATTTTTTCAACCGTAATCAGCGAGATTGGAAAAGCCGCGAAAGAAAGTGGACAGCTCGGCGCGAAAGAGTATGCGGACGGGCTGAAAAAAGCGGCGGATAAGGTGATGGACCTTGGCGGCGCGGCGGTGGGAGACAAGACGCTGGTGGACGCCCTTGTCCCGGCTGCAGAGGCAGCGGAGAAAGCTGCGGATGGCGGAAGCCTTGAGGAAACAGCCAGAGCGGCACAGGAGGCAGCGTGCAGAGGCGTGGAAAGCACGGTCAATATGCAGGCAAAGATGGGACGGTCGCATTTCCTGCGGGAGAAGTCGGTCGGACATCAGGATGCAGGCGCCACCTCTCTCTACTACATGCTCAGGACAATCTGCGACTTCGTGACAAGTGAAAGCTGAGAAAGGAGAACAGAACTAATGAAAGCAAAGAAAATCGTAAACGCACAGGAAAACATCGTAAAAGAGACCATTGAAGGTTATGTCAGATTTCAGCAGCACCGCATCCATCAGGTGCCGGGGACGCAGGTTATCGTAAGAAATAATCTGGACAAAGGAAAAGTCGGAATCGTCATGGGGTATGGCGCAGGTCATGAACCCGATGCGATCGGATATATGGGGAAAAACTACATGGATGCCCAGGCAATCGGAGGTCTGTTCGCTGCGCCCGGTCCGGACCCGATCTACGAGGCACTCAAACAGGCAGACACCGGTGCAGGCTCTCTTATCCTGATAAGCAACTGTGCGGGAGATATCCTGAACGCCAAAATGGCGCTTGAGATGTGTGAGGAAGACGGAATCAATGCAAAAGGAATCCTGCTCGGAGGAACGAATGTCGCTGACCCGGATACCGGAAAAAGGATTGACAGGCGGATGGGCGTTGCACTGTTTGAGACAAAGATGATCTGTGGTTATGCAGGACTTGGTCATTCGCTGGATGAAGTCATCGCATTTGGCGATGAGGTAATCGATAATGTTCGTGCCATTACACTGGGTATCCGTCCCGGAACATCACCGTCTACCGGAGACGTGATGTATGAACTGGCAGATGATGAGATTACGCTCGGTGCAGGCGGACACGGGGAGGCAGGAGCATGCAACATCCCGATGTGCACGTCCCATGAACTTGCATCACAGGTGCTTGAGATGATTCTGAACGATAAGCCTTTTGTACCGGGGGATGAACTGAGCTTTATCGTGAACGGGACGGGCGGCACCACGATGATGGAACTTCTCATCTTTTACAATGATGTATGGAAGATTCTTGAGGAAAAAGGATTTAAGATATTCAAGCCGATCGTCGGGACGCTTTCTACAATTCAGGAAAGTTCAGGGATTGTTCTGGATGTGTGCCGTATGGCGAATGACGATATGAAAAAGACATGGCTGCTCCCGACAGACGCTACGGCATTCCCCACGTTATAGGAAAGGAAGTATAAAACATGGAATATGTAATGTCAAAACTGCTGTGGGAAGCCAGGGAAGGGAAGTATGCTGTCCCGGCAATCTGTGTCAGCAATATGGAGTCTGTTCTTGCATGTTTTATCGCGGCTGACAGGACCAGGTCTCCGATTATCATCCAGTCGGCGTATTCCGAGATGGAGCCGCAGATGATAGGATACCGGGACCTTGCAGGAATCATCCGCACATTTGGAGATCGGTATACAGATGTGCCGTATGCAATTCACCTGGATCACGGAATGAGTGAAAAAGAATGCATGGACGCGCTGGAAGGAAGTTTTCCCTCCGTTATGTTTGACGGCTCATCTCTTTCATTTGAAGAAAATATGGAAGTTACTGCCAGAATCAAAAAAGCAGCCGGACAGGAACGCACAGTGGAAGCGGAAGTCGGGAAAGTAGGAGGCGAAGAAGGCGGTTCTTCGGACGGAAGTTATCATATCATAAAAAGCGACCCGGACCAGCTTAGAGAATTTGTTTTAAAAACAGGTGTAGATGCCATAGCGGTGTCAATCGGCAACATACACGGATGCCATGGCATCGAAAAGCAGATTCCGGAGTTGGATTTCCGGCTGCTGGAGCGTCTGAAGGATGCCTGCGAAATCCCGCTGGTCCTTCACGGTGCGTCAGGCATCCCGGATGAAGATATCCATACGGCAGTATCGCTTGGAATCTGTAAAATCAACTATTATACACAGCTTTACAATGTATATATGGACTGCGTGAAACAATATTCGGACTGTACAATGGAAGAATGTATGGGAAATGCCACGAGAGTCCTGGCAGGTGAAATTGAAAAACTGATTAAAGTGTGCGGCTCGGCAGGCAAAGCGTGAGCACAGAGGAAAGGAGAACTATGAGACATGAATTTTATGTCCCTACGCAGATGTACTTCGGCGCAGGGTGCCTGGAAGAGCTCGGCAGTGTAGAACTGCCAGGGAAAAAGGCGATGATTGTGACGACACCGGATGCATGGATTAAAGAAGGAGGATATGTGGACAGGATACAGGCGCTTCTGAAAAAGAACGGAGCAGACAGCATCCTTTATGACAGAGTGCATCCGAATCCGGGAAAACGGCAGGTAGTGGAAGCTGCTGAAATCTGCCGCAGAGAAAACTGCGACATGCTGATTGGTTTTGGCGGAGGGAGCAGCATCGACTCGGCAAAATCCATAGCGCTGGTGAGCACGAATGACGGCGACCTTTGGGATTATGTTGTGACCGGTTCAGGAAGAGGACACAAGATTAAAAATAAACCGCTTCCGATCATAGCGATACCGACGACGGCAGGTACCGGAAGCGAAGTGAATCCATGGGTAGTCATTACAAAAGAGGAAACCAATGAAAAGCTGGGGTTTGGAGCGAAAGAACTCTTTGCAACGATGGCATTTGTGGATGCAGAACTGATGCTGTCTGTTCCGAGGATGCTGACGGCGTTCCAGGGATTTGACGCGTTATTCCACGCAATGGAAGGATATATCGCGAATGTCGCGACTCCCATCAGCGATATCTTTGCACTCAAAAGCATCTCGCTCCTTGGAGAGAACCTGATTAAAGTAGTGGAAGATGGACACGACCTGGAGGCGCGTGAGAAGGTGGCGATGGCAAGCTCCTATTCCGGAATCGTAGAGACGATATCCAACTGTACGTCGAATCATTCCATCGGACAGGCGATGGGGGCATATCATGACAATCTGCCGCACGGAGCAGCGCTCCTGATGATTGCCGATGAGTATTTCGCGAGCTTTGTGGATGTGATTCCGGAGAGATACCGGGATATGGCAAGGGCACTGACGGGGAATCCGAATGCAGATGAATATGCGCTCCTGACCCGTCTGAAAGAAATGGAAGAAGCCTGCGGAGTAAGCGGACTGAAGATGTCAGATTACGGGATACAGGAAAGCGAACTGGAAGTGTTCTGCCAGAATGCAATGGAGTATGCCGGCGAGCTGTTTGAAATC
>DXAL01000044.1 GCA_019117125.1 Candidatus Mediterraneibacter merdipullorum
CTCCTCCTTTTTGCCTTTTTGTTATATCCGAATGTAGCTATTTTAACACTATTTTCCCTGTATGGAAAGCCTGAGAAGGACAATCGGGGAAAATGACGGAGAAAAAGGAAAGGAGAGCAGGCGGTGATTGACCGCGGGGAAAGGAAACAGTATAATAGGTGGGACAGAAAGGAGCGGATAGCATGCGCCGTGAACAGGCACCCTTTAACGGAAAACAGTTTATTCTGAATCAGGCGACAGGAGAAATTCATGACCTGGACCGGGAGACGCCCCGGTGCGCCATTGATGAGGCAGAGCCGGAACAGCTCTTCGCCTGCGATACCTATGCGGAAGCCGTGCTTTTTGCGTCGGTTCTCGGAATCACGCGGAACGGCTGCGCGCACTGCATGCCGGAACATCACCGGGAAGCGCAAGCCGGGGAGGACCGCAGTCAGAGGGACCGGATATAGTCCCAGTCCGGGGGCGTGTATATATGATACTGCCGTAAGTCCGGTCCGTTTTTGCTGTACACGGTCAGGCAGTCGCCGTCGAGGAAAAAGCGCTCGCCGGTATCTGAAAAGGTGCCGTAAAGGCTGGGACGCTTCAGCTCATCCCCGTCGCTGTACAGGGTCAGGAAGCATTCTGCCTGAAGGGTTTCAAGATACCGGGAGAGCGCATCCATATCCTGCAGCCGGATGTCCTCCTGCTCATACCGTCCGTCTCCGTCAAGGAGTCGGACGTTTTCTACGTCTGTACTCCCCACACCGGCCACTTCTGCGATTGGTCCCCGGTCTGAGGTCAGAGAGAGGTTTCCCGTCAGCATCGAACTTACAGAAAGGATGAGGAAAAGGAGGACGAGCCCAAGTCGTTTCTTTCCCGTGGACACGGTGGATTTCAGGCGGTAGCGGAGCGACTTCGCCGAGGCGGACAGGCAGGTCGTATACCCGCGGGCGTCCCCTGCGATGGTCAGCAGGAGGTCTGCATATGTTCTGCGCGTTTCCGGACCTGCGTCTTTCAGGACAATCTCGTCGCAGGAAAGTTCCAGGTCTTCTTCCGCCCTGCGGACCGCCAGCCAGACAAGGGGATGGAGCCATCCCAGGGCGCAGCAGAACTTCAGGAAGAATTTCGTGTGCGTGTCATGCCGCTGGATATGGTGGAGTTCGTGGGAGAAGATGAGTCCGGCTTCCTCTTCAGAAAAAGAACGTTCCGGCAGATAGGTCACCCAGTTCGTCCGGTACATTCCGATGGTGAGGGGTGTACGGATGAGGGGGCTGTACCGGAGGGCGATGGGACGTTTTAAGTCGCCGATATCCAGTTCCTGTTTGGTGCGTTTCCACAGGTCCAGGAGGGCGGACTCTTCCACCGGGCGGGAACCGGCTTTGAGCATCCTGGAAAACCGCAGGTGGGAGATGACCTGCAGCAGAAGGAGCAGGACAAAGCCGGACAGCCAGAGAAAGAGCAGCAGGTCCGCCGCCATGCGGGGAATGTAGAAGACAGCTTTTGTCGGCAGCACTGCGGACGTATACATGATATTCGGCTGGTAGAACAGAAAGACCGGTATCAGCCAGAGGGCGGCACAGGTCCTTGCAGTATAGTGTCTGCGGAGGAACGGCAGCAGAAATAAGACCAGCGAAAAGTAAATGCTGATAAAGAGGAACAAATCCAGACCGAGGCTGAAGGTGAAGCCCCGGCTTCTCTCCTGACCGAAGGTCACCAGGAGCAGACCGGCATAAATGGCAATGCAGACCGGAAATACAAGGGGGTCGTAGAGGATGACCGTGTCGTTTCGCTCCAGGAGCCGGTCTTTTTTTCGTCCGTGTTCCCGGTCCCAGGTGTTCTTGAAGGAGCCTGCAAGCATCAGACCGAGGAAGATGCCCCAGGCTGCGCGGAACAGATAGGCAAGCATCGTATCCGTCATCTATAATTCCCCCTTTTCCAGCATTTCCCGCAGCTGCTCCAGTTCTTCCCTCTCAATCCCGCTGTCGCACAGAGCGGCGGCGAATCCCGTCACAGAGCCGCCGAACATCCGCTCCAGAAAGGAGCGGCTCTCGCGGGCAAGATATTCCCGCCGGGAGACAAGAGGGGTGTAAAGATTTGTCCGCCCGTCTTTTGTCAGTGCGAGGAAGCCTTTCTCGCACAGGCGGGAGAGAAGTGTGAGGATGGTTGTAGGCGCAAGGGGCGGTTCCTTTTCCAGCGCCTGTTCGATTACTGCCCGGGAGACCGGAGCCGGTTCCCGCCATATCACCTGCATGATTTCAAGCTCGCTCTCGGGCAGATGCCTGGTCTCTTTCATGGAATCTCCTTTCTGCCGCTTTCCCGGGCGGCATCCGGCAGTTTTTTTGCTCTGCCATTCTTCTGTTCCGCCATGGATACACGGCGCTGCAAATAGTTCTACACTTGTAGAAACATTATATTCTACAAGTGTAGAAAAGTCAAGAAGATGGTTTTTATTCTGAAAGAAACAAAAAAACCCGGGAAGCCATTATCAGCTTTCCGGGTTTTACGAAGCAGGGGATGAGAGAATCGAACTCCCACCAAAGGTTTTGGAGACCCCTATCATACCATTTGACCAATCCCCTGTATCGCGGTCTGCACTTCTGCAAGCCACTTGTATAGTATACTTTGCCGTTTGGATTTTGTCAAGATTTTTTTCGCCCTTATTCCGCCCTCCGGAAATCGGCTGAAATTTCATATTTCCATGTGAAAAAGCTATTGATAGCATATGCGGTTTCAGGTATATTTAAGAGGAAAATGCCAGATGAAACAGACAACAGGAGGATAAGGCATGAAATTCATCATCGAACACATGGAAAAACACTTTGAGAAAAAAGAAGTGCTCCGCGACATTGATTTTGTCTTTGAAGAGGGAAAGATATACGGGCTCCTCGGGCGCAACGGCGCGGGCAAGACCACGCTCTTTAACTGCATCAACCGGGACATCAAGTCAGACGGCGGCTCTTTTTATCTGGAAGAAGACGGAGTGAAAAAAGAAGTAAAGGCGGAAGATATCGGCTATGTCCTGTCCACGCCCACAGTCCCGGAATTTCTGACCGGGCGCGAATTCCTGAAATTTTTCCTGGATATCAACGGGGATGCGGTGGGAGAGCAGAAGAGCCTTGACGAATATTTTGACTTTATGAGTATTGCGCCGGAGGACCGGGACAAGCTGATGAAGGATTATTCCCACGGGATGAAGAACAAGATGCAGATGCTTGTCAATATCGTCGCAAAACCGAAGATACTGCTCCTTGACGAGCCGCTGACCTCCCTTGACGTGGTGGTGGCAGAGGAGATGAAGCAGCTGCTGCGCACGCTCAAAGACGGGCGCATCACGATATTTTCCACCCATATCATGGACCTTGCGCTGGATTTGTGCGATGTCATTGTGCTCCTTGCCCACGGGGAACTGGAAGTAGTGGAAAAGTCCAACCTGGACAACGGGGAGTTCAAAGAGAAGATTATCGCGGCGCTCAGGGAGGAAGACCATGTATAAGACACTGCGGATTTCCTTTTCACTGAAAAATACATACCGGGTCAACGCCATCCTGTTCGCTTTAAAGCAGATACCGCTCATAAAGAAGCTCCTGCCGGATGCGCTGTATGGCGTGCGGGGACTGAAGATTTTTGCCAATATCCTCTCGGTCATCTGGGAGATACTCACTTTTTTCCTCGGGAAGTTCCTGTATTTTATCACGCTGGTCTGCGGCATCGGCATCCTGTATAAACATGCCCCGGCGGACCAGGTGTTCCTGCATATCCTGCTTCTGCTGACGGCGGTCGGAGCTTACATGAACAATGTGATGTTCGACCAGAGCAGGGATAAATATTATGCCGTGATTCTGCTCCGCATGAATGCGCGGGAGTACACGCTCGTCAACTTCGGATACGCGATGCTCAAAGTCCTCATCGGATTCCTGCCGTTTACCATCCTGTTCGGGACAGACCGGGGCTTACCCCTCTGGTTCTGCATCCTGCTCCCCTTTGCCATCGCAGGGAGCAAGCTGGCAGCGGCAGCGGATATCCTGCGGGATTATGAGAAAAAGGGGAAGGTGTACAATGAGAGCAGGGTCCAGAAACATCTCTGGATGATTGCGGGACTGGTCCTCGTGCTGACATATCTCCCGCCTGCTCTGGGATTCGTGTTCCCGGCGCCCGCATATATGGCGGTCTTTCTGCTGTTTATCCCGGCGGGCATCCTCTGTGCGTGGAAGATAAAGACATTCCGCCTCTACCGGGAGATGAACCAGGAACTCCTCTCCCAGGTGACAAACCAGATGGACGCGGTCAGACAGGCGCAGAGAAAGGCAAGTGACAAGTCCATTTCCACCGATGTGACCATCCGGAGCAGCAGGCGCGGATTCGAGTATCTCAACGACCTCTTTGTCAAGCGCCACCGGAAGATACTCTGGAAATCCTCTCTCCGGCTTTCCGGAATCTGTCTCGCGTTGAGCTGCGGGGCGGTGGCGGCGCTGCTCCTGTATCCGGAAGCGCAGGCGGAAATCAACAGGATGGTTCTGGAGTGGCTGCCCTATTTCCTGTTCATCATGTATGCGGTCAACCGGGGAACCGGATTTACAAAGGCGCTTTTTATGAACTGCGACCACAGTCTGCTGACATATCCGTTCTACAAACAGCCGGACTGCATTCTGAAACTCTTCCGGATACGGCTGCGGGAAATTATGAAGGTAAACGCAGTCCCCGCGGCGATAATCGGAGCGGGACTGTCGGCGATACTGTATGTGTCGGGCGGGACGGAGAATCCGCTGAACTATGTGGTGCTCTTTGTCTCCATCCTGTGTATGAGCCTGTTCTTCTCCATCCATTACCTGACGATATACTATCTGCTCCAACCATATAACGCAGGTACGGAAATCAAGAGCGGGATGTATCAGGTCATCATGTCGGCCACCTATCTGGTCTGCTTATTTCTGATGAACCTCCGGATGCCGATTCTGGTCTTCGGCACGGCGTGCATCGCATTCTGCGTGCTCTACTCGATAGTCGCATGCATCCTTGTGTACCGGTACGCACCGCGTACATTCCGGTTGAGGATGTGAGAAAAATCAGGCGGGCACGATTTGGATAAAGGCGGAAAAACGATTAAAATCTACCTGCTTTCCAGATAGATAAGTAAGCGGCTGTATGGTATACTAAAAATAATCGAAATTGTACGACTGGCTGACCGGTCTGGCGCAGGCTGCCGGGCGCGGTCAGGATGAGAAAGGAGAGCACTGTGATTACGATTGATAATTATGTGAGACCGGCGACGCTGGAGGAAGCCTACAAGCTGAACCAGGCGCGCAGCAGCAGAGTCATGGGAGGCATGATGTGGATGCGTTTGGGGAAGGCGCACATCAAGACGCTCATCGACCTGTCGGGACTGGGACTGGACCAGATACATGACGAGGGAAATGTGATTAAGATTGGAGCCATGTGCACGCTGCGGCAGGTGGAAGAGTGCGGGGCGTTAAAAGAACTTTTCGGCGACGGTATCGCGGAGAGCATCCGTCATATCGTCGGGGTGCAGTTCCGCAATCAGGCGACCATCGGAGGCAGCATCTACGGAAGATTCGGATTCTCCGATGTGCTGACCGCGTTTCTGGCGCTGGATACATTTGTGGAACTCTATGACGGCGGCATCGTCCGCCTGTCGGATTTTGTGGACCGCAAACATGACAAGGACATCCTGCTCTCCGTCATCGTGCGGAAGGGGAAACGGCGCTTCCGCTACGATTCCATCCGCCGGACGAAGACCGACTTCCCGGTGATTGCCTGCGCGGTCGTGACCGGCATCGTGCACGGACAGGAGACCTGGTACTTTTCCGTCGGAGCGCGACCGGGGAAAGCCGCGCTGGTGGAGAAGAAATGGGAAATCCCGGACGATGCCTCTGAAGAAATGATAGCGGACTACGCGCGGCAGGCGGCGTCAGAGTTTACGTACGGCAGCAATATGCGCGGAAGCGCCGGATACAGGCGTCATCTCGCGGAAGTCCTGCTGCGGCGCGAAATCAGTTCAATCCTGGCGGAGGGAAGATAAGATGGAGATTCATATTACGTTAAATCAGAAAAAAATCACAGTGGATGTAAAGGCGGATGCGGTGCTGATGGATGTGCTGCGCAGCCTTGGCTGCAAGAGTGTGAAATGCGGATGCGAGACGACGAACTGTGGTCTGTGCACGGTATGGGTCAACGGGAAGTCCCGACTGTCATGTTCCGTACTGGCAGCATCTGTGGACGGATGCGAGATTACCACGCTGGAAGGCGTGGAAGAGGAAGCGGCGGAGTTCGGGCGGTTCCTTGCAGCGGAAGGCGGCGAACAGTGCGGCTTCTGCTCGCCGGGATTCATCATGAACGTTCTGGCGATGAAGCGGGAGCTTGAGGCCCCGGACCTGGAGGAAATCAAGGAGTATCTCGCCGGCAATCTGTGCCGGTGCACCGGATATATGAGCCAGCTCCGCGCCATACGGAAATACATGGCGGCACAGAAGGAGCAGGCGGGAAAGGAGGCGCAGGCATGAGCAGGACAGAAGAACATGCATCAAAGACAGCGCAGGACGAGATGCGTCTTGTAAACCATGCGGTACCCAAAGTGGACGCGGAAGCGCTGGTGACAGGAAAAGCGGTCTATACCAATGACCTTGCGCCGGAGGAGTGCCTCATCGTAAAGATGATCCGAAGTCCCTACGCCCACGCTCTGATAAAGGAAATCAACACAGAGCGGGCAAAGGCGGTCCCGGGCATCGAGTGCATCCTCACCTATGAGGACTGCCCGGACAAGCGGTTTACCATGGCGGGACAGACCTATCCCGAGCCCAGCCCCTATGACCGGCTCATCCTGGACCGGCGGATGCGTTTCGTCGGGGATGCTGCGGTCATCGTGGCGGGAACATCCGAGGAGGCGGTCCGAAAAGCCATGAAACTGGTAAAGATTCAATACGAAGTGCTGGAACCGGTGCTGGATTTCCGCAGTGCGAAGGACAACCCCATCCTCGTCCATCCGGAAGACAACTGGAAGAGCCTCTGCCCGGTGGGAGCGGACAATCACCGCAACCTGTGTGCCCACGGCACGTGCGGGGAGGGCGATATCGAGGCAGTGCTCGCTTCCTGCGACCATGTGATTGACCGGGTGTACCATACCCAGGCGAACCAGCAGGCGATGATGGAGACGTTCCGGACGTATACTTATCTGGACGCATACGGAAGGCTCAATGTGGTGTCCTCCACCCAGGTGCCCTTCCATGTGCGCCGCATCCTTGCCAATGCCCTGGATATTCCGAAGAGCAAAGTGCGCGTCATCAAGCCGCGCATCGGCGGCGGATTCGGGGCGAAGCAGACGTCCGTATCCGAAGTGTATCCGGCGCTCGTCACATGGAAGACCGGCAGGCCGGCGAAGATATTATTTACAAGAGAAGAATCGATGACTGCGTCGTCCCCGCGCCATGAGATGGAGATGCATGTGCGCGTGGGTGCGGACAGCGAGGGAAATATCCGGGGCATCGACCTTTACACCCTGTCAAATACCGGTGCTTTCGGCGAGCACGGACCGACGACAGTGGGGCTTTCCGGACACAAGTCCATCCCGCTGTACGGAAGCCCGGAGGCGTTTCGATTTACCTATGATGTTGTGTACACCAATGTGATGTCATCGGGAGCGTACCGGGGCTACGGCGCGACCCAGGGAATCTTTGCGGTGGAGTCTGCGGTCAATGAGCTGGCGGCAGAGCTTGGCATGGACCCGACGGTGCTGCGGGAGAAGAATCTTGTGCGGGAAGGACAGGTCATGCCGGCGTATTACGGAGAGAAGACCGAGAGCTGTGCCCTGGACCGGTGCCTGGCCCGCGCGAAAGAGATGATTGGATGGGATGAGAAATATCCCTGCCGGGATATGGGAAATGGCAAAGTGCGGGGTGTGGGTGTCGCCATGGCGATGCAGGGCTCCGGCATCTCCAGCGTGGATACGGGCACTGTCGCCATCAAGGTCAATGACGACGGGTTCTACAGCCTGATGATTGGCGCAACGGACATGGGAACCGGCTGTGACACAATTCTTTCCCAGATGGCGGCTGAGTGTCTGGACTGCGGGATGGAAGACATCATCGTCCACGGCGTGGATACGGACATCTCGCCTTACGATACCGGCTCCTATGCGTCCAGTACCACTTATGTGACCGGTATGGCTGTGGTGAGGACCTGCGAGAAGCTGCGGGAGAAAATCTGCGAGAGAGGGGCGGAGTATCTGGGATGTCCGGTCGGCGACGTGGAGTTCGACGGCAGGAAGGTAACGGACTTAAAGACCGGGAAATCCATTTCCAGAAAGGATATCGGCAATAAAGTCATGTGCTTTAACAATGAGGCGCTCTCTGCCAGCGAGGCATTTTCCTCTCCGACCTCTCCGCCGCCCTTTATGGCAGGCATCGCAGAGGTGGAGATAGACAAAGAGACCGGCGTGGTGGAGATGGTGGACTACGCGGCTGTGGTAGACTGCGGGACCGTTGTAAATCCGGCGCTCGCAAGAGTCCAGACCGAGGGCGGCATCGCCCAGGGCATCGGAATGGCGCTGTTTGAAGACGTGGTGTACAGCAAAGACGGAAAAGATTACAGCAATTCATTCATGCAGTACAAGATACCGAGCCGCCTCGATGTGGGGAACATCCGGGTGGAGTTCGAGAGCAGCTACGAGCCTACCGGACCGTTCGGCGCCAAGTCCATCGGCGAGATTGTCATCAATACGCCCTCGCCTGCCATCATCAATGCGATACAGAATGCCACCGGCGTGATGATACGGGAGCTTCCGGCGACCGCAGAAAAAGTATACAATGGTCTGCAGAAACAGAAATAAGGGGCAGACGGATTATGACACAACGCGTCTTGTGGCGGAAAAGACCACAGGGCGCGTTTTCAGTACAGGAAGAGAAAGGAGTCTCTGCATATGGATATCAGACTTTATTACAGGGAAGAGGGCGCCGGTTTTCCGCTCATCCTGCTCCACGGGAACGGGGAAGACGGAAGCTATTTTGCGCATCAGACAGAGGATTTTAAGGACCAGTACCGGGTGATTGCGGTGGATACCCGCGGGCACGGACAGTCTCCACGCGGAGAGAAGCCCTTTACCATCCGCCAGTTTGCGCGGGACCTCCGTGATTTCATGGATGAACGCGGGATAGAGAAGGCGCATATTCTGGGATTCTCAGGCGGCGGCAATATCGCCCTTGTATTTGCGCTGCTGTATCCGGAGCGGGTGGACCATCTCATACTCAACGGGGCGAACCTGGATGCGTCAGGAATCAGACTTCCCGTCTGGATTCCCATCATCACGGGATACCGATGGGCGCGGCTGCAGATTAAGTTTACGGAACTGCTGACATCCGGCAGGGCGGGTGCAAAACTGCTTCCGGCAGGTATCCGGAAAAGACTCCGGAAGAAGCGGGAACAGGCGGAGCGCGCCTTCGAGCTGCTCGGGCTTATGGTAAATGACCCGAATATTCCGGAAAAACGGCTTATGAACAACAGAAATCCTGCATTCCGAAAGATGAAAAAACTGGTGATGGCAGGCGACAGGGATATGATAAAAGACCGGCATACAAGGCGGATTGCGGCATGCCTTCCAAATGCAGAACTTGTGATACTGCACGGGACACATTTTATTGCAAAAGAAGAGTACAGAACATTTGACCGTGTGGTCGAAAGCTTTTTAAGAGATGATGCTTGACATATGACAAGTATATGTGATATCCTGCAAAAAAAGGATGTGAGGTTAGATGAAGTCGACGATTATTTCAGAACTACAGGATATGACATATCTGGATTGGGTCAAAATACGGAATTCATCTGGAACAGCCGGAAGTTTTTTAAAATCCTATAATGAAATAAATGGGCGGAAAATATATTATAAATTGTCCAATTATGATTCATATTATGGAATAACCGGATGGGAATGTATTAATGAATTAATCGTCGACAGATTTTTGTCGGTTCTTGGTATTGAGCATCTGTCGTATACGCTGATACACGCAAAAATAAATATCTACGGAAAAGATTATATTACATGGTTATCAGCATCAGAAGATTTTAAACAGCCCGGGGAAAGCAAGATTGCATTGGATGTATATTATCAGTTAGAAAGAAGAAAAGAGGAATCCCCGCTTGAGTTTTGTATACGAATGGGATTGGAAAATATACTTTCAAAAGAACATAGAGACAAAATATGGGAAATGCTCCAGAAAAGGTGGGAATATTATGAAGACTTTTGCAATCAAAGATGATACGGTTTCCAGACACAGAGCGCTGGCGTATCTGCTCTATTATGAAATTGCAAAAATGTTTTTTGTTGAGATTTCGGAGCAGACTACAGAATGGGAAGCGCCGCTTCTGTTATCGTCATTTATAAAAAGAGGACAATACACGGTGGACCATTTCTGGAGCAGAAAATGGGTGCAGCAGCGCATCATCCCGCCTGACCGGCAGAATCTGGGCGAGATACTCAGGGAAAACGGTTTGAGAGAGTATGACGAATTTGAATTTCTCATCCTTTCAGATGGAAGATGCGCCCAGGATGATTGTTATATAGAACCTGTGGATGCAGATGAAATATATAAAAATATGAAGGGCAGACACGGGAAGAAGATAAGAAGTGCGGTCCCGCTGCAATCGCAGGATATACTGTTGTTTTTTAAGGATGAGACGATAAAGAAATGCGGCGTGGCAGAGGTGCTTTCAGAGGAGAAAGGATACAGCCTGTTCCGGGAACATCCGGATGTGTTTCAGAAGATGAAAATTCTTCCCGGCGGCCATGGAATCTGCTGGGGCGAACATCTGACTGTATCCTGTGATAAATTGTATCAGGCGGGTGTATCGATTCCGCTTTCGCCGTCGGATTTTACAGTTTTCATTGAACACGAAGTGATTTCTACTGCAGATGCAGCGGAACGGCTTGACTGTACCAGACAGAATATCGAAGACCTTATCCGGAGGGATAAACTGCATCCGGTCAAGGTCATGCAGAAAGGCAAACTTTTCCTTCATTCGGAAGTAGAACAGCGAAGATGGAAATAAACGCTGAATCAACAAGCCTCCGGAGGTGAGCCCCCGGAGGCCTTCTGTTAGATTTTTCCAGTGAAGAGTGTTCCTGCTTTGCCGCCCTTGACGATGTCGTACAGTGCTTCCGGCCGCTTGCCGTTGGTGACGATGGTGTCGATTCCGTTGGATGTGGCAAGCTGTGCTGCCTGGAGCTTTGTGCGCATGCCGCCGGTGCCGCGTCTGGAACCGGCGCCGCCTGCCAGTGCATAGACACTGTCGTCAATGGTGTCAATCTGGTCGATTAGCTTTGCATTGGGATGCAGGCGGGGGTCGCTGTCATAGAATCCGTCGATGTCAGAGAGGATGACGAGGCGTTTCGCCCGGCAGAGTACTGCCACGACAGAAGAGAGCATGTCGTTGTCGCCGAACAGCCGGTCCTCGGACTCAATCTCTGTATAGCTGACAGAGTCGTTTTCATTGACGATGGGAATGACGCCCATTTCCAGGAGCGCATCAAAAGTATTGGTGAGGTTTTCCTTCTTTTCCTCCTGCTCGATGTCCTCTGCGTTCAGGAGAATCTGGGCGACGGTTTTGTCGTAGTCGCCGAAGAACTTGTCGTATAGATACATCAGGCTGCACTGACCAACAGCGGCAGCAGCCTGCTTCATGCGCATGCTGTTATAGTCCGGTCTGCCTTTCATGCTCAGCTTGTTCCTTCCCACAGCGATGGCGCCGGAAGAGACGAGGATGACTTCATACCCCATATTCTGGATGTCCGCCAGCGTGCAGACCAGACGGTCGGTGGCGCGCAGGTCGCTCCTCCCGGCATCATTGGTGAGCGTGGAGGTTCCTACTTTTACTACAATCCTGTTATTGTAAAGTGCCATGATACTTTTATCCTTTCCGTATAAATTCCATCTGATATCATACCATAGAGTGAAAGAATACAAAAGCGGAAAAAAGAAATTCTGCGGTTTTACATACATTTAACTTTTTTATCATCTGATATTCCTGTAATTTATTATAAAATGGATTCTGTATTAAAACCGCAGCCTGCTGCGGTATGTCAGACAGAGAGGAAACTTTATGGTAAAAATCTATGTGGTTGACACAAATGTCCTTTTACAGGCGCCATATGCGCTGGAAAGTTTTGAGGACAACCAGGTCCTGATTCCCATGATTGTTCTGGAAGAACTGGACCATTTCAAAAAATCGGACGGAGAGATTGGAGCCAATGCGCGCAGAGTAATACGGTATCTCGAACAGCTCCGGCGGAAAGGAGACCTGATAAAAGGCATTGCGCTCGCGAACGGCGGGTCAATACGTGTGGAGAAAAATTTCATCGGTGTCAAACTCCCGGAAGACCTCTCCGGGGATACGGCGGACAACCGCATCCTGAGAGTCTGCCGCGGGCTGGCGGAGTCCTGTAAAGAACAGGTTATCCTTGTGACAAAAGACCTGCTTCTCCGGATAAAAGCGCAGCTGATTGGAATCTGCGCGGAAGACTTTACGACAGACCAGGTGCTGGAGCATGAGAATCAGTACAGCGGCAGGTGTACGCTGTATGTTCCGGAAGAACTGTTCAAGGACTTCAAACGAAAAGGAGTGCCGGTAGAACAGACGTACATGCTGGACAGAAACGGGGAGAGTCATGTCCCGCAGCTGGAAGAAAATCAGTTTGTCATCCTCAGGGCGGACCAGTCGGAAAAAAAGACGCAGCTCGGACGTGTAACAGACGGCATGATACGGAAGCTGGAATACCGGAAGAGCACGCCTTATGGCATTTCCCCCAGAAATGCGGGACAGTATTTCCTCCAGGAAGCGCTGATGCAGCCGGCGGACACGGCTCCTCTTGTGATTGTCAAGGGAATGGCAGGGACGAGCAAGACGTTTTATTCTCTGGCAGTGGGACTGGAAAAGCTTCTGAACCATCCGACCGGCGAGTACAGACGGATACTCATCTGCCGTCCGAACGCCCAATTTGACGATGACATCGGGTTCCTGCCGGGAGATGAGCAGGAGAAGATATCGCCGCTGATGCGCCCTGTTATCGATAACCTGGAGCAGTTGATAGATTCCAGTGAAGAGGAACGGTATCAGGATGAGGAGGAACTCAGGGATAAGGTGGATGAGATTTTTTCCAGGGGCATCATCCAGACGGAAGCGCTGAACTATATACGCGGGCGTTCTATTGTAAAGACGTACCTGATTATCGATGAAGCGCAGAATACGACGCCGGACCAGATAAAGGGCATCATCACCCGTGCGGGAAAGGATACGAAGATTATCCTCCTGGGAGACCCCAATCAGATAGACCGTCCGTTCCTCGATGAGCGCACGAACGGACTCAGTTATGCATCCGAGCATATGAAGGGAAGTCCTCTGTGCTGGCAGATTACGATGTCGGCAGGAGAGTGTGAGCGCTCAGCTCTGGCGATGGAGGCGGTGAGAAGGCTGTGATGAAGACGGACTATAAGCAGGTCAGGATGAATGAGGAGATTAACCTCCTGATTGAAAGAGGAAACGATGCGCTGAATGCGCTTGGGTATACAGAACATTCCCGGAAGCATGCTGCAAAAACAGCAGAGACAGCAGGGAAGATATTAAAGGAACTCGGATATGGAAAACATAAAATAGAACTTGCAAAGATTGCCGGATACATGCATGATATAGGTAACAGCATCAACCGGCACGACCATGCGCACAGCGGGGCGATACTTGCCTGGCAGATATTAAGGGAGACCGAGATGCCTCTGAAAGACATCCTGGTGGTAACGACGGCGGTCGGGCATCATGATGAGGCAACGGGGGCTGCGGTAGACGGCGTATCGGCGGCAGTCATCCTTGCGGATAAGACGGATGTGCGGAGAAACCGCGTCCAGAACCGGAACAAAGCGACATTTGACATACACGACAGGGTAAACTATGCAGCGCTGTCGTCAAAGTTGATTATCGACCGAGAAAAGCGTATGATACAGATGGAGCTGGAACTGGATGACACAATCTGTACGGTGATGGATTATTTTGAAATATTTCTGAAGCGCATGATAATGTGCAGAAGGGCAGCCGAACGGCTGAACTGCAAATTTAAGCTGGTTGCAAACGGAAGCAAACTGTGCTGACAGAGGAGCCGCATCAGAGGAAACCCGGCATGCAGGGAAGACCGTGCAGTCCGGCGGCTGAGCGGGAAAAGAAAGAAAACACACGGAGGAAAGAAAATGGAAAACATGTACATGAACCGGGAACTGTCCTGGCTGAAATTTAACGAGCGAGTCCTGGAAGAGGCGGAAAATCCGCAGGTGCCGCTCTGCGAGCGGATGAATTTCGTCTCCATCTATCAGAGTAATCTGGACGAATTCTTCAGAGTCCGGGTCGGCTCTCTCCAGGACCAGATGCTGCTCAACAAAAAAATCAGGGACAGCAAGACGAACATGACGTCCGAAGAGCAGATACGGGCGATATTAAAAGGGGTGAAGAAGCTCAACAAGCGCAAGGACGCCGCCTATAAGGACCTGATGGAGAAAGTGGCGGGATACGGCATCACGCTGGTGGATTTTACGACAGCGAAGCCGGACGAGAAGAAATATCTCGAGCAGTACTTCAACCAGGAAATCGTGCCTTTGAGCTCCCCGACCGTAGTCGGTAAGAGACAGCCGTTCCCGTTCCTCCGCAACCAGGAAATTTACGCGGTAGTCGTGCTTGAGACAAGGAGCGGCAAAGAGCGCATCGGCATCATTCCCTGCACGAACAACATGATAGAGAGGCTCATAGAGCTTCCGGGCGGAAAGGGAAGATACATCCTCTCGGAAAATATCGTGCTCCACTATATCGGCAAAGTATTTAAAGGCTATAAAGTCATTGGGAAATCCCTCATCCGGGTGATAAGGAACGCGGATATCGATGCGGATGCGCTGTATGATGAGGACCTGGATTACCGGGAATTTATGGCGGACCTGATGAAAGAACGAAAGAAGCTTTCTCCCGTGCGCCTCGATATGTCCCGCGAGATAGACGGGGCGGTGGTGGAGAGTCTCTGCCGCTATCTGGACGTATCGCCGGAGCGTGTGTTCCGCAGTGAAGCGCCCCTGGACCTGTCTTTCGTGTTCCAGCTGGAAGATCTGCTCAGGATGAACCCCGAGCTGTATTATGAGAAACGGGTTCCGCAGAAATCTGCGTCCTTCCGGGACGGGGAGAGCGTGCTCCGGCAGATTGAAGAAGGGGACAAACTCCTTTCCTATCCGTACGAGTCCATCCGTCCGTTCCTGAACATGCTCTATGAAGCGGCGGAGGATGACAGCGTGATATCCATCAAGATGACGCTGTACCGTCTGGCAAAACAGAGCAAGATTGTTGAAGCGCTCTGCGAGGCGGCGGAGAACGGGAAGGAAGTCGTGGTGCTCGTGGAGCTGCGCGCCCGCTTCGATGAGGAGAACAATATCCGCTGGTCCCGCATGCTGGAAAAGGCGGGCTGTCAGATTATCTACGGGCTGGAAGGGTTCAAGGTTCATTCCAAACTCTGCCTGATTACGAAAAAAGGTCCGGACGGCATCGAGTATATCACGCAGATAGGGACCGGAAATTATAATGAAAAGACGGCAAGATTGTATACGGACCTGTCGCTTATGACGACGGATATGCAGATCGGAATAGACGCCGCCAGGGTATTCCAGGCGCTGACGAAAGGCGAAGCGGTGGAAGAGTCGGAACATCTCCTTGTGGCACCGAAATGTCTCCAGAACCGCATCCTCCACATGATAGACGAGGAAATCGAACACCGGAAGAACGGGGAGGACGCCTACATCGGGCTGAAGCTCAACTCCCTGACGGACAAGAAGATTATCGACAAGCTGGCGGAAGCGTCCCAGGCAGGCGTGCACATCGACATGATTATCCGTGGCATCAGCTGTCTTGTCCCGGGCGTGAAAGGAAAGACGGACAACATCCGCATCATCAGCATTGTCGGGAGATTCCTGGAACATTCCCGGATTTACATCTTCGGATGCGGCGAGCGGAGAAAATATTATATTTCCTCTGCGGACTTTATGACAAGGAACACGGTGAAGCGGGTGGAAGTGGCTGCTCCGGTCTATGACCCGGCGATAAAAGCGCGCATCCAGGGAATCTTTGACCTGATGCTGAGCGACAACCAGAAAGCCCGGCAGGAGGATGCGGAGGGCGTATACACCCTTGTGAAATGCGAGGGGACGCCGGTCAATTCCCAGGAAGCGCTCTATCAGCAGGCGTATGACAGCGCAGCACGGAGAAATGCGGATGCCGCAGATACAGCGGCTGGCGCAGGCAAAGTGGCAGACGTAGATACAGCGGCTGGCGCGGAAGGATAACAGTGCAGATGACGGTATATATGAGGCAAAAAGGCTGAGACAGGATACAGATGCGGCAGGGATTTTTCCCTGCCGCGCAGATTTTAAAAAGGATGGCAGGTGGAAAGATGATTTACAGATTTGGCGGACAGCTCACACCGGTGACAATGGAAGAATGGGAGGCGGACCGGATGCCGGCGCTGTTTGTGACGGATTCCAGGCATGCGGAAGAGACGCTCTCAAAGGCAGGGATACTTTACGAAAATGAGATACAGGTGGCAAAGATTGGATTCTGCCGCCTGGAAAACCAGCAGGACTGCGTGGTGGGAACGCTCTGCATCCCGAAACTCTTGGATGTACTCGGGAGCAGATACCGGATGTATTTTTTTGTCAACCGCAGCAATGTGGTCATCGTGGACGACGAGGATTTCTCCGAGCGGCTGATACGGCGCATCCAGCAGAAAAAGGCTCATCAGGGGGAGACGAAAGAACGGTTCCTCTACAATTATATTTCTGAATTTATCAGCAGGGATTTGGAAATGCTGGTGGCATACGAGAGAAGGCTCCTGCGGATGGAGGAGGACGTCAGCCAGGAGCATATCGCCGGATTTCAGTCCCGGCTGATGCCGATACGGAGGGAGCTTCTGAATCTCCGGAGCTACTACGACGAGATCATGGATTTGACAAAAGAACTGGAGGAAAATGAAAACGGATTTTTCCTGAAGAAGCATCTGAAATATTTCGGGACGCTGACAGACCGTGCGGACCGCCTCATGAGCAGGACCGGACATCTGCTCGAGTACGCACAGCAGGTAAAGGAAGCCTATCAGGCACAGATTGATGCGCGGCAGAACAGCAACATGCAGTTCCTGACGGTGATATCCACCATCTTTTTCCCGCTGACGCTGATTACCGGCTGGTACGGGATGAACTTCCGCGACATGCCCGGGCTGGACGACGGATACCCCTTTGTGGTGGCGCTCAGCGTCATCGTCATCGCGGGATGTATCTTCATCTTTAAAAAGAAGCACATCCTGTGAGGCTCATGGGGTGTTCATCCTGTGTGGCTTATAGGGCTCAGGTCGGCATTTTCAGCACCCGGCGGGCAATCTTCCGGTCATCATCGTCGGCATCCCGGTAATGGCAGATGACGTCGATTTCCTCCTGTGAGAGATAAATGGTATCGGTGCTGTCAATCTTTTTGCCGATAAAATACGGAGCAGACGTCTCGCTGACGATGCCGGCGCCGGTGCAGTTCTGTGTGACGAGCTGCTCCAGGGTGATATGATAGATATCCGCGATGCGGATGAGAAGGTCCAGGTCGGGAACGCGTTTTCCCATCTCATAGTTGGAGTATGCCTGCCGTGAGATATTCAATTTTCCGCTGAGCTGTGCCTGTGTATAATGATGCTCCTCCCGGAGTCTGCGCAGGTTTGCTGTGAGCTGGATATTGGACACGGAAACACCTCCATTTACAAGAATCTTCTATAATCGTTCCCATTATATCAAGTTTTCCTGCAAAGAAGGCGGAGCGCAACAGAACGGGTAATCTGCGCGATATGTAAACAAACTGTTGCCTTACAGTCTGCTCAGTGTGCTGTTGTGATAGCGGGATGAACAGGTGACTTCCTCTCCCAGCCATGCGGGCGGCTGATAGTTCCGGGCAGTATCCTCATCCGGAAATTCAATCTCCGCAAGACAGAGTGGAGCGAGGTCGCCCCGGAAGATATCCAGTTCCAGCTCCAGCCCGTCGTCCAGAGGGATGACATACCGGTCTTTTGTGATGATGCGTCCGTCTGCTTTTGCCAGCAGATGCTCATATCCTTCCCGGGAGAGCGGGAGATTATACTCCTCGCGGACCATGAGCCCTTTTGATTTATAAGTGAGCCAGAAGCTGTCATTGTCCCTGCGGACGCGCACGACAGGTTCTGTGCACAGATAGCCCTGCTCGATGCGGCGGCAGGGGAAATCCTCCGGAGAAAACGGGAGGTCTTTCAGACGGATAAGAAACTTTCGCTCGATTTCCATAGGTGTGTTCCTCCTTTTTCGATGGATGGGGCGCGCGGTCTGTCCCGTGCCCGTATGATTACTGCGTAACCATTATAAAGGATTTTTGCGCCCTGCGCCAGTGACAAACCCTGCGCCGGCGACATTGCATTTGCCTGCGGGGTCTGCTACACTGTACACAGAATGTTTTTCACCGGAATATGACAGGAGGTTGCAGAAAATGAAGAAAGTATATGTGTTCCTTGCAGACGGATTTGAAGAGATAGAAGGTCTCACCGTAGTGGATATTCTGCGGCGCGCCGGCGTGGAGACCGTCACAGTATCCGTGATGGGAAGGAAGGATGTGATGGGTTCCCATGCCATCCCGGTCCGCGCAGATATGGTGTTTGAGGAAGCGGATATGTCCGATGCGGATATGCTGGTGCTCCCGGGCGGGATGCCGGGCACCATCCATCTGAAAGAACATGAGGGACTGAGGAAGCTTCTTGGGGATGCCCACAGCCGGGGCGTCCACCTTGCCGCAATCTGCGCGGCGCCGACGGTCCTGGGGGACCTGGGATTCCTGCGGGAGAAAAAGGCGTGCTGTTATCCGTCTTTTGAGGAACAGCTTGACTGTGCACAGGTCTGCAGAGTGCCGGTTGTAACAGACGGGGATGTCACCACCGGACGCGGGATGGGCGCGGCGATACCGTTTGCCCTGGAACTGACGGGAATCCTCTGCGGGGAAGAGAAAGCAGGGGAAGTGAAGGCGGGCATCGTGTACGAAGGGTGATGGCGCGTCTTTGCTCGTTTGTGGGCGCTCCGGCGGGGACGTCCAGTTCAGCCCGCGCCATTCGCAAAGCCGCACTGCGTGCTTACTGCGGCATACGCCGCGTCTTTGCTCATTTATGGGCGCTCACTCCATGCACGCGCCCGTTCGCGCAGACATGCGAGCATGCCTGCCGCTTACGTGCAGGTGCATGGGCTGAACTTGTGAAAAAAAGTCTGGAAATATGGGGTTTTATGTGCTATACTATTTTAATGACTGCAAAGATATGTCCGGATGTGTGTTTCGACGGTGGAAGCGGACAAGTTTTACTTTGCGCATTCAAGGAGGAAGAAAATGAGTTTACAGGTAGAAAAATTAGAGCATAATATGGCAAAGCTGACGATTGAAGTGCCGGCAGAAGAGGTGGAGAAAGCGCTTCATGCTGCATATTTAAAGGAACGCAGCAGAATCAGCCTCCCGGGATTCCGTAAAGGCAAAGTGCCGCGCCAGATGATTGAGAAGATGTACGGACCGGAAGTGTTCTATGATGAAGCGGCGAATCATATGATATCAGAGGCATATGGAAAAGCCTATGACGAGTGTGAGCTGGACATCGTATCCCAGCCGAAAGTCGAGGTTGTCCAGATTGAAAAGGGCAAGCCGTTCATCTTCACAGCGGAAGTTGCAGTGAAGCCGGAAGTAACACTCGGTGAATATAAAGGTCTGAAAGTGGATAAAGTCTCTACGAGAGTGACGCAGAAGGAAGTAGACGAGGAAATCGACAAAGAGCGCGAGCGCAATGCAAGGACGGTCGAGGTCACAGACAGAGCGGTCCAGGACAAAGACCAGGTTACACTTGATTTTGAAGGATTCGTAGACGGAGAGGCATTCGAGGGCGGCAAGGGAGAGAAATACCCGCTGACCATCGGTTCCGGAGCGTTTATCCCGGGATTTGAGGAGCAGCTCATCGGAGCTGAGATTGGCAAAGAAGTGGAAGTCAATGTGACATTCCCGGAGGACTACCAGGCGAAAGAACTGGCAGGCAAAGATGCGGTCTTCAAATGCACAGTTCACGAGATTAAAGTGAAAGAACTTCCGGAGCTCGACGATGAATTCGTATCCGATGTCTCTGACAAGAGCGAGACAGTCGACGACTACAGGGCAGAGGTGAAAGCGCGCATCAAAGAGCGCAAGGAGAACGAAGGAAAGCAGAAGAGAGAAGACCAGTCTGTAGAGCAGGCTGTGGCAAATGCGCAGATGGATATCCCGGAACCCATGATAGACCTGCAGGCAAGACAGATGGCGGACGACATGGCGCGCCGCATCATGCAGCAGGGACTGAGCATGGAACAGTACTATCAGTTCACAGGCCTCACGGAAGAGAAGATGATGGAAGAGTTCAAGCCCCAGGCTGAGAAGCGCATCCGCACGAGGCTCGTCCTCGAGGCTGTCGTAGCTGCCGAGAATATCGAGGTATCTGACGAGCGCCTGGATGAAGAGCTCCAGAAGATGGCGGATTCCTATCAGATGGAACTTGACAAGCTCAAGGAATTCATGGGTGAGAACGAGAAGAAACAGATGAAAGAGGACATTGCAGTCCAGGAAGCAGTGACGCTTATTGCAGACGCGGCAGTAGAGGGCTGAGCATGATGTCAGGGAAAGGTGTGCCGCAGGGCGCACCTTTTGCACCTTTTATCTCCATACAGGACGCATGCATGGCATGAGTGCATGCACAAAAACAGAAAGGAAGACACAGACTATGAGTTTAGTACCTTATGTCATCGAACAGACAAGCCGCGGCGAGCGTTCCTATGACATTTATTCAAGACTGTTAAAAGAGAGGATTATCTTCCTCGGAGAGGAAGTCAACGATGTGTCCGCCAGTGTCGTGGTGGCGCAGCTCCTTTTCCTTGAGGCGGACGACCCGGAGAAGGATATCCAGCTCTACATCAACAGCCCCGGCGGTTCCGTTACGGCAGGGCTTGCCATCTACGATACGATGCAGTATATCAAATGCGACGTATCCACGGTGTGCATCGGCATGGCGGCGAGCATGGGCGCATTCCTGCTCTCCGGCGGAAAGAAGGGCAAGAGATTCGCTCTGCCAAATGCGGAAATCATGATTCATCAGCCTTCCGGCGGAGCCCAGGGACAGGCGACAGAGATTCAGATTGCGGCGGAGCATATCCTCCGTACCAAGCAGAAATTAAATGAAATCCTGGCTGCAAACACAGGACAGTCCCTGGAGACGATTAAAGCGGATACCGAAAGAGACAACTTCATGTCCGCGGACGAGGCGAAGGCTTACGGGCTGATCGACGAAGTCATCATAAACCATTAACGGCGCATGAGGTGAATAGAAATGGCAGGAAAAATGACAGATGATATCGTGAGATGTTCTTTCTGCAATAAGACGCAGGCTCAGGTGCGAAAGATGATAGCCGGACCGAACGGCACCTATATCTGCGACGAGTGCATCGGCATCTGCTCGGAGATAATCGAGGAAGAGCTTGACTATGGCGATGAAAGGGGACCCTTTGACGACATCAACCTGCTCACGCCCGAGGAGATGAAAGAGTTCCTCGACGATTATGTGATTGGGCAGGATGAGGCGAAGAAAGTCCTTTCCGTAGCCGTATACAACCATTACAAACGCATTATGGCGGAGCAGGACCTGGGGGTGGAACTCCAGAAGAGCAATATTCTGATGCTTGGTCCCACCGGCTGCGGCAAGACGCTCCTTGCGCAGACCCTTGCAAAGATACTGAACGTGCCTTTCGCCATCGCGGACGCCACGGCGCTGACCGAGGCGGGCTATGTGGGCGAGGATGTGGAGAATATCCTCCTGAAAGTGATACAGGCGGCGGACGGGGATATCGAACGCGCGGAGCACGGCATCATCTATATCGATGAGATTGACAAGATAACGAGAAAATCGGAGAATCCGTCCATTACCCGCGATGTCTCGGGCGAGGGCGTCCAGCAGGCGCTCCTGAAGATTATCGAGGGGACAGTGGCGTCGGTGCCGCCCCAGGGAGGCAGGAAGCATCCGCACCAGGAACTGATACAGATTGACACGACCAACATCCTGTTCATCTGCGGAGGAGCTTTCGAGGGCATCGACAAGATTATCGAGACCCGGCTTGACCGCAAATCCATCGGCTTCAATGCAGAGATTGCGACAAAGCATGAGTATGACATGGATGTGCTCCTTCACGAAGTCCTGCCCCAGGACCTTGTGAAATACGGTCTCATCCCGGAACTTGTGGGAAGACTCCCGGTCACGGTGTCTCTGGACCTGCTCGACAGGGAAGCGCTGATACGCATCCTGACAGAGCCCAAGAGCGCCATTGTCAAACAGTACCAGAAGCTGCTGGAGCTGGACGGCGTGAAGCTGGAATTTGACAGAGACGCCCTGACAGCCATTGCAGAGACAACGCTGAAGCGGAAGACCGGTGCGCGCGGACTCCGCGCCATCATGGAGAATATCATGATGGATACCATGTTCCGCGTCCCGTCCGACAAGACGATAAAGGAATGCCGCATCACGGAAGATGCGGTGCTCGGGAAAGGAGAGCCCATGTATCTGCGCGACGGCGCGGACAGAAGGTCCTTCCTGACATCCGAAAGCGCATAACGGCAGCCTGCGCGGACTGCCGCGTCATACACGACAGGTGCGGCGGGATACAGCCGCGGGCGGACGCAGTGGGTCACACCCCATGTGCGCCCGCCTTTTGTGATTGTCTTACAAAGTGCCGGAAATACAGACGACAGGAGGATATGTAAATGGACAATGAGATAAAAAGCCTGCCGATGGTCGCCCTCAGAGGGATGACGATCATGCCGGAGATGGTGGTGCATTTTGATGTGAGCCGGGAGCGCTCCATCGCCGCCGTGCAGGAGGCGATGATGGAGGAGCAGAAAGTGTTCCTGACCGCACAGAAATCAATCGAGACAGAAGAACCGGGGGCGGAGGATGTCTGTGAGATTGGTACCGTGGGTACGATCCGGCAGATTATCAAGCTGCCCAAGCATATCGTGCGGGTGCTCGTTTCCGGGGAGACGCGGGGGCGGCTTCGGGAGATTGAATTTCAGGAGCCCTACCTGCGGGCGAAGGTTGAAGTGCTGGCAGAGCCGGAAGAAGACGCTTTCGGGGATTTGGATTCCGAAGCCATGGAGCGGGGGCTCAAAGATATGCTGGTGGAGTTTGCCGCAAAGAATAAAAAGATGTCGAAAGAGTCCGTAGCCCAGCTTCTGGAGGTAAAGGGGCTTCGCAAGCTGGTGGACGAGATTGCGGCAAATATCCCGCTCTACTATACGGACCAGCAGGATATCTTAAATGAGACTGATCTGCGCGCGCGTTATGACCGGCTTGCCTTCCACCTTGTCAATGAAGTCCAGATTATCGATATCAAGGAGGAGATACGGCAGAAGGTCAAGGAGCGCGTGGACAAACACCAGCGCGAATACATTCTCCGGGAACAGCTCAAGCTCATCCGGGAGGAACTGGGGGAAGATTCCACGGTATCGGATGCGGAAGAATTTGAAAACGCCCTGAAAAAGCTGAAAGCCCCGAAAGAGGTGAAGGAAAAGCTTCAGAAGGAAATCGCGCGCTTTAAGAGCTCCCTGGGTTCTCCGGCGGAAAACGGCGTGATTCGGACCTACATTGAAACCCTGCTCGAGATGCCCTGGGACAAGGCGTCCAGAGACAACAATGACATCCGCTACGCGAAGCAGGTGCTGGAAGAAGACCACTACGGACTGGAGCAGGTCAAGGAGCGCATTCTCGAATTTCTGGCGGTGCGGGCGCTGACAAAGAAGGGGGACAGCCCCATTCTCTGTCTGGCGGGACCGCCGGGAACAGGCAAGACTTCCATCGCCAGGTCCCTTGCCCGGGCGATGAAAAAGCCCTATGTGCGCATCTCTCTGGGCGGCGTGCGGGACGAGGCGGAGATACGCGGACACCGGAAGACTTACGTGGGCGCCATGCCGGGACGCATCGCGAACGGCATACGCACCGCCGGAGTGAAGAACCCGGTCATGCTTCTGGATGAGATAGACAAGGTGAGCACGGACTACAAAGGCGATACCTTCTCCGCCCTTTTGGAAGTGCTGGACGGCGAGCAGAACAGCCGGTTCCGGGACCATTACCTGGAAGTGCCCCTGGACCTTTCGGAAGTGATGTTCATCACCACTGCGAACACGCTGCAGACGATTCCGCGTCCCCTGCTGGACCGCATGGAAGTCATTGAGATAAGCAGCTATACCGAGAATGAGAAGATGCATATCGCCCTGGAGCATCTCGTGCCGAAGCAGCTGGAGAAGCACGGGCTCACGCCCCGGCAGCTGACGTTCAGCAGACGCGCCATATGGAAGATGGCGCGGAACTACACGAAAGAGGCAGGGGTGCGCCAGCTGGAGCGGGAGATTGGAAATGTGTGCAGGAAAGCCGCCAAGGAAATCCTGACCGAAGATAAGACGAAGATTGCAGTGACGGACCGGAATCTGCACCGGTTCCTGGGCAAAGAGAAATACACCTACCAGATGGTGAACCCGGCTCCGGAGGTCGGCATCGTGCGCGGCCTGGCGTGGACCAGCGTCGGCGGGGACACGCTCCAGATAGAAGTGAATGTGATGCCGGGAAGCGGCGAACTGCTGCTCACCGGTCAGCTCGGCGATGTGATGAAAGAATCCGCCCAGGCGGGCATCAGCTATATCCGCTCCGTGAGCGGGAAATACGGCATTGCAGGTGATTTCTTTGAGAAACACGACATCCATGTCCATATCCCGGAAGGGGCGGTGCCAAAGGACGGACCCTCAGCCGGCATTACCATGGCGACGGCAATCCTCTCCGCAGTCACGCAGAAGAAAGTCCGCGCGGACCTTGCCATGACAGGAGAAATCACGCTGCGCGGGCGCGTACTCCCAATCGGCGGGCTCAAGGAAAAACTCCTGGCGGCAAAGAGCGCGGGTATGAAGATTGTGCTCGTGCCGGAGAAGAACCGGACGGATGTGGAAGAGCTCTCTGCGGAGATTACGAAAGGTCTGGACATCATTTACGTGGAACATATGGATGAGGTGCTGGAACATGCACTGACAGGAGAAGAGTCATGATAATCAGGAATATCGAACTGGAGACAGTGTGCGGAGTGACGAGCAGACTGCCGGAAAATACCAGACCGGAAGTCGCGTTTGCGGGAAAATCCAATGTGGGGAAATCTTCCCTTATCAACGGGCTGATGAACCGGAAATCCTTTGCCCGGATTTCCGCGACGCCGGGAAAGACCCAGACCATCAATTTCTACAACATTAACGGGGAGCTGTACCTCGTGGACCTGCCCGGGTACGGATATGCCCGGGTATCGGAGAAGGAGAAAGAGCAGTGGGGGAAGATGATTGAACGCTATCTCCACAGCTCCGCGCAGCTGCGCGCCGTGTTCCTGCTCATCGATATCCGGCATGAACCGTCTGCAAATGATAAAATGATGTACCGCTGGGTGGTGGACCAGGGGTACCAGCCGGTCATCATCGCCACCAAGCTGGATAAGATAAAGCGCAGCCAGGTGCAGAAACACGTGAAGATGATAAAAGAAGGACTGGGGCTTGTCCCGGGTACAAAAGTGATACCGTTCTCCTCCCAGACAAAGCAGGGAAGAGACGAGATATGGGAACTGATTGAGACAGAGTGCGGTCTGTGCGAAGGACAGGAAGAGACCGGTCGGTCCGGCGGCAGGGCAGGGGAGGATGAGGATGGAAAATAAGCGTCCCTACTGGAAAGTGGTGCTCAGGCTGGTGTTCAGCCTTCTTGCCACCGCAGCATTTATCATTATCGGATGGAACCTGCTCCGCTTCCTTCTGCCCTTTGTGATAGGCTGGCTCATTGCGGCTGTCGCAAGCCCGCTGGTGAACTGGCTGGAGAAGCGCCTCCGGATTGTCAAGAAGCTGGGCTCTGCGCTCATCGTCATCGTCGTGCTGGCGGCAATCGTTGTGGCGCTCTACTTCGGCATCAGCCGCCTGGTCGTGGAGATAAGCTCACTGATACACAACTTCCCGGAGATATACGCCCAGCTTGAGACCGGGCTGGCCCAGATCGGAGACACCCTCTCAGGCATCTTCGAGCGGCTCCCGTCCGGCGTCCAGAAGGGATGGAACACGGTCGCGGAAAACCTGGACCAGTACATGGGCAATCTGGTGTCCAACATTAGCGAACCGACCGTGACCGCTGCGGGAAACATCGCGAAGCGCGTGCCCTATTATCTCATCTCTTTCCTCGTTTCCGTGCTGTCGGCATATTTCTTCATCGTCCAGAGGGAGGAAGTGCTGGCATGGCTGAAACGGATTGCGCCGGAGTCGGTCCGCAAGCGGATGACCCTGGTGATGGACAATCTGCGCTATGCGGTGGGCGGCTACTTCAAGGCGCAGCTCAAGATTATGTGCATCGTCTTCCTCATCCTGCTCGTGGGGCTGGGAGCGCTGGGCACCGGATATTTCGTGCTGGTTGCGTTCCTCATCGCATTCCTTGATTTCCTCCCGTTCTTCGGAACAGGGACCGCGATGATACCGTGGGCGGTGTATGCGTTCTTTATGGGAGATTACAAGATGACAGTGGCGCTGGTCGTCATCTATGTGGTGACACAGGCGGTCCATCAGCTCCTCCAGCCCAAACTCGTGGGAGACAGCGTGGGGCTGAATCCACTTGTTACGCTCATCCTGCTCTATATCGGCTACCGGATGGGCGGCATCCTCTGGATGATACTGGCGGTGCCCATCGGCATGGTCCTCATCAATATGTGTCAGGCAGGCGCTTTCAATTACATTATCGACGACGTGAAGATACTGGTGGACGGCATACTGGGACTGCAGGAAGAGAAAGACCATTCTGCGGATTGAAAAAGGGACACGAGTATGATATGATATCCAGGTAAGAAAAACAGAAAAATACTAGGAGGCAGAAAAGATGAAAAAATATGTATGTGACGTTTGCGGATATATTTACGATGAGGCAGCAGGTGACCCGGACAACGGCATCGATGCAGGAACAAAATGGGAAGATGTGCCGGACGATTTTGTCTGCCCGCTTTGCGGGGTGGGAAAAGACCAGTTCTCAGAAGTTGAATAATCCCGTATAAGAAAGACAGCAGCCGTTCCACAGTTTCCAATAAAGTGGAACGGCATTTTATTTGTGAAAGAAACGGATAAGAGGGGGAAAGGGTTATGGCAAACAAAGAAAAATTTGCGGCGGATACATCCGGGAGAAATGCGGCTGCGTGGGCGAAGGCGCTCGTTATCCTCCTGGTCGGACTGACGGTGGCGCACCTGGGCGTGACGCTCTTTCTGCTGTCCGAACTGGGGACGGATACATTCACCGTATTTATCCAGGGGCTTTCCAGAGTCTTCGGGCTGACCGTGGGCACGGTCCATGTCATCGTGCTGTGCATCCTTATGGCGGTGATGCTCCTGACGACGAAAGGATACGTCAAGCCGGGAACTGTTGTGTGCGCCTTCTGCGGCGGTCCCATTATCGACCTGTTCACCTGGCTCCTGGGCGGATATATCAATGGGGATGCAGGGATGGCGGTCCGCATCATCAGCATGCTGGCCGGATGCGTGATTCTTTCCGCCGGGATGTCCATCGTTATCAACAGCAATGCGGGAACCGGACCGAACGACCTTGTGGCGGTGATTCTTTCGGATAAGCTCGAGCGGGTGGAGTTCCGCTGGGTGAGGGTCGGATGCGACCTCTTCTTCGTGGTGCTCGGCTTCATCCTCGGCGGGACCGTGGGCGCAGGGACCGTGGTAGCGGTGTTCCTGACGGGACCGCTGGTGCAGTTCTGGCTGCCGAAGACGAAGAAGGCGGTGCAGGCGATACTCCACGAAGAATAAGAAAAGGAGGCAGGACGATGAAACTGGTAATGCTTGGAACAGGAAATGCGGTTGTGACAGAGTGCTACAATACATGCTTTGTGCTCTGCGACGGGGAGCATTATTTCCTCGTGGACGGCGGAGGAGGGAACGGTATCCTGCGGCAGCTTGAGAAAGCCGGCATCCCGTGGAGGAGCATCCACGACATCTTTGTCACGCACAGGCATATGGACCACATCCTCGGCGTCGTGTGGATGATGCGCAAGGCGGCGCAGGCGGCAAAGCGCGGGGGATACGACGGGGAAGTGCGGATATACGCCCACAAGAAAGTGCTCTGCATCCTGGATGATATGGCGCATATGCTCCTGTCAAAGAAAGAAGCGGAATGCATCGGGGAGACTATCCGGCTCATCCCGGTGGCAGACGGAGACGTGTACGATATCATCGGGCATAAGACCACATTTTTCAATATCCATTCGACAAAGACGAAACAGCATGGGTTTACCATCTATCTGAACGAGAAGGAAAAACTGACCTGCTGCGGCGACGAGCCGTACAATGAGTCGGAGCGCATGTATGTCCAGGGGAGCAGGTGGCTGCTCCATGAGGCGTTCTGCCTCGACGCGGAGGAAGAGAAGTACCACGCCTACGAAAAACACCACTCCACAGTGAAAGACGCGTGCGTCACGGCAGAGAAGCTTCATGTGGAGAACCTGGTGCTCTACCACACGGAAGATTCCGACATGGCTTCCCGGAAAGCGCGGTACACCGCCGAAGGAAAAGCGTACTTCAGCGGAAACCTGTATGTGCCGGACGACCTGGAAGTCATCGACCTGGACTAACACTCCCGGATGTTTCGGAAATCAATGGACCGGATTAGTCCTCCCGGCGAGGGCGCGGGAGATGAAGCCGCGGAACAGCTCCCGCATCTCCGGGGAGGTGCGGTACATGCACTCGGGATGCCACTGGACGCCCACGGCAAAGGGATGGTCCTTTACTTCCACTGCCTCGATGACGCCGTCCCCGGATCGGGCGCTTACCCGGACATCCTTACCCGGCAGGTTGACCGCCTGATGGTGGAAGCTGTTTACCAGGAGACGGGGACCGGTAAATCCGTGCAGGAGGGTGCCGCGTTCTGTGCGGATGCGGTGGCTCACTTCATCCCGCCCGGCGGATTTCTGCATATGGTCCAGGGTCCCGCCGGGGATGAGGGAGAGGTCCTGCCAGATGGTGCCGCCGCTGGCAGCGCACAGCACCTGCATCCCGCGGCAGATGGACAGGACGGGCTTCCCGGTCTTTAAGACGCGCTTCATCAGGCGGAGCTGGAAGAGGTCCACCGTCACATCGGTCCTCCCGTTCCCCATTCGGGGTTCTTCCCCGAACAGCAGCGGAGTGATATCCTCCCCGCCGCAGAAGAGGAAGCCGTCGCAGAGCCGGGTGTACTCCCCGATGAGACGGTCGCTGCGGACGATGGGGAGTACAAGGGGGACGCCCCGCGAGTAGCGGACGGACTGGATATATGGATTGGTCACAAACTGCCGGTCCCCTGCAAAGCCGCAGGAGACGATTCCGATGTTCGGTCCCATAGAATTCCCCTTTCTTTTTCCGGATTTCTTGTTTCTTATTTCACATCTTTTACAGACCCCGTTTTTTCAGACGCCGGATACTATCCGGACGTATGATAGAATATGTAATAAAAGACGGATTTATACGCAGGGAGGAACGAGACTGTGGAATGGATTGACATGCACTGTGACACCCTGTGGTGCCTGGCGGAATATCGAAAAAAAGGAACGGCTGCATCGGACAGCCTGTACCGGAACCATCTGTGCGTGGATGTGGAGCGGCTCGGAAAAGCGGGCTGCGCCGCACAGTTCTTCGCATGCTTTGTCAATGCCGGGGACCATCCCGGAGAGGAAGACCCGAAGACGAGGACCGGCAGGAGATGGGATGGAGCCTACCGGGATGTGCTGGGGATGCTCCGGCTTGCGCGGGAAGAGGAAAAACGGATGGCGGGTGCAGACAGCGGCGTGCGCTGTGTCCTCACGGTGGAGGAAGGAGGCGTGTTAAACGGGGAGATATCCCGCCTGGACGTCCTGTACCGGATGGGCGTGCGCCTCCTAACGCTGACGTGGAACTATGAGAACTGCATCGGGTCTCCCAACAGCCGGGACCGGACGGTGATGGAGCGGGGGCTTCGCGGGTTCGGGATAGAAGCGGTAAGCAGGATGAACGACCTGGGAATCATCATCGACGTCTCCCATCTGTCAGACGGCGGATTCCGGGACTGTATCCGGTACAGCAGGTACCCCGTCGCCGCGTCCCATTCCAATGCCAGGAGCCTCTGCGCCCATCCCCGGAACTTAAGCGATGAGATGCTCCGCGCACTGGGAGAACAGGGAGGTGTGGCAGGGCTGAATTTCTACGCTGCCTTCTTAAGAGAAACGAAGAGCCCGTCCGGGGCCTGGGCATCTCCGGATGATATCGCGGAGCATGCGGCCTGGATGGTCCGGAAAGCAGGAGAGGACGCGGTAGCGTTCGGGACCGATTTCGACGGCTTCGAGCGGGAAGCGCTGCCCGAAGGCATCCGGGGCGTACAGGATATGGAGCGGGTGGCGGACGCCCTTCGCAGAAAAGGCATCACAGCCCGCCAGATAGATAAGATTGCATCCGGAAATGTAAAGCGGCTGATTCACGACGTCTGGAAGAAATAACTGTTTTCATGGGGCGCGCGGTATGGTAGAATAGACAGGGCGTATGAAGCGCCATACTACAGAAGTGAATGAGAAAAACAGGAGGAACTACATGGAAAACAAAAGAATCATTCAGGTGGAAGAGAAGGTGCCGTTCCGGCTGCTGGTGCCTCTGAGTATCCAGCACATGTTCGCGATGTTCGGCGCATCGGTGCTGGTGCCGTTCGTGTTCGGCATCAACCCGGCGGTCGTGCTTTTTATGAACGGAATCGGAACCCTTCTTTTCATCCTGATAACCAAGGGGAGAGCGCCTGCCTATCTGGGCTCCAGTTTCGCGTTTCTGGCTCCGGCGGGCGTGGTCATATCAAAATGGGGATATGAGTACGCGCTGGGAGGATTCGTGGTCGTCGGATTCCTGGGGTGCGTCCTCGCAGTCATCATCTATAAATTTGGCTCCGACTGGATTGACGTGGTCCTGCCGCCTGCGGCAATGGGACCGGTGGTCGCGCTGATTGGACTGGAACTTGCCGGGACAGCGGCGTCCAATGCGGGTCTGGCGGACGAGACCATCGATATGCGCAATGTCATCGTATTCCTTGTGACGCTTCTGGTGGCAGTCCTCGGTTCGGTCCTCTTCCGGGGATTCCTGGCAGTCATCCCGATACTGGTCGCCATCATCGCGGGATACATCGCAGCCCTTGCCTGCGGCATCGTGGATTTCTCAGAGGTGGCGGCAGCGTCCCTCTTCTCCATCCCGAACTTTTCCGTGCCGAAGTTCAAGTGGGAGGCAATCGTCATCATCATTCCGGTGCTGCTGGTGATTACGTCGGAGCACATCGGACACCAGATTGTGACGAGCAAGATTGTGGGAAGAGACCTTCTGAAAGACCCGGGACTCCACAGGTCCCTCTTCGCGGATAACTTCTCCAGCATGCTCTCCGGTCTCATCGGCTCCGTGCCGACGACCACATACGGGGAAAATATCGGCGTCATGGCGATGACGAAAGTCTACAGCGTATACGTGATAGGAGGGGCGGCGGTGCTCTCCATCATCTGTTCCTTTATCGGGAAGATGACGACGCTGATTAATACCATCCCGGGACCGGTCATCGGCGGCATATCCTTCCTGCTGTACGGAATGATAGGCACCTCGGGCATCCGTATCCTCGTGGAATCCCAGGTGGACTACAACCGCTCGCGGAACATGGCGATGACCTCCGTTATCTTCGTGGTCGGACTGTCCGGCATCACCGTGCAGTTCGGAAGCATCCAGCTCAGCGGAATGGTGCTGGCCTGCGTGGTCGGCATGCTCATGGGACTGATGTTCTACATCTTCGACAAACTGAAACTGACAAACGACAGAGAGTAAACAGCGTATGAGAGCTGCTGCGCGGCGCAGGGAAAAGCGCCGCCGGCAGCTCTTAAAAAATTCCTAAACATTCCCGCGCGTAAATCTTAAGGAAATGTTAGAAAAATCCGCTGTACGGCGCGCCTATAATCTCCTTATCAGACTGGGGCATCCGGGAAAATGCAAATGGATAAGGAGGCGGTTCCCCATGGGGGAAGAGTGGAAACCAGAATATTCGGGACAAAGGCGGGAAGCAGGGCACAGGCAGAGGCACGCGGCGGGAAACCGGACGGCGGGCGTACGGTCTGTGAAAAGGAGGAAGAGAAACAGGCATATCTTCTTAAAGATTGGTCTGTGCCTCATCCTGCTCCTGGCGGCGTCCCGCATCCTCCCGCTGGGGATGGACCTGGCATCAGGAGAGGGGAAATTGGCGCTTCTGTCACTGACAGACGCGAGGGCAGGGGAAATCCTGAAGAACCGGGAGCAGTATCCGGAGGAACTGCTGGACCTTCTGAAAAGCAATGAAGAGACGCTGGACTTTGTGCTGGATTATCCGGAGAAAAAGGACGCGCCTCCGGCAGAGTCCATCGGCGGTGTGGAGCAGGGACGCATCCCCCTTCTCCTGCAGTGGGATGAACGCTGGGGATACGGCATCTACGGGGATGACATGATTGCCTTGAGCGGATGCGGACCGACGGTCATCGCCATGGTGGCGGCGGGGCTGACCGGAGATGATACGGTCACGCCATACAAGGTGGCGCAGTTTGCCGCAGAGAACGGATACTATGCCGGCGATTCCGGGACGAGCTGGTCCCTGATGACCGAGGGCGCGCGGCAGTTCGGGATATACGGGGAAGAACTGGGGCTGAGCGCGGACGCGGTATTCTCCGCGCTGGAAGCCGGGCATCCGGTGGTCTGCAGCATGAGCCCGGGCGACTTCACCACCACAGGACACTTCATCGTGCTGACAGGCATTGAGGATGGCAGGATACGGGTCAATGACCCGAACAGCCGGAAGCGGAGTGAGAAGCTCTGGGATTTTGACCGGCTGGAGCCGCAGATTCGCAATCTGTGGGTATTCACGGCAGGGTAAATGCGTCGTTCACGACAGGGGAAATGTATTTTGAAAAAACAGGGCGGATGGCAGTCTGATGCCGACGGACACTGGAAACTCTGTACCTGCGGAGTGAAATTAGACAGTGCCGCGCACACCTTTGTGTGGGTAACAGATAAGGAAGCCACCGCAGCTGAGGCAGGTTTCAGGCACGAGGAGTGCACCGTCTGCAGCTATGAAAAAGCAGCGGTGAAAATCCCTGCGACAGGTACAGCGGAAGAACCGACCGAGCCCTCGGCAGATGCCGATACAACAACCGACGATGGCAGCGCTTCTCCGCAGACCGGCGATGACAGCAATATTGCCTTGTGGCTTGCGGTCATGTTTATCTCCGGCATGGTCCTGACCGGCGCTATCTTCTGCAGCCACAAGAAAAAATACCGTAGATAAAAGCCTTATTACACCGGATACAACCAGTGGAAACATAACACAGCGGGTCGAGAACTTTTCGCTCTCGACCCGCTGCCCTTTTGCCAGTCAGGTATTCAAAAACGCTTCGTTTCATCCTCATTTCTCAATTCCCTGACGAGCGCCACAACATCATCTTCCGAGGTCAGACCAGTGCGTTCCGCTTCTCCGGTCATTTCCTGCTGAAGAACCTGCATGGCATACACGGCAGAATTGACAATACGGACGGTGTTTCCCTCAACAATAAAAGTGACCCGGTCACCGTTTGACACACCAAGTACATCGCGAACATCTTTCGGAATTGTGATTTGCCCTTTTGCCATGACTTTTGCATTGTCTACAAACGCATTTACTGACATGATTATGCACCACCTTTCTGAAATATGGAAAGTAGGGGATTTCCTACTTTTATTATATGCAGACCAAGCATAAAATTCAATGGAAATATAAAATCCCCTCCGGTCGGACAGGAGCATCTGACCGGAGGGGATTTTCTGATTCGATTCTTTTTTTATTTCTGATTCTCTTTTGAGAGTTCCTGCATCTTCATGGCGCGGACCTTAAGCGGAAGCCCGAACAGGGTGATGAATCCGTCTGCGTCGTGGTGGTCGTACATATCGCCTGTGGTGAAGCTTGCCAGAGACTCGCTGTACAGGGAGTAGGGGGAAGTCTCGCCGGCTTTGATGATGTTGCCCTTGTACAGTTTGAACTTCACTTCACCGGTCACATACTGCTGGGTCACTTCCACGAATGCGCGGATGGCTTCGCACAGCGGCGTGAACCATTTGCCTTCGTATACGACCTGAGCCAGCTTGTTCCCCATCTCTTTCTTGACTTCATAAGTCGCGCGGTCGAGGATGAGCTCTTCCAGCTGCTGGTGTGCTGCCATGAGTATGGTTCCGCCCGGCGTCTCATATACGCCGCGGGACTTCATGCCGACGACGCGGTTCTCTACGATATCCACGATGCCGATGCCGTGTTTTCCGCCCAGGCGGTTCAGCTCTTTGATGATGTCGGCGACCTTCATGGATTTGCCGTTGATGGTCTTCGGCACGCCTGCCTCAAATGTCATCGTCACATATTCCGGGTCATCCGGAGCATGTTCCGGTGATACGCTCAGGACGAGCAGGTCATCGTAGTTCGGCTCCACAGACGGGTCTTCCAGCTCCAGACCCTCGTGGCTGATGTGCCACAGATTGCGGTCGCGGCTGTAGCTGTGCTTCGTGTCGAAGGGAAGGTCAATGCCGTGCGCCTTGCAGTATGCGATTTCGTCCTCGCGGGACTGCATGGTCCACAGGTCAGTCATGCGCCAGGGTGCGATAATCTTGATATCCGGAGCCAGCGCCTTGATGCCCAGCTCGAACCGTATCTGGTCGTTTCCTTTTCCGGTAGCGCCGTGGCAGATGGCGACAGCGCCTTCCTTGCGGGCAATCTCCACCAGTTTTTTCGCGATGGCGGGACGCGCCATGGAAGTGCCGAGAAGATATGCATTTTCATAGACCGCGCCTGCTTTGACGCAGGGCATGATAAAGTCCTCCGCAAATTCGTCCACGATATTTTCAATATATAACTTGGATGCGCCGGAGAGCTTCGCGCGCTCGTCCAGTCCGTCCAGCTCCTCGCCCTGTCCGCAGTCGATGCAGCAGCAGATGACGTCGTAGCCAAATGTCTCTTTCAGCCACGGGATGATGGCTGTTGTGTCAAGTCCTCCGGAATATGCTAAAACCACTTTTTCTTTGCTCATTCTCAAATAGCCTCCTGAATGTATTTTTATTAATTTTGCCATCCGGCGGAGCGGACGGCGGCTTTTCCTGATATGTCAGCCCTGCGGGCTACAACATACTATACACCAGAAGTTATATTTATGCAAGAAGAAATTTATAAAAATGAATGAGAATGTATATATACATATAATTATGCATAAAAATACATAGCGCTGCATTTTTATGGGATAGTGATTGACAAAATCCGTTGCAAAATCCATAATCGAGTTATACAAATTGTTTATATAACCCGATTATATGGAGGAGTACAATGCCAGGACAAAGAATTACAAAAGGAATTATTGTTTATCAGTCAAAATATGGGGCAACAAAAAAATATGCCGAGTGGCTTCAGGTCATGACGGATTATCCTTGTGTAGAAACATCAAAAGCAACAATAAATGAAGTGGCACAGTACGATGCAATCGTATTATGCGGCGGCATATATGCTTCTGGAATATCCGGATTATCATTTTTGAAAAAGAATATGGACAAGCTGAAAAACAAAAAACTGGCTATATTATGTATAGGTGCTTCTCCCTGTGATGAGGATGCATTAACAGCAATCAGAGAGCACAATCTGAAGGGCGATTTAAGAGATATTCCACTTTTTTATGGGAGGGGTGCATGGAACGAAAGTAAAATGAATTTTATTGACAAAACTTTATGCAGAATGCTGCAGAAATCTGTGGCAAAAAAAGACCCGGATACATACGAACCGTGGATGAAAGCTCTTATGTGTGCGGCAGGACAAGACTGTGACTGGACGGATAAAAAGTATTTAATCCCATTAATGGATTTTTTGAATTTATGTTAAAAATCCCATGTTTTGAAAAAAATACTGCCACATTTGTGAAAAAGCAGTATAATAGCATTGGAGTGTATAAATACGCGGAAATATGCAAAAAGGAAGTGTATATTTCTGCATGCTTTCAATAGAATAAACATCAACATCAGGAGGCAGTTTTATGGACTATGCAAAAGAATCATTGAAGATGCACTACGAACTGAAAGGCAAGATTGAAGTGAAGAGCCGCGCTGCGGTGGATTCCAAAGAGGCGCTGAGCCTGGCGTACACACCTGGGGTTGCGCAGCCCTGTCTGGAAATCCAGAAGGATGTGGACAAGAGCTTTGAGCTGACGAGACGCTGGAATACCGTCGCCGTTGTCACGGACGGTACGGCAGTCCTCGGTCTGGGGGACATCGGACCGGAGGCGGGCATGCCGGTCATGGAAGGCAAGTGCGTGCTGTTCAAGGAGTTTGGCGATGTGGACGCCATCCCGCTCTGCGTAAGGTCAAAAGATGTGGACGACATTGTCCGGACAGTCAGCCTGATTGCCGGAAGTTTCGGCGGCGTCAACCTGGAGGACATTTCCGCGCCGAGATGCTTTGAGATAGAGAAGCGCCTGAAAGAATGCTGCGACATCCCGATTTTCCACGATGACCAGCATGGAACGGCTGTCATCACTCTTGCCGGAATGATTAACGCGCTGAAGATTGTGGGCAAGAAGATTGAGGACGTGAAGATTGTGACATCCGGCGCAGGAGCGGCGGGAATCGCCATCATCCGCCTGCTGATGTCCATGGGACTTAAGAATGTCATCATGACAGACCGCCACGGCGCGATTTATGAAGGAAGGGATTATCTCAATCCCATCAAAGAAGAGATGGCGAAAATCACGAACTTCAACCATGAGAAAGGGACGCTGGCAGAAGTGATAAAAGGAGCGGATGTATTCATCGGCGTCTCTGCGCCGGGCACGCTGACGCAGGATATGGTGCGCACGATGGCGAAAGACCCGATTATCTTCGCATGCGCGAATCCGACTCCGGAAATCTTCCCGGATGAGGCAAAAGCAGCGGGAGCGGCGGTTGTCTCTACCGGGCGCAGCGATTTCCCGAACCAGGTGAACAACGTCCTGTGCTTCCCGGGCATCTTCCGCGGTGCACTGGATGTGCGCGCATCCGATATCAACGACGAGATGAAAGTCGCGGCTGCATACGCAATCGCGGGACTTGTCAGCGATGAGGAACTCAATCCCGATTATATCCTTCCGGCAGCATTTGACCCGCGCGTGAAGGATGCGGTGGCAAAAGCGACGGCTGAGGCTGCGAGAAAGAGCGGCGTGGCAAGGATTTAAGCAGGACGCGCGGCGGTTTCGCCCAGAGGAGCGGACAGAGACAGCCAGAACAGACAACGAAAGACAGAACAGATATGAGCAGAGGAGATTCCGGAAAGGCATTTCCTCTGCTTTTTGCATAAACTGGGATATGACAGTGGAAATACATGCGGGATGCCGGAAGGGAGCTGCTTTGATATCACTGAGTCTGTGCATGATAGTAAGAGATGAGGAGAAAGTGCTGGGGAGATGCCTTGCGAGCGTGAAAGGTCTGGCAGACGAGGTCGTCATCGTGGATACCGGGTCTGCCGACCGGACGAAGGAGATTGCGGCGCAGTATACGGACCGGATTTACGATTTCGTCTGGGAGGATGACTTTTCCGCGGCGCGTAATTTCGCATTTCAAAAGGGAACCTGCGACTATCTGATGTGGCTGGATGCGGACGATGTTATCCCGGAGCGGGAAGCCCGGAAGTTCCTGGAACTGAAACGGACGCTCCCAAAAGATGCAGACGTCGTGATGATGCCTTACGCGACTGCCTTTGACGAACAGGGGCGCAGTACATTTACCTATTACAGAGAACGCATCGTAAGGAACCGTGCGGGGTATCTTTTCCGGGGAAGAGTCCATGAGGTGATTCCGCCGACGGGGACGGTCGTTTATTCGGACGTGTGTGTGGAACATTGGAAGAGCGGGACAGGAGATGGTGTGCGGAACCTCCGCATTTATGAAGGGATGGAGCGCAGAGGGGAACCGTTTGACGCCCGGGCGCTGTATTACTATGGAAGGGAGCTTTTGTTCCACCGAAGATATGAGAAGGCGGCGGAGATACTGGAAAGATTTCTGCACCGTCCGGACGGCTGGGTGGAAAACCGCATCGACGCGGCGCGGCAGCTTTCCCGCTGCTATGCTGCCATGGGTGAGAAGGAGAGAGCGCTGGAAAGCCTGCTGCACACATTTGCATATGATGTGCCGCGGGGCGAGGTGTGCTGCGACCTGGCAGGCTGCTTCCAGGAACAGGAAAGATATGACCTTGCCATTTTCTGGTATCGGCAGGCGCTCCACGCAGAAAAAAAGCCGGAGACCGGCGCGTTTGTGGAAGAGGACTGTTACGGCTTCCTGCCTGCGCTGGGGCTGTGCGTCTGCTGTGACAGGCTGGGCAGGTATGAGGAAGCGGCGGGATACAATGAACTGGCGGGGACTTACAGACCGCAGTCCCCGTATTATCTGAGCAATGTGGAGTATTTTCGGGAGATGGGCGTTCAGGCTGAGTCTTTTCCTGCTTTATGAAATGCAGTAATCCGGACCTTTTGCCCCTGTTTTCATATACTGATATCAGATGGGAATTTTTCCCGTCCGGGATGCGCTTAGCGCGGAATGCGCAGGCGAGCCTGAAAGAAAGGAGGTCAGAAGAGATGATGTGGTTTAAGAGAAAGAATACCGAAGAAATCCGACAGGACAGTGAGATGCAGGACAATGAGATTGAAGAGCAGTCTGCCGGCTGCCGTGACGACTGCGGATGCAGCCAGCCGTCCGGTTCCTGCCAGTGGACGCCGTTCGGATGTCATCGTCCCTGTCCGCCGAAGCCCTGCTGTTGTACCGGTCCTACCGGAGCGACCGGGGCAACCGGACCAATGGGACCAGCCGGACTCGATGGAGCGACCGGGGCGACCGGACCTGCCGGGGCAACAGGAGCGACGGGAGCCACCGGACCGACGGGACCGACCGGAGCGACCGGACCAGCCGGAGGACCCACCGGAGCCACGGGACCAGCCGGAGCAACCGGCGTCATCGGACCGACGGGACCCACCGGAGCCACGGGACCTGCTGGAGCAGATGGAGCCATCGGAGCTACCGGACCGACGGGACCGACCGGAGCCACGGGACCTGCGGGAGCAGACGGAGCAACCGGAGCCACCGGCGTCACTGGACCGACGGGACCAACCGGAGCTACGGGACCGGCAGGAGCTACCGGACTTACCGGATTTACCGGAGCCACCGGACCTGATGGAGCCACCGGGGCTACCGGACCGACGGGACCAACCGGAGCCACCGGACCCACCGGAGCTACGGGACCGGCAGGGACCGGGACAGCAGCGCCGGCGAGCTTCCTGTCTGCATATTCGACCCCGGTGCAGACCGGGACGGCGGGCACGAATCTGGTCTTTGACCGGAATGCCATCATTGCGGGGACGGATGTCACCCATGAGCAGAACAGTCCGCAGGTCATGATACAGACGCCCGGCTACTATGAAGTGTCCTTCCACGGGACGGTGGGACCGGGCAGCGGAGTGACTTTCCCGCTCACGGTAACGCTCTATCTGGAACAGCAGGGCACGGAGGTCCCGGGGGCGGCAGTCCAGCAGACGTTCCAGACGTCTACGGATTCGAGCAGCCTGGGCTTTCAGCAGTTCGTGGAAGTGATGGACACCCCGGCGGTCCTCCAGGTGGCAGGACAGGGCGGAGCGTTCTATTACGGAGGCGTGACGCTGACGGTGCAGAAGACCGGAGATATCTGAGCCACGGGAGGGTGCGGCGCGGATGCGCCGCGCCCTTTTGACGGAGGAGCTGTGCCCTTTTGGCGGAGCGGCGGAACGCCCGACGGAATTGTAAGAAGTGCAAGAAAGTTATAAAAAAACTATAACTTTTTTATAAAAACTATATAATCAAAAATGCAAGAGGAATCATAAAAAGTGCAAACTAAGAAACCCAAAGTCTGGTATAATAAATTCTGTAAGCAGATTTTGACTCCCGTGTCAACGGGGAAAGGTTTGTGGAAACGGCATGAGGGCTGAGAAGTTCACAGTCCGCCAAATGCTGAATTTTTAAAGAAAGGAGGATGCGAGCATGCCAGATATTCGCTTGACGAGAATTGACAACAGGCTGATTCATGGTCAGGTGGCGACTCAGTGGTGCGGCGTGGTAGGAGCAAATCTTCTGCTTGTCGCAAACGATGAAGTTGCAGGAGATGAGTTCCGTCAGAGTTTGATGAACATGGCTGCGCCGTCATATGCACAGACCAGATTCTTCACTCTGGAAAAGACGATTAACATCATCCACAAAGCTTCTGCAAATCAGCATATTGCAATTATCTGCGAAACACCTCAGGATGTGCTTAAGCTGGTAGAGGGCGGGGTCCCGATTAAAAAAGTAAATATCGGCAATATGCACATGGCTGACGGAAAACGTCAGGTGGCAACTTCGGTCGCAGTTGACGACGACGATGTAGCTACATTCAAAAAGCTGCAGGAACTCGGCGTGGAACTCGAAATCAAACGTGTTCCGGATACACCGACCGAGAGCACTGACAAACTGTTCAAGTAATCCGAAGAGAGATTACGGACGAGAAAAAAGTTTTATTAGTTAAGTTGGAAAGGAGTAGACATGGAGATATCAATTATCCAGGCAATTCTGGTCTTTGTGGTAGCCTTTATCATGGGTATCGACCAGTTCAGCTTTTTAGAGTCTCTTTACCAGCCGATCGTTACATGCCCCATCATCGGAGCTATCCTTGGTAACTTCGAGCTGGGTATCGTAGTTGGTGGTGCTTACCAGCTCATTCAGATTGGTAGTATGCCGATTGGTGGAGCACAGCCGCCGAACGCGATCCTCGGAGGTATCATGGCAACGATCTTTGCTGTATCACTGAACATGGAGGCAACAGCAGACGGCGTTGGCGCAGCACTTGGTCTTGCGATTCCGTTCGCAGTATTCGGACAGTACGCAGTTACTCTGACATTTACATTTATGTCAGGTATGATGGCTAAGGCTGACAAGTATGCAGAAGAAGTAAATGTAAAAGGTATCCGCAACATCAACTTCCTCGAGATGGGAGTTCTGGGATGCCTGTTCGGACTTCTTGCAGTTGCAGGTCTTTACGGCGGTTCCGCACTGGGTGAAGCGCTTCAGAACTTCTCTTACCAGTTCTCATGGGTAATGGCAGGTCTGGATGCAGCAGGCGGTGCGATGAAGTTCGTCGGATTTGCAATTCTGATGAAAGTTATGATGTCGGGAGAGATGTGGGGATTCCTTCTTGCAGGTTTTGCTATGTCACTGCTCTGCAGCGCAAATGCAACAACTTCAGGAGCAACACTTATCCTCTGTGCTTTCGTAGGCGCAGCTATCGCAATCTATGACTTCACGACACAGACGAAGATCAAACAGAACGCAGGCGCAGGCGCCGGCTTTGTAGGAGGTGACGAGGATGGCATATAATATTCCTGACAGATATGAAGATCTGACTCCGGCACCGAAGCTGGATAATAAGACTCTGAACAAGATGGTATGGCTGTCCTGTTTCTTACAGGCATCTTTCAACTATGAAAGAATGCAGGCTTGTGGATGGCTCTGGGGTATCCTTCCGGGACTTCAGAAAATACATACCAACAAGAACGACCTGAGAGCTTCCATGGCTCACAACCTTGATTTCCTGAACACACACCCGTTCCTCGTAACATTTGTAATGGGTATTGTTCTTTCACTGGAGCAGAACAAAGCTGATACAAAGACGATCCGTTCCGTACGTATTTCTGCGGCAGGTCCTCTCGGCGGTATCGGTGATGCGCTGTTCTGGCTGACACTTGTTCCGATTACAGCAGGTCTTACCGCGAATATGGCTATGGAAGGTCAGATTATCGGTGCGATCCTGTTCCTTATCATCTTCAACGTAGTCCAGTTTGTTGTTCGTTTCGGACTGATGTACTGGTCTTACGGACTCGGAACAAAAGCTGTTACACTGCTGACGTCGAACGCGAAAGAGTTCACACGTGCAGCAAGTATCCTTGGTATCTTCGTAGTCGGCGGTCTTATCGCAAACTACGGCGCTACGACGGTTCGTATGATCGTAGGCGATACACAGATCAACATCCAGGGACTGCTTGACGGCGTACTGCCGAAGCTCATCCCGCTGCTGATTACACTTGGTATCTACGCTCTGATTAAGAAGGGCTGGACACCGGTAAGATGTATCATCCTCATCCTCGTAGTAGGTATCGTAGGATGTGCGTTCGGTATCTGGACTGGTAACTCCCAGGCAATGGATGCTGACGGAAACACACTGCCGGGCGGATATACACCTCTCGTAGAGTGGTATGAGTACCCAGAACCTGCACCGGTTGAAAAGACAGGTCAGGAGGCATGGGATGCTCTGGAGTCTGTAGTTAACGTACTGCAGGAGTCTGGTGTTGATGTGAGCATGCCTGAATAAATTGTTGTCGGGCATATGACAGGAGGACTGCATTAGCAGTTAGCTCAAATGAATAAAGAACGGCTGACAGGCCGTAAAACAGTGAGGGGAGGGATTTTAATCCCCCCCTCATATTAATCTAAGAAGAAATCAGGTGGCTGTTTGAGTACGATAACGATTTTTGTCGCAGCGCTGGCTGCGGTCGGATATTTTATATTCCAGGGAATGAAAAATTTCCAGCTGCATAACATGAATACAGGGCTTAAGAACCGGGACAGCGAGATGGTGGAGCGCATCGCGGATATGAAGATGACGCGCAGGCTGCTGGGCGAATATGTCTGCGACCTCTATAAGATGCGCGCGTACTATATCACCCGCGAGACGGAGAAGTTCGAGCGGACGCTGAAGTATATGCTGGGCAAAGAATATAAGGACCCGGCGGACAAGAAGAGTTTCCTGGAAATCTATTTCCACACGTTCCTTCTGAAAGGCAACCGGGAATACGCGGACTGGATACTGGAAGAAATCAGAAAGACCGGGGACGAGAAGTTCATCCACTACAACGAGGAGTCCTATGCTGTGATGCTCGACGGAAGAAGCGACCTGATAGACGGGATGATAGAAGATATCAATTCCAAACGCTATTATGGTTTTGCGCTGGGCGTAATACTGTTTATGGTTGCAAAACAGTACTCCTATCTGGGAGATAACACGAATGCACTCACCTATATGCAGAGTGCAAAGTCCTGTTTTCATCCAAAGGCAGTTTATATGCCTGTTGTTGAAAAGTATCTGAACGAAGCAGAGGCGTGACATATCGGACATGCCATGCACGTGCAGGCATTAAACATGTTTAGAACAGGAGAGGTATCATGATTGGTTTAATAGTTACAGGACATGCAAATTTCGGTTCCGGGCTCACAAGCTCCGTGAATCTCATCGCAGGGGAGCAGGAAGATTACCGCCATGTGGATTTCCTGCCGACATACAGCACAGAAGATTTGGCGCGCGAGATGACGAAAGCGCTCGATGACCTGAAGGACTGCGAAGGCGTCATCATCTTTACAGACCTGATGGGAGGAAGCCCGTTCAATGTGGCTGCGCAGATTTCACGCGGAAAAGACAATGTCAGGATTGTTGCAGGGACAAATCTCCCGATGCTCGTGGAAATCGTGATGTCCCGCAAGTTCATGGATGACCTGGACGGTCTTGTGGATTCCGTCATTGAAACGGGAAAAGAACAGGTGACAAAATACGAATTCAAGCAGGTAGTACAGGAAGAGTCTGACGACGGCATCTGAGATACCTGCATTGCATAAACAGCCGGCTTCTTTATGCCGGCATCATCATGCGCCGCAGTGATATGCGGCGACGGTACATGCCGCTGCTGCATGCGGCATCCATATCTGCCGCAGTGATATGCGGCGTGAGCACAGCCGCACAGGCGGCGAAGAAAGGGGAAGGAAAATGAGCGAGATTTTTGGCATTTCAAATGAAAAAATGCAGGAAACATCATCAACATTTACACTGACTGAGATTTATCAGCAGCCAGCGACATGGGAGAAGACATGCCGTCAGATTAAAGAGCACAAAGAAGAGATACAGAAGTTCATCGACCAGGTCATCACATGCGATGATTTCGATGTGATTCTGACAGGAGCAGGTACGAGCGAGTTCGTGGGCAATGCACTGTTCCCGCATCTGGCAGGTCTTCTGAACCACAAGGCAAAATCCTACGGCACGACGGACATCGTCGCGACTCCGGAGGCATATCTGTCCCGCACGAAGCCGACGCTCCTCATCAGCTTCGGACGTTCCGGAAACTCACCGGAATCCGTAGGCGCTATCGATGCAGCGGAGAGCGTGTGCGACAATGTATATCATCTGTTCGTGACATGCAATAAGAACGGCGCTCTGTCCAAACGTGCGGACACGACAGAGAACTGCTACGCCATCAATCTGACAGACGAGACCCACGACCAGAGCTTTGCCATGACGTCAAGCTACTCCAATATGTACCTGGCAACGTACCTCTGCTTCCACCTGGACGAGCTGGACAAAGTCCTTGAGGAGGTAAAGAAGATTACGGCAGCAGGACAGGCATTCCTTGACAACAAGTACGGCATCGTGCAGAAGATTGTGGACGAGTATGATTTCCGCCGCATCGTATACCTTGGAAGCAACACCCTGAAGGGGACGTCCCAGGAGTCCGCGCTCAAGATGCTGGAGCTGACGGCGGGCGAAGTCGTGACGATGTACGATACGCCTATGGGATTCCGCCACGGACCGAAATCCATCGTGGATAATACGACGCTGACGGTCGTATACTTAAGCGATGATGCATATACGAGACAGTATGAAGTGGACCTCATCAAAGAGATGAGCGGACAGCGCAAGGGCAACAAGATTGTGGCGGTGATGAACAACGCCGATGCGGAAGTGGCAGCGCTTGTAGATTATGCCGTTTCCTTCGACCTTGGGGATGCCCACGAGAACGTACAGCTCGGTCTGGACTACATCCTGTTTGCACAGACGCTGGCGGTGCTGAAATCACTTTCCCTTTCCATCACACCGGACAACCCGTGCCCGACCGGCGAGGTCAACCGTGTGGTCAAGGGAGTGACGCTGTATCCGTATACGAGGAAGTAAGCGGCGCCCATCCGCTTACCAGGTGGTACGGACAGACGATAAGGATGAACAGAAACGGGACATGGTCTGTACAGTGACGGACCATGTCCCGCATGCAGGAGGATATAAGGAACTATGAATATGGATGTCATTATCTGGAGCTGTGTGACGGTGGGTGTGCTGATTGGCATCTGCGCCATCGTACTCATCTTCATCTCTTCACGCAACATGAAGAAGAACCGCGAGGCGATGCGGGAGCTTCAGAAAGGGATACAGCCGGGCGCCCGGATACTGTTCGCGGGCGGCATCTACGGGAAAATCATCAAAGTCAGGAACGATATCATCGATGTGGAGGTCAACAAAAGCACGGTGATACAGATTTCCCGGTACAGCATACAGAATATCCTGGAGGATTAAAGTGCAGGATATCCTGAATGAGTCGGGATATCCTGAAAGATTAAAGAGCCGGCTTGCCGGAACCGGAGGTCTTGCTCTTCGCAATCTTTTTCACGTAGTCGCTCGGCGTCGTATTGAAATATTTTTTAAAAAGCCTTGAGAAATAATGGATGGAACTGAAACCGAGCATATATGCGATTTCACTTATCGTATACTGATTTTCGCGTATCAGTTCCTTGCTTTTTTGCAGTTTGATGTTGAGCAGGTAATTCTTCGGCGATGTATTCAGGTGGGTCTTGAACAGCGCCTGGAGGGATGACCGGGAGATGAAGAATTCGTGGCAGATTTCTTCAATCGTCACCGGCTCCGCGATGCGGTTGTTCATATAGGTCAGTATCTCCGAGAGCAGGTCGCTGCGGGCGGACTTTGTGTCTTTGAGCAGCGTCTGATGGTTGATTGTCTCGTAGAACTGCATCAGCAGAAGCAGGGCTTCCTGGAGATAGCATATCATCAGGGTCATCGTATAGTAGGAGCCCTCAAAGCTCTCGATGAGGAGTTTCCAGAGGACCTGCTGGAGCTCGCTCGTGCAGTGGAAAGTGTGGTCCAGGATGTGGAGCGTCTTTTTCTGGTTTGCATCAAATATGGCGGTCAGATAGGAGCAGGACGCAGTGATATCAAACCGCGCGGAGTCTCCCCGGTACAGGATGAGGTCGTGTGCCTGCAGGGTATGGGTTCCCGTGGAGAGGCGGATGTCCATGGAGCCTTCGTAGACGTAGATGAGTTCGTAGGAACGGCTGGCGGGCTTTTCAACGACGCAGGGCTCGGACTGCTTCGTGTACCAGCAGTCCACGATCCTGCGGACATGGAAAGGCGCCGATACGGGCTGGTACGTATACGGAGAGCTGAGCGGACAGATTTCCGGCTCCTTTTGGGACGGGGCGATGAGCTCCCACGTCAGAGGGGGGGCTGAGAGCGGGATGAGGTTGAAATACATGTTCGGAGCGAGCCGGATGTGATGGCGCACCGGGAAAGACTTGAGGCTCTCCGCATCCGGGGAATCGCTGATGAGTATCCGCGCCGTCCCCTGGGGGCATTCGATATATGCCTCACACGGCAGGACATAGAGCTGTTCCACGCGTTTGGCCGTGGAGGTGATTTCCCGGACAGTCAGACCGTTTTTCCGCCGGCTGACCGGGCGGTCATAGAAAGAGCCGTAAGGTTCAAAGCTGTTTTCGGTCAGTTTGTTTATCATAGTTTTGCCCTCCGGAATAAGGTGAAATGTTCTGTATAAGACTTTCTGTACTTGCACTTTTTAAATTATATAATGAAAAAGAGTGAAAATCAAGCTCCGGCGCGGGGCGGTTTTTGAAAAGCGGGATAACAGGGAACAATAGTTGAAAAAGTAAAGGAGGAGTCTGTTATGATTATCCAGAGTAAAAAAGTATGGATTGCGGACCAGTTTCTGGGCGCGCAGATTGAGGTGGCTGACGGGAAGATTGTCAACATTTATAATTACGGCGAGAAGCCGGTGGATGTGGATTACGGCAGCGAGCGCATCCTGCCGGGGTTCATCGACGTACACTGCCACGGCGCGTACGGATTTGACACCAATGACGCAGAAGAGGAAGGTCTGCGCAACTGGGTGAAGAATATCGTAAACGAAGGCGTGACCGCGCTGCTCCCGACGACCATCACACAGAGCGAAGAGGTGCTGACCAACGCGCTCAAAAATGTTGCAAAAGTCGTGAAAGAAGGCTATACTGGTGCAGAGATACTCGGCGTGCACTTCGAGGGACCGTTCCTCGACATGAAGTACAAGGGCGCACAGCCGGAGCAGTATATCGTGAAGCCTTCTGTGGAGCAGTTTCAGAAATATCAGGAAGCTGCGGACGGACTCATCCGCTACATCACCATGGCGACCGAGCAGGACGATGATTTCGCCCTGACAAGATACTGCGCGGAGCACGGCGTCGTCGTGAGCATCGGCCACTCCGCTGCCACCAGCGAGGAAGCGGTGCAGGGATTCGCCCACGGGGCAAGGTCCATGACCCATGTGTACAACGGGATGTCCCCGTTCAACCACAGGGCAAACGGTCTGGTCGGCGCGGCGTACCGCATCAAGAGCATGTACGGGGAAATCATCTGCGACGGCAATCACTCGACTCCTGCGGCGCTCCGCAATTTCTTTGACGCGAAAGGACCGCACTACGGCATGATGGTGAGCGACGCGCTCATGGCGAAAGGTTCACCGGCGGGCTCGAAGTTCATCTTCGGCGGAAATGAGATTGAAATCTACGAGGACGGCAGCGCGCACCTGACATCGACCGGCGGACTCGCAGGCTCCACGCTGCGCATCAACGACGGGCTGCGCATCCTCATCGAAGAGGCGCTCGTCCCGGTGGAAACAGCAATCAACGCCTGCACGAAGAACCCGGCCGCATGCCTGCGCATCGACGACAGGAAGGGTTCCATCAAGGCAGGGCTTGACGCAGACCTTGTGGTCCTTGACCGGGATTACAAAGTCATTCAGACATACTGCAGAGGCGAGGCAATGCTGGACGGCTGACATCAGCGAGGCAATGCCGGACAACTGACATCTGCAGAGCGCCGGGCGCGGAAACCAAAGAATCAGATATGGAAAGATAAGGTATGAGTAAGAAAAAATCAAAAAAACCGGTGGAGAAAATCCGCCTGTCAGGCAGAAATATTTACACAGATAAGAAAGGGCGCACCATTTTCTACGACCTGGTGACGAAGAAAGGCTACCTGGTCGACAAGGCAAGTGAGAATTCGGCTGTGTTCTATAAAAACAGGCTTGTCATCATCCTGTTCGCGGCCATCCTCTTCGGAGCCACGTTCCTCACGAAGATACAGGCGCTCATCGCGTGGGCGGTGATGATGGCGCTGGCAGAGTTCGCGTTCCGCAAAGTGTTCTTAAAGAAACTGGAACCCGTGACGGATGTGGACTTCGAGCGGCGTGTATCGGCGCTTCAGTACATCATCGAGAACAAAGAGCGGGGAAGGGTGATTGCGCTTGCATTCCTCTACCTTCTGTTCGCAGTGCTCATCGTCCTGAACGCATACCTGGAAAAATACTCCACAGGGCTGCTCGTGTTCAGCGGATGTCTGGCTCTTGTGGGACTGTATTTCGGGATACTGCACATCATCGCTCTGACGAAGATGAAGAAATGAGAAAGAAAAAGAAAAAGAGAAGTTCCTGATATGAGAAGGAAGGCGCACCGCCTCAATGCTGTCCATGGGATGGCGTTGGGGCGGTGCTTTTATACGAGGGGAAGCATCATTCGGAATGATATACTACCGGTATGGTGTGGCTTTCAGCGGGAAGAAAGTAGAGATTGCGGTTGGATGACAAAAGACAGGGGCGCCGTTTCGGCGCCCCTGTCTTTTGCCCTGGCACTGTTATGTCATGATTAAAAAGATGTGGATTCCCGGAGAATGAGTTCGGTGTCCAGGATGAATTTCTGAGGCGGCTTGCCGGGGTCTGCAATCATGGAAAGCAGGTGGGAGCATGCCATAAATCCCATATTGTGTTTCGGCTGGTTTACGGTTGTGATATTTGGGGTAGTCATAACAGAGATGTCGATATTGTCAAAACCGGTTACCATAATGTCTTCGGGAACCCGATAACCTTCCATGGCACATGCGCGCAAAGCAGCGGCAGCCATGATATCTGAGACGCAGACAATCGCGTCGGGGATGTCTGAGTTTTTCAGCATTGTGCAGATTGCGGGGACGGTCACGTTGAACTTGCCGTCCGGCACGGTAATCATATGAGCGGGATTTGGCGCAAGTCCCGCTTCTGCCAGTGTTTCCTTGAATCCCTGCAGACGAAGCCTGGCGTAAGTATAACGATTGGTATCGCAGTTGACAAGGGAGATGTTCCGCCTGCCTGCCGTGAGAAGATAACGTATCAGTTTTCTGGTGGCTTCCAGGTTGTCGATTGTGATATAGGAAACGCTGTCTGTCTCGTTGAACTCACTGCACTGGATGACCATGGTGCGGGCTTTCAGCTGGTCCAGGACTGATTCCTCCAGCTTCTGCATGATGATAACACCAGAGATGTCTGACTGTATGATGAAATGAATAATCTGCTGGATATTAAACGTTGTGAGCATCTCATTGATGATGAGCAGCTGGCATCCGTTCTGATTGGCGGCATCCTGTATCCCCTGTGCAATATCTGTATAAAACGGGTTGTTAAGTACAGGAACGATGGCGAGGATGCGCTTTTCGCATGGAGCGGCAGGAAGGGAATCCGGAAGGGAACCGCCAAGTTCTTCCACAGCGCTGTATATCTTTTTTAACGTTGCATGGTGGACCAGATGAGGCTGCCGGAACGCTCTCGAAATCGTCGCCGGGGATATCCCGAGTTTTTCTGATATTTTTGAATAGGGTATATTTGATTTATTCATTCGGTTCCAGACTCCATTTCCTGTTTGATGCTTCTAAACTCATCATATCGGATTCAAAAGTCTCCGTCAAGTAAAAAGACATAAATAATGAAAATAATTTCATAAAAATGAAACGAATAAACGGGTGTGATAGAGATTCGTGAATATAAATATGTGAAAGTAACCAAAAATGCAAATTATATGAAAATATATATGGCAAAATACATAAAATTACAGAAATAAATTTGTGTATACTGCAAGAAATTTCAGAAATAAAATGAAATTTATGAAAAAATGATTGTAATCCAAGGAGTGCGGGACTATAATCTAGGTAAATAAAAAGCGGTGGAACCGCAGAAGGAGGAATCTTATTATGAAAGCTATGAAACGGTTTCTGGCTGTATTAATGGCATCGGCTATGACGTTTTCACTCGCGGCATGTGGAAGCGCAGATGATGGAAGTACAGCAGACAGCAGCGAGAACACGCAGGAAGCGGGCAGCGAGTCTTCAGGCGGAGATTCGGAAGGCGTAAAAATCGGCTACATATCTCCCGGACCGGATACATGGTATCTGCGAGCAGAGGAGGGCGCGCAGTGGGCTTGTGAAAAAGCTGGTGCAGAGTTCCTTTCTGTAAACTCAAACCGTGATTCCGAGCAGGAGCAGACGAATATCGACTACCTGATTGATGAAGGTGTTGACTGCATCGTTATCCTTTCCTGGAATGAGGCAGGATGCGTATCAGCAGCGGAAAAATGCAAGGAAGCCGGCATCGGATGCGTTGTATTTGACGCATGCGGCGTCATGAAAAACCATGATGTAGACATCACGGCATCGGTAGACTTTGACTGGCAGAGCATGGGCGGCACATATGTAGACTGGATGGCAGAGACTTATCCGGGTGAAGATTATGTATTTATCAGCGGAACACCGGACAGCGTTGTATGCCAGACTCTGGAAGCAAGCCTTGCCGAAGCTACAGAAGCATCCGGCGAGATGGAATGTGTAGACGTCAGATACGGACAGTATGACCCGGAAACTTCTGCAAATGAGGCGGAAGACCTTGTGAATTCCGGACTTGACTTCTCCATCATCGGATGCATCAATGAAGACTGTGCAGCTGCAGTCATCACCCGCCTCCAGGATATGGGCGTAGATGACCAGTATCACGTATTTGCACAGAACGGTTCTGAAACAGGCGTGGACCTCATGAAGGCAGGTTCCCTTGAATTTACAATCGCTTCCTCACCGGGACTGGAAGGAGCAGTTGCAGTATTTGCAGGCATCGATGCAGTGACGAACGACAAAGAACCGAACCAGTTTATCGACTGCCCGATTGCTCCTGTGATGTAGGACGGATTTTGCGGACATTCAAAATAAAAAAGAATGTGGAGGTAACAGACAATGGCAAAATCATTATTTGAGGAACTGGGCGGCAAATACGAAAGGCAAGGGGATTATTTGATACCGTGCTTAA
>DXAL01000045.1 GCA_019117125.1 Candidatus Mediterraneibacter merdipullorum
GACAAAGCAGATTTTCAAGCTCTCCGCCGCAGGCGAGCCCATCGAATCCATTGCCGGAAAATGCGGCGTTTCCGCAGAAGAAGTCCGGCAGATTCTTGAATGAAGCCGATATCCGGCAGTCGTCAGGATGACATGCTTTTCAATTAAGCAGGAGGGGGCGTTAGCCCCCTCTTGCTCTATTTGGTGAATTATACAGTTTTTACAATCTAATTTTTCTTTCCAATCCTGGCAGAAATCCACTTCCACGCTTCTACTGCATCTTTTACAACTACATCTGCTCCGTCCTGGGAAAATCCAAATCGCTTCTCCTCCTTTGCTATCACCCAGGCGCCTGCCTTTTTTGCAGCACAGATTCCATAATCCGAATCTTCAATTACGACACATCTTTCCGGAAGTACATTTAACTGCTCCATTGCTGTCAGATAGATTTCCGGATCGGGCTTGCTCTTTTTAAACTCTGCTCCGCTCAAGACGATATCAAAATATTCCTGAAGACCGTTTTGTCTCAGCATGTCCTCGATATCTTTTCGGTCTGATGCCGAAGCGAGTCCTGCTTTCAGCTGATTGTCCTTCACCTGCTTCAGAAGTTCTCTGACCCCCGGATTGAGGGCCCGCCTGAAATCGAACGGATAAGAATCACTTACCTTCAGATAATCATACCAGAACTGGCTTCCGGTTTCTTCGCCCAATATAGAATCAAAATACCGCGCTGTCATCTCAGAGGAAAGTCCGACTGTTTTTGCGAGTTTCTCCTCCGGAATATGATATCCCATTTTTTCGGCATAATCTGACAGCCATCCCATATAAATCCCTTCGCTGTCTATCAACACACCATCCATATCAAAGATTACCGCTTCTATCATATTGTTTCCCCATGACCGGCGTTAAATCTGCCCGTTTTCCGCCCGGTATGCCTGTACTTCCATCATAAAAGACTTTACCCGTTCAGGATCGATATGATTATCGAATTTCCCATCATATTTAAGAGCTGTTCCTACCAGCACCCCATCAGAGATGCTCAGTTTGTGCCGTACATTTTCTTTCCTGCACCCTGTTGCCGCAAAAACCGGGACATTATGCTCTTTTATTGCATCGCGCACTTCTTCCAGCATAGTATTTTTTGCCTCAACCCCTGCATGCGCTCCTGTTACACAAAGTGCATCTGGTCTGCAGTCAAATATGATAGCTTCCGCAAGATCCGGGTATTCTACCGGAACAAGATTTTCATCAGATTCATTGTTCAGGAAGTAGAGAAGCCTGCAGTCATCCAGCCCCAGGGCTTTCTTTCTTCTCAGGATTTTTGAAGGGTCATACTCGCTGATTCCTTCCACACCGGAATACGCTCCTGTAAATGTCCCGCGTACAAACCGTGCATCTACAGCTGCTGCAAGGTCCATAGCCGCCATGGGGTCGCTTTCCAGATCGATTCCATAGGGAAGCCGTATCTCCGGCATCAATTCACCAATTACCCTTGCCATCCCGCACGCCGTCACATAGTCCACCGGATCCTGATATGGAAGACTAAACTCATTTGAAAACAGAATGCCGTCCACACCGCTATCCTGAAGGGCTTTCAGGTCTGTCCTTGCATCTTCCACTGTTTTTTTCATAGAGTCACCACTTTTATATAAAGGTTCTCCGGGGAATGCATTCAAATGCAGCAGACCAATCACAGGTTTTTCCTGACCAAATACCGCCTTGCACCAATTCATATTTTCCGTCTCCTTCCAAATATGTTTTTCGTTTTTTAATATCAGACATTCAGAGCTTATGCATAAGCTCCCGGTTTGCCTGATAAAGCTCATCATACAGGCTTTGTACTTTTTGATAAACCGCCTTTTTCTCCGGATCCGGGAGGTACGACTTCCCGACTTTGATATACTCTGCCAGTTCCGGAAAGCCCTTGATATATCCTGCTCCGACAGCTGCCATTAATGCATCTCCAAAGCATGCACCGATTGATTCTTTCGGGATTTTCACTTCGTGACCGGTCATATCCGCTATCATCTGGAGCCAGACTTCATTTTTCGTCCCTCCGCCGGCACACATAAAGTTTCGGATCGGGAGTCCATGTTCTTCCAATATTGCAATATGCTGAGCTACCGAGCACGCCACGCCTTCCAGACCTGCACGGTAAATATCATCTCTCGTATGATGGAGCTGAAGCCCAAGCAAGAGACCTTTTGCATTCTCATCATTGATAGGCGTACGTTCCCCTGCAAAATAAGGAAGCATAACGAGACCGTTTGCTCCTGCCGGCACTTTTGCCGCCCGTCCTGCCAGTACGGAAAAAGCATTTTCACCGCCATTCTTTTCTGCTTCCAGCAGATCAGGATACAGGGTATCCCGCATCCATTTTGTCAAAGCCCCGGCTGCGTTTGTGCCGCCGTCAATGCAGTACAGTCCGGGTATCAGGGAGTCTCCCTCCCATATCCGGTCATCATGGGGCAGCCGGTCCGAACAGTAGATAAGATAGCAGGTAGAACCCAGCTGCACCATCAAGTCTCCCGGCTGGAGGACGCCTGCACTGATAGATTCCGCTCCGGAATCATCTGTCCCGGTGATCACCAGCGTACCCTCTGCAAGACCAGTAGCTTCCGCAGCCTCTTTCGCCACCGCTCCGACTACATCTACCGTCTCCCGTCCTTCTGCCAGCTGATCGCCGCGGCAATAACACTCTCTTGCCAACGCATCATCTACACTCAGGTCCTGCCGGTAACACGGCATAAACGATGAAAGAGCCAGGTACCGGTCAACCACGTATTTTCCTGTCAGTTTAGCAGTAATATAGGACGACGCCGTCAGGAATTTATATGTCTTTTCATATACCTCCGGCTCATGATTCTTTATCCAGAGCACTTTTGGCATACAGTCGGATGAGCATAGTTCTTCCCCATGCCACAGTTCTTCCACCCGGTCTCCATAATAGTTTTCCAGCCACGCGATTTCTTCGGAAGCCCTGGAGTCTATCCCATAAAGGATGCCTTTCCGGAGCGGCTTACATTCCTTATCCACCGGCAGCACATCTGCCGCCAGCGTACTGACGCCGAATGCTTTCACCTCGCTGTTTTTGATCCCTGACTTCTTCAGCAGTTCCTGAGATATCCTGCATGTATCTCCCCACCATATTTTTTCTGCATCGTGTTCAAAAAAATGCGGCTGTGGATTTTCCACACCATGCGATACCGAGGCAGTACAGATGACTTCTGCCTGTTCATTGATGATAACGCCTTTGCTCTCATTCGTTCCAATGTCTATTCCCATAAAATATGCCATATGCCTGCACCTCCCTGCTGCTTTCACCTTCTATATGTCATCTGTCTTATCTGTGCGCCGCGTCCGCAGGAGTACTTTCAATGAGCGGACATTTTCTCAGCCATTCTGCTGCCCGTTTTGTCGCAGTATCCGGATCATCAAAATAAATCTGGTTATTAATTTCCAAAGTTATGGAACCATCAAACCCATGACCGATCAGCGTCTCCAGATAGTGTTCCAACGGATTGCTCCCGTCTCCCGGGACCATATGTCCTGCCGGATTCCCATCTGCCAGGTGCACATGATCGATTCTTCCAAACGTATCATAGTAATCCTCTATACTCTCTCCCGCTGAAGCAGCCGCCACACAGTCCACGCAGGCTGTCAGACAGGGAGAGTCTACTTCATCGATAAGATACTTCAATGTCTGCCGGTCATAGCAGAGATTCGATTCATACATCTGCAGCTGTTCCATGACCATCTTTACACCAAGCTTCTCCGCGTAGGCTGCAATCTCCTTCAGCGCCTCCACCGACCTGCCATATGCGCTGTCCCTGTCCCCGTCGAACATACAGTACCCCATCTGCGGGAAGAAATATTTTGCGCCAAATGCTTTTGTATCTTCAATATACTCTTTCACGATACGGATACTGTTTTTTCTTACATATTCATTGTCCGAAGCCACATTAATTGGATACAGACATATCTGTTCCGCTGTGAACACAGACATTTTCAACCCCCTGTCATCCAGCATCTTCCGGATTGCCAGCACTTTTTCCTGTCTTTTTTCTGGCGGAGTATCAAAGGCACAGTAATGCGGGGCGCCTCCCCAGAAATCCACATATTTCAGTCCGCTTTCAGCAATAGAATCCAGTGTATATTCCAGACTGTACTGCTGATACCCAACGCTCATCACTCCAAACTGGTCAAACGAGAGTTTACGCATCCTGTGTACCTCCTTTCAGCAGTCCGTCAAAGATTTCCAGTGACTTTGCGTAATACTTTTCTGCTTCATATGCATATTCTTCCATCGTAATTTCAAGCGCCACCGGACCTGTGTATCCATATTTTTTCAATGTATCCACATGAGCCTGCAGGTTCTGTTCCCCTTCTCCGAGAACAAGCTGCTCATCTTCGTCATCGCTGTCCGATATCTGGACATTCCATATCCGGCTGCCGAATTTTCGGAAATAATCTTCTAATGTCTCCCCGCCTGCACATACGGCGCAAGTATTCACACTGAGGGCTATGTTATCACGTCCCGTCTGGTCCAGGATATCCTGCACGTCTCCGCTGTTTTTCGTAAGACCGGATATGCACGGGGACACATTCTGAAGAAGAAGCGTCACACCGCACTGCTCTGCTGTCCTTGACAGTTTATCAAGGGACTCACAGCAGTATTTTCTCGCCTCGACCAGCGGGCGGTCCATGATTCCTTTTCCCGGATATATAATGACCTTGTCGCAGTCAAATGCGGCTGCATTTTCAATATAAAACTGCAGTTGTTCTATACTTTTGTTTCTCAGATATGACTGGTCTGACGCAATGTTGACCGGAAGGAAATTCTGCTCCGGTTCTATCACCTCCACTTTAATTCCTGCCCGTCTTATCTGCTCCGCCAGTTCCCTGACAGGAAATCTCTCGGCTTCATATACGCTGTAGTGCGGATGGCATCCTGACAGCTCTATCCTGTCCAGTCCGAGTTTTTTTACAGATTCGAGGAAATAAGGAAAACTATATCTCCTGTATGTCATATTATTTATGCATAAACGCTCTCTTAAGCCCATTTTTTCACCTCTGTCCTTCGCCCATAACAACTACAGAAACGGTCCTGTCCTGCGGTCCGTCGAATTCTGCCAGGTATATTTCCTGCGCACTCCCGCACACCACATGTCCGTCGATAACAGGCATGACTGTATGATTTCCGGACACCATGGACTTCAGATGACCTGTGGGATTCCCTGCCATAGCTCCATATTCCGCAAGAAATCTGGCATGATAATACTCTCCGTCCTCAGGGAATATCATGCCAAGCTTTTCCATAATATCCGCTTCCAGACATTCTAACCGCTCATTGACCATGATTCCGGTAGTCGTGTGATGTGTGATTACATACACCACTCCTGTCCGGATTCCCGAACTTTCCACTATCCGGTTTACATCTGCTCCGATAGGGCGCATTTCATTGTATTTTTCTGTTTCATATTCCAGTTCTTTATAACAGACCATTCAGATATCCCCTCCAAGAAATTCCAGAGCATTTCCTCCAAGAATCAGTTCCTTTGTTGATTCCCGCATATCCATTTCCCGGATTGCCGTGATCATCCGGCGTTGTTCCAGACGCGGGTCGTCTGAACCGAACATAACCTGATGACGCAGGCTGCGGTCAATCCAGTGCTTTCCGATATCCACTTCCAGAGACTGATGATAAAACTGTCTCGGGTCGTCAAAATACAGAAGCGCCGTGTCTGTATAAACATTCCGATACTTGAGCATAAGCATGCATACTTCACGCACCCACGGCCATCCGAAATGTGCAAGACATATCTTAACGTCCGGGTATCGGTAAGCAACTTCTTCAAACTCCAGCGGATGTGCATATCTGGTCAGCGTGCCGGGTTCCATGGATACCCCGCTGTGAAAAACAACCGGACGGCGGTACTTCCTGCAGATGTCATACAGTTTCCACATCCTGTCATCTGCAGGAAACATCCGCTGTTTGGAGGGATGGAGCTTCAGTCCTTTCAGCCCCAGTTCCCCAAAGGCATACTCCAGGTCATCTGCAGCACTTTCCCGGTTTGGATCCACACTTGCAAATCCAATCAGACGTTTTGGATATCGGGTCACAAGTTCTGCCACTTTCTCATTGTGTACCAGCGGCATTCCTCCTGTATCCAGCGGAAGGATGCAGAGCCTGTCTATCCCCGCGCATCTGCAGTCTCTCTCCCACTGACTGATGCCGAACGCATCTGTCTTATACAGTCCCATCTCCTGACGGCTGCGCTCCAGCTCTTCTTCAGTCAGCGCAGCTTCTTCCAGAAACATCGGATGTACGTGCATGTCAATAACCATTTTTCCGCCTCTCTTCTTTACAATATTTTTCAGACAATCATTTCTTATAACTTCCACGGCTCGAACGTCTCGATGACTCTTGCCGCAATCTTTGCTCCCAGTTCCTGACACCTGGGTATCTCACGTCCTGTCATGATGCCATACATAAAACCTGCCATAAAAGAATCTCCTGCCCCTACGGTATTCACGACAGTTGCAGGAAATATCCCGAACTCGTAAAACTGTTTCCCGTCATATGCGATGCTTCCTTTATCTCCTAATGTCACTACGGCGACCTTTGGTCCCTGGGACACGCGTTTCTTCAGGAACTCTCTAACCGAAAGGTCTGCCTCCTCAAATGAGAAGAAAGCATAATCTACATAACCTATCGTTTCATCTACCAGAGGGTCTTCTACTTCCGTCGCATAATCAAAGCATATTTTCGCACCGTACTTTTTCAATCCGGGGAGATGCATATGAGCATTTCCCCAGAAAGCCAGATGGATCAGGTCATGATGCGCGGCAAATTCGATATCTTCTTCTGAAAATTCCACATGCTCCATGACGCCTTCCACATAATCTCCATAGATGCGTTCTTTATCCACCAGATCCATATAGGATATCGCCGTCGGTCCATCGCCGGTTTTTAAATGGCTGATGTCGATACCTTCTTTTTTTAATATCCGGAGCATCTCCTCTCCGTATCTGTCATTCCCGGTCGTACTGATGACCGATACTTCCTCGCCAAGCCTTTTCATATGCACCGCAAAGTCAACAGCATTTCCCGTACAGTAATATCGATCGAGATTTTCATACAGATCGATACAGTTATCACCTATCGCTGCCACTTTCATGTCTGTCACCTCCGTGCACTAGAATATAAATCCTGCAGCAAGGAACAAGATTGCTGACAATACTGCCGCAATGATCATATACGGTACAGATGTCGTTGATGACTCATAGACATCGGTATCTGTGGCAGCAGCTGCGACCAGCGCACCGTCCGAATACAGACAGCCCTGGCTGCCCCATATCCCGGCACAGATAAGAGCTGCAATCGTAAGATACGGATTTGCTCCTGTCGCGTCAGCCAGCGGGATAATGATAGGCAGAGCCATCATATACAGCGACCAGTTGAAGCTTACCAGGAATTCCGTGCAGGCAAATACGACAAATACGATAAACGGAAGAAGGTTCGGTGATAAGACATGTGATGTGATGCCAACAATATAAGGTGCGAATCCCATCGCATCCAGCTGATTGACTAATACGAGCGATACGCCAAACAGCACTGTCAGCATTGTCATGTCTTTAAACCCTGCCAGTAGGATATCATTTATGAACTGCTTCGGTGTGCAGAGTCCCTGGAATACAAACAGGAAGAACGATACGACCAGAGCTGCGATGATACCCACCATGATGTCTAAGCCTGCCAGTGCGGCACCGCCCACCAGAGCGATAACCGGAAGGAAGAAGTTGATCATACGGTGCGGAATGCCTTCATTGATATCTCCGGAACTTACTTCTGCACTGTCGCCCATCTCTTTTCCACTCGCCGCCGGTATGACAGAACCACCGTTCTTTACACGTTCCGTTGCTTTTTTCATCTTTCCAAAGTCCGGGATCACGCCCAGAGCCACGAGAAGCCCAATAATCAGCACGATGATCGGGAAGAACATAAACGGCACCATCTTCATATATTCAGCCACACCCTGTCCGGATGCGGCAAATCCTGACGTCTCGAGCAATACCGCCACAAAGACGACCCACGCTCCCAGCGGCCACAGGTTTGCCGGCGCTACGGCGCTGGCACGGATCATGAATGCAGATTTTTCCCTGGGAATCCCATAGCTGTCCGCAAGAGGCGTCATGGCAGCACCAGTCGTAAAAGCACTCAGTTCGTCATCCACAGACAGTACGACATCCATCAGCCACATAATAATAAGAGAAGTTTTTCCTTTTTTCGCTTTCTTCTTAGCCCAGTCGGCAAATGCTTTTGCTCCTCCGCCTTTTCCGATTGCCGCCAGCACACTTCCCATGGCAAAATACAGGAGGATCATACGGGCATTGTCATAATTCAACAACGCTCCAATCTGTTCTTCTGTAAATGCCACTATGATATCTCCCCGGAACCGCATGAACACAGTCAGGAAAGATGCCCATATAAACGCCTCCAGAAATCCTTTCGTCAACAGTACAAATACAAACATTACCACCGGGACGAGAAGCGTCCATGCTCCAAAGTCCACGATCATATCTGCCGGCATCGTCTCCCCGGCGTCGAAATCCACTGTTTCAGCAACTGCCTGATACTCGCTGTACCCGACTTTTTCACTCGGTGCAAATATCGCCACGATAATAAATACCGCTATCATCATTGCATATGCCGCTACTCGTTTTTTATCGCTAAAAAATAACTTCATATCCGGTCTCCTTTCATTTGATCTTTTGTCCATAACCAAATGCCCCGTTTATGAGACAGTTCGCCGCAGAAAAGTCTGCTGCGTATTCAAATGCTTCAGAGATTGCCTTTTCTTCCACAGATCTGTTTTTTCTCCACCCGCTTTTGAGCAGGCTCATCAGAAATGCGGTGAAAAAACTGTCTCCCGCCCCCATTGTGTCCACTGCCTCTGTCAAACGGACCACACCTTCATAGTATTGCTTTCCATCATAGAGAAGCTGTCCTCTCGTTCCCATAGTTGCAAGTACATATGGAACTCCTTTCTCATAAATACGGTTCAGGAAAACCCGGATGTCCTCATCACTCATATGTTCACATGAGAACAGAGCAAAATCAATATACGGGCATACCTGTTCCAGATACTCATCATTCCTGTACTCATCTTCTTCGGAAAAATCAAACGTGACGAGCGCTTCTGTATCTTTCAGTTTTTCAAGCTGGTCTTCTTCCTCTGCATAGCAGCTGCAGTGAATAAGATCAAATCCTTTCAGATACTCCATCTCTTCCGGACCAATCGGCAGCGCTCCGTGAAGATTCTCCCGTTCATCATCCTGAAGAAAAATACGTTCTCCATGGACAAGGTTCACATCACAGCGTTCGGTGACTGTCCCTTCTTCCGTCCGACATCGGGAAATATCTATCCCCATATCTGTCAGCGCTCCGCGTAGCATTTCCGCTTCCCGGTCCGCGCCCCAATATCCCAGATACGCCGACTCTGCTCCGGCTTTCTTTGCATATACTGCAAAATTGATGCAGTTGCCGCCCGGATACATCATATTCTGATTGACATATCTGTCTGTCACGTTATCTCCATATCCGATCACTTTCATTTTTTACTCCTGTCTGTCGTATACGACTTTTCCGTCAAAAATCGTCATACAGACGCTCAACTTCCTTCTTGCTTCACCTTTTTCCCCAAAGATATCTCCGTCGATTACCGCAATATCTGCAAGTTTCCCCGGTTCCAGCGTTCCAAGGACCGTTTCCGCAAAATTAGCTTTCTGACCATTTTTCGTCCACCCTTCCAATACTTCTGCCGGGGTTATCGCCTCCTGCATGTTGTATCCTTGTTCCGGCATGGAATCCGGGAATCTTCTCTCTGCGGCATAACAGACGGACAATGGAATATCCGGAACATCCAGCGGCAGGTCAGTTCCCCAGCAGAGATTGACGCCCGCATCTGTCAGTGACCGATACGGCCAGATGCATTTCTGCCGTTCTTCTGAAAAATACCGCAGTCCGTAATAATTCTTATATTCCGGATAGCAGCTCATGATCTGCACATAATTGATAGCTGTAATATTGTTTTCCTTCATCCTCCTGATATCAGCCGGGTCCACGAGTTCCATATCGATCACTGCGTGTCTGGCATCTCTTTTACCGTTTTCCTTCTGACATTCTTCAAAGATATCCAGGGTTTTTCTTACCGCACGGTCTCCTTCCGCATGAAGCGCACACCGGAAACCGCATTTATCTGCTTTCTTTACAGACTCTTTGAGTGCTTCGTAACAGGGCGGCGTATATGGCAAAATATCTTCTGATTCCGGATAACCGTCAAGAATATCTCCTTCTCCAGACTCAATGTCTCCGTCCACCATGATGTTGTATCCCATAAATTTCACGCAGTCTTTTTGGAACTTCTCCTGCATCTGCCTGCCATAAAGCGTATCTACGTCACTGCCCACCGGCTGGCTGACCAGGTAGACTCTGTGCTTTAAACGCCCGGAATCTTCCAGCTCTTTTAAAACATCTGTAAATCCATAGTAGTCGTCAAAACCGATTTCTTTTATGCCGGTGATTCCACGGCTTGCAAGCACATCCTGGAATTCCAGATACTGTTCTTTTGCCTGCTCCCTGTCGCCGATCAGTTCCCGGAACAGTCTCCAGCACGCCTCTGCATAACAGTTCTCTTCATCAAAGCCGTATCTTTCTCTTGCCTCCTGGTTCATCAGACACCCTTCCCGGCTTTCACGGAACACAATCGCTGCTCTCCCGGGGAACCATGTTTCAAAAAGATTTCCATCCAGTTCCAGTTCATCATCCAGATCATGTCCGAAAAGGGGCTCGTCCGGCGCAAGCTGCGTTTCATATGCCGTGAGAAGTTCTTTTAATGATTTCTCATCCGTCACACCAGAAGCGTCCGTTCCTAAGTGCTGCCACATATATCCCATAAAGAACACATGGTTATCCACAAATCCCGGAGTGACAGTCTTTCCCCGCAGGTCATATATCTGCGTATGCTCATCCAGATAATCCGTATGGGCATTCCACTCATCCACCGCCAGGATCCGATTTTCGCAGACTGCCACAAATCCGTCTTTTACTCCATCTGCAGCACTTCCGGTGAATATCCTGTCACTTCTCAGGACTATGTCTGCCTTCTTTTTCATCCGATCCCACTCCTCGTCTTAATATTCCATCTGCCTGTAGTATCTCCGGATATCCAGCGAATGTCCTCTTTTGTCTTCCAGCTGATAGCTGAGCCTGTCGAGGATTGCTGTCATGATCACAGGGGAGAGCAGCGGGCGGAATTTCGCATCAATCTGCGGGAGTTCATAATCTGCCGTATCAAAAATATTGAGGTTTTCCGTAAATCCAAGTTTTTTTGCGAAATTGACAACCCGTTCGCACTGCGGTCTCAGTTCATCTTCGCCCATAATCACCATCAGACTCACGTCTTTATCCACGATTTCCAGTGTCCCGTGGAAAAATTCTGCTGCTTTTACCGTCTTCGTACGAATCCACTGCATTTCCTCCATGACACACATTCCATAGGAATAAGTTTCTCCCCATACGCTTCCCGCTCCGGTCAGCAGATGATAATCCGTGTCTTTGTACTTTTCTGCAAAGGCTTCCATTTTTTCTTCACACGCATATTTCACCGCCACGAGCGCCTCCGGCATTTTCTTCAGATTGTCGCAGAACTCCTCATACTCCTCAAATTCACCACGTTCATGGATCAAAGAGAAAATGAGCATGTAAAGGAGAAAATAATCTCCATCTGCAGCCGAAAAATCATCCATTTCATTTACAATGGCGTACTCTGCATTCTTTGCGTATGGTACATCTCCCCGGCCGGAGATACAGATTGTATCCGCGCCTTTCATTCGGCAGTATTCTGCTGCTGCAACAGTCTCTTCTGTTGTCCCGGATGTAGATGTAAAAATGCAGACAGATCCCTCTCCAAGCTGATTATGTCCTCCTGCTATCAGTTCTGCCGCGATGACTGCATATGCCTGGACCGTAGACCTTGTCCGCAGATAATACTCAAATGGCAGGAACATGGCATAAGAACCGCCGGAGCCAACCAGGAACACATTCTTATATCCCTTTTTACTGACCTGCTCCGTCACCTTTTCAATCTGATCCTTCAGTTTTAATGTGT
>DXAL01000046.1 GCA_019117125.1 Candidatus Mediterraneibacter merdipullorum
GCATTTACCGCAAAGAACTGATTTATTCTATGTATGCTCAGGAACAATGGGGCAGAGATGAAGAAATCTATGATTTCCTGATTAAGAAGGAAATCACGGATCATCCGCAGAAAGAAGCCGTTGTCATTGGAAATATACTTGGAAATCATCCGGGCGGAGTAAGAGACTGGTGGTATGCGAAGCGGATCGATGTGATGATTGAATATGGTTATATAAAAGTAGATGAGGAATCTGAGAATAAATATGCAAGGATGATATCAAGGAGAAAGCAATAATGGACCTGACAAAATTTAACTGGACAAGACAGCCGGAGCGTTTCCGAATCACAGACGGCACAGTGGAGATCGTCACAAAACCACACACGGACCTGTGGCAGCGCACGTATTATCATTTCCGCAATGACAACGCACCGGTCTTTCAGATGGAGACGGAGGAACAGTATTTCAGCTTTGTCGTGAAAACGGAGTTTGCAGACAGCCATCACCGTTTCGACCAGTGCGGGATCGTGATGTATCTGGACAGCGAGAACTGGCTGAAAGGTTCCATCGAGTATGAGAATGACGAGTATCAGCATCTGGGCAGCGTGGTTACGAACGAGGGCTGGTCGGACTGGGCGACAACGGTCATACCGGCGGACGTGAAGTCCATGTGGTACCGGTTCAGCCGGCGGGAGGACGATTATTGTATCGAGTGCTCTGAGGATGGAGAGCATTTCCGGCAGATGCGTATCTGCCATATGCATAAAGGGAACGGAAAAATCCGGTTCGGCATCTATGCCTGTTCGCCGGAAGAATCGTCATTTAAAGCGGTATTCTCGCATATGGAACTGACGGAGTGCCGGTGGATGGCACACGACGGGCAGCAGCCGGACTGACGGATCGGAGAGCAAAAAGTGAAGAAAAGTGATAAAAAGAGCAGACATATCATTTTGAAAATCCTGCTGGTCCTGGTAATCCTGGCAGCAGTTTACATCGGGAAGAATGTATATGACATCTGTGCGTTCAGTACGGTGGACGAAGCGCGCCGGGCGGACACCGCGATCATTCTCGGGGCTGCGGTGTACGGGGATGAGCCGTCGCCTGTTTACAGGGAGCGGATCAATCACGGGATTACCCTGTATCAGGAGGGATATGTAGATTATCTTATTGTCACCGGCGGTTCGCCGGATGCGTCGGAGAAGACAGAGGCGGCAGTGGCAAAAGATTATCTGCTCTCACAGGGAATCCCGGATGAAGACATTCTGACGGAAGACCAGTCTTCGATTACGCAGGAAAATCTGGAAAACGCCAAGGTGATCATGGATGCATACCACTTGGAGACGGCAATCATCGTCAGCGACCCGCTGCATATGAAACGCGCGATGCTGCTGGCAGAGGATGCGGGGATTACGGCGTACAGTTCACCGACGCCCACCACGCGGTATATCAGTATGAGGACAAAGATTCCGTTTCTGGCAAGAGAGACATTTTATTATATCGGATATCAGTGGTACCGGCTGTTCGTTTAAAGGGGGCATTTATGAAACTTCACTATATGGGGAAATACAACCTTGATCCGGATTCCCTGCCGCACGGGGAACATATGCCCGGAGCCGTACATTTATAGAAGCAGGGAGTTCAGGGGAACTCGGACTGATGGTCAATGTGCTGGGTATTGTGATTATGGTCATACTTGTGGCCCTTTCATTGATATGTGGGCGGTTTGATTTCAGCTTTCAGAGTGAGGGGTGGAAAATACCGGGGGCATGTCTGCTTGTCCTGCTCACACTTTTCCCGCACGAACTGCTCCATGCAGTCTGTTTCAGACGGGACGTCTATCTGTATACAAATCTGATGCAGGGGATGCTGTTTGTTGTCGGACCGGAGACGATGAGCAAAAGCAGATTTATCTTTATGTCTCTGCTTCCGAATCTAGTGTTTGGTCTGCTTCCATATCTGGCAGGAATGATTTTTCCGAATCGGATGATGCTTTTGATGGCTGGCATCCTCGGGCTCGGGTCAGGAGCCGGAGACTATTATAATGTTTTCAATGCAGTTACGCAGATGCCGCACGGTGCCAGGACATATCTGTAGAAGTTTCATTCATACTGGTATATGCCGGAGGACGGAAAGGATTAGAATCTGCTTACGACCACCCCATCTGTGAAGGTGGCAAACAGCTCGTGGATATGATATATTTACAGAAGCACCTGTGACTCTCTGTACCGGAGGGCACAGCGCAGAAAAGGAAAAAGGAGAGACAGATGATGAACGAAATGCGGAACCAGAATGAGTTGGATGCAGGCACTCCCGGCGGGACGGCGCCGGAAGAAATGATGTCGGAAAAAATGAGGCCGGAAGGGGCACCGGATGGGGCGACGGTCAGGACGCCGGCGGGAACGATGCCGGACATGGGGCAGGGAAGACCGGAGCCCTCTGTCAATGTGGCGCTGCTGGCAAAATGGCTGGGCATCCTGTTCTGGGTGCTTATCGTATCGGAGATTTCGGCAGTCCTGGCAGACGGCGATGTGACGAAGTCAGTGCCCGGACTGAGCGTGGCCGGGCAGGTCGTGCAGACAGCAGCAGTCATCATGTACGGCGTCATCCTGCTGAAGATATCATCGGAGAGCGCCCGGTACCGCGGCGCCGCCATCTGCAATTTCCTCACCGTTGCCCTCAGCATCCTGATGCTGCCTGTTGCGGCAAGCGCGGATAATCCCCTTGCAGTCGGCGGTTCGCTTCTCGCCGTGATTTTCGGTATGGTGGGCGGATATTACGAGTTTATGGGACACTCGGATGTGCTGGGGGATGTGGACAGCAGGCGGTCTGAGAAATGGCGCAGGCTGTGGAAGTGGTATCTCGCTGCATTCCTCGGCATCTTCGTGGGCACTGTCCTCGCGGTATTTATTCCTATTCTCGGGATGCTCGTCATGCTCGCATGTACGATTGGGATGGTCGTCACATGCGTGCTGAAGATTGTCTATGTCTTTCAGTCGGCGAAAGCATTCCGGACATACGGGAAAACGGTATGAGCAGGAGGGGAGGCTTTATGATGCAGGAACCGCTGGAACGCTGCCCATGGTGTATGTGTAATGAAAAGATGATGCGCTACCACGACGAGGAGTGGGGCGTGCCGGTGCATGACGACCGAAAGCAGTTAGAATTCCTGATGATGGAAGTCATGCAGTGCGGGCTCAACTGGAACATGATGATACAGAAGCGGGAAATCTTCCGGAAGTGCTTTGACGATTTTGATTTCGACAAAGTGGCAGGCTATGGGGAGGCGGACATCCTGCGCATCCTGGATACGGAAGGGATGATACGCTCCCGGAGAAAGATTGAGGCTGTCATACACAATGCCCGCTGCTTTCAGAAGATACGGGATGAGTTCGGCTCGTTCAGCGATTACATCTGGAGCTTTACAAACGGGAAGACCGTCCTTTATACCGGGCACCAGAAAGGGGAGATACCGGCGAAAAACGGACTGTCGGACCGCGTCAGCGGGGACCTGAAAAAACGGGGCTTAAAATACATGGGTTCCATCACGGTCTACTCCCACCTGCAGGCGTGCGGCGTCATCAACGACCACAATGAAACCTGCTTCCGGTACCGGGAACTTCTGGATGAGACGGACCCGGTCCGGAAAAGAAGAGAGAAAGAAGCCTAGAGATAGAGAAACAGGAAACAGCAGAAAGAGAAAGCTGTGGATGCAGACAGGAGGGGGAAAACATGAAAGTACGTTTTATCGAACCGGGGAACCGTCCATACAGACCGTCTCTGTTAAACTACGTGGTCTATGACCGGTATATCCGGACGCCGTCTGTGGGTCTGAACACGCTGGCGACTATTGTGAAGCGGGAAGTAGATGATACGCTGATGTACAGCGAATCGATTTCCCGCATCCCGCTGAAAGACCTGTTGGATGCAGATGTGATATGTATCGGCATCTTCACCTTTGCCGCCGTGCGGGGGTATCAGCTGGCGCGGTATCTGAAGAAGCGCAGCCGTGCGGTCATCGTGATGGGAGGACTCCACGCGTCGATGAACTATGAGGAAGCCGTTCGATACTGCGATTATGTGCTGCTGGGGGAAGGCGATGAGACGATCCTGACGTTCCTGCATGCACTGGAGCAGGGAAAGCCGATGGATTTCCCGGGGCTTGCGTACCGAAGAGACGGGAAGACAATCTGCACAGGCTATCCGGAGCCGCCGCAGGATATCGGGACGATTCCGGACCGGAACCTTGTCTGGCGCTATCAGAAAATGGCAGGGCACAATACCATCTGGCCCCAGGTCCACGCATCGAGAGGCTGTCCCCACAACTGCGACTACTGCGCCCTTGTCCGGCATTTCGGGCACAAGGTGCGCACCCGTTCACCGGAAAATGTGGTGGAAGACATCCGTCAGTCCATTGCATTTTTTGACCGAAAGCATTTCCGCCCGGTCAAAGATTTGTGGATTACGGATGATAATTTTTTTGCGGACCGGGAATGGGCGGTGTCCGTGCTCAACGCCATCATCGACAGCGGCATTCGCTACCGGTTCAATGTGCAGGCGAGATATGAAGTCGGCTTTGACGACGAGATGCTGGAGCTGCTGAAAAAAGCGGGCTTTTTTGAACTGGATATGGGCATTGAATTTATCGACGATGAGTCCTTCCGGACTTATCACAAGAAGAGCACGAAAGAGGATATCGTGCGCTCCATCCGGAATATCCAAAAGCACGGACTCAGCGTGCGGGGGCTCTTTATCCTCGGTTCGGATGACCAGGAGAAAGGCGTGGGGGACCAGCTTGCGGATTTCGTGATTGAGAATCACATCCAGGGCGTGCTCATCCAGTCCATGTATTTCGTGCCGGGGACGCCGGTCTACGAGACGCATCAGGATAAGCTCCTTCACAAAAACTGGGCGCTCTACAACGGGAATGTGGTACACCTCCCGAAGAATATGACGCCTTATGAACTGCAGCTGGAGCACATCCGCGCCAGCAGGAAGATTTATTCGGTCAGGAGGCTGATACATGCGCTGATTTTTGAGGATTATGTGCACAAATTTCTTTTTGCGGGGGAATTCCTGTGGCACATGAGCGTGCGCTCGGACCTGAAAAAGCAGCTCCCGTATCTGAAGAAGGTTTCGGAAGAGCGGTACGGATTTTAGACAGGAGAGGAAGAGACAGAAATGACGTTAAAAGAGGGAAAGAACAATCATACATATGTAGTCGGGAAAATTGAGATTGAGCTGAACCTGGAGCGGCGCCTGGAAGCGCTCGGACTTACCGAAGGTTCCCGGATTACGGTTCTGAATAATGATAAAAAGGGCGCGATGACCGTGAAATTCCGCGGGACAAGGTTCGCTCTGGGAAGGCGCATTGCCGACAATATCTCCGTGAGGGAGGATGCGGTATGAGCAAAAAAGTAATCAACGTAGGATTTATCGGAAATCCGAACTGCGGCAAGACAACGTTGTTCAATGCATATACCGGCGCGAACCTGAAAGTGGCGAACTGGCCCGGCGTCACGGTGGAGAAAAAGGAAGGGCGCACGACATACAAAGGGCAGGAATTTAAGCTGATCGACCTGCCGGGCATCTACAGCCTGACTTCTTACACGATGGAGGAAAAGGTGTCCCGGGAGTGCATCATGAGCGATGAGGTGGATGTCATCGTCGATGTGGCGGATGCGTCCTGTCTGGAGCGCAATCTTTACCTGACGCTGCAGCTCATCGAGCTGGGCAAGCCGGTGGTGCTGGCGCTCAATATGATGGATGTAGTGGAAGAGCGGGGGATGGAGATTGACCTGCACCGCCTTCCGGAGATGCTCGGCATCCCTGCCATCCCGGTATCGGCGCGCAAAAGGAGCGGGCTGGAAATTCTGATGCATGCGGTGGCGCATCACAAAGAATACGCAAAGCCCGGACCGTTCATCCATCATCACCCGGATAAGACCGGGCATGTGCATGACCATCACAGCGAATATGCCATGGTGTACGACGACCGGCTCGAGGACAAGATTGACGCCATCATCGAGCAGTTCCGGGAGAAATATCCCGGGATGGATAATATGCGCTGGCATGCCATCAAGACGCTGGAGCAGGATGCATCCGTGATGCAGAAGTATCCTGTTGATTTGACGGGAATTGCCGAACGCAGCTATGAGAAGGATATCATTAATGAGAAATATGATTTCATCGAGGAAGTGATCGAGGAAACCCTTGTCAATAAGAACGAAAAAGCGGAGCAGACGGACCGGGTGGACCGGTATATGACGGGAAAATGGCTGGGGCTCCCGATATTCCTGCTCATCATGGCGCTCGTGTTTTTCCTGACATTTGCGGTGGGTGACTGGCTGAAAGGCTATTTTGAGACCGGGCTGGACTGGCTCACCGGAGCGGTGGGCGCAGGGCTGGAGGCTGCCGGGACTTCTCCCATGCTCAATTCGCTCCTTGTGGACGGCATTATTTCCGGTGTGGGCGGCATCCTTACCTTCCTGCCGAATATCTTCATCCTGTTCCTGGCGCTGGCGTTCCTTGAGGACAGCGGCTATATGGCGAGGGTGGCGTTCGTGATGGACGACATCATGAGCCGGCTCGGTCTTTCCGGCAGGGCGTTCCTCCCGATGCTGCTCGGGTTCGGATGTTCTGTTCCGGCGATCATGGCGTCCCGTGCGCTGGAGCACAGGAAGGACCGGCTGAAGACGATACTTGTGACGCCGTTTATGTCGTGCAGCGCGAGGCTTCCAATCTATGTGCTCTTTTCGTCGATGTTTTTCGGGGAAAATGCCATGCTCGCGTGCTATTCCATGTACCTGCTGGGAATCGTGGTGGCAATCCTGACGGCGTATGTGATTTCCAAAGTGGACGGAAGCAAGGCGGAGCACGCCCTGCTGATCGAGCTTCCGGAGTACAAGGCTCCGAATGCCAGGACCATCGCGGTGTATGTGTGGGAAAAGGTGAAGGATTATCTGACAAAGGCAGGGACCGTCATCTTCCTTGCGTCTATCGTGATGTGGGCGCTTTTGAATTTCGGACCGGCGGGGTACGTGACGGATATCGCGGACAGTTTCGGCTCCATCGCGGGAAAGGCTGTGGTGCCTTTCTTCCGGCCGCTTGGGCTTGGCTACTGGCAGATCGTGGTGGCGCTCATATCGGGCATTGCTGCAAAAGAAGTGGTCGTCTCAAGCTGCAGCGTGCTCTTTGGCATCCAGAATATCACCACAGCCCACGGGATGGACGCTTTTGTGGCGACGCTGGGCGCCATGGGATTCGGCGCGGCAAATGCCTGTGCGCTGATGGTATTCTGCCTGCTGTATGTGCCCTGTACGGCGACGATTGCGACGATACGCAGGGAAGTGGGAAGCGCGAAGCTGACTGCCGGCATCGTGCTCTTCCAGCTTGCAGTCGCATGGGTGATGGCGCTCATCACATTCCATGTGACGGGGCTGTTCCTGTAGGGGGTGCAGGGAAAGACGTTACACAGGCATCAGCGTCAGTGCATACGGACGCTGCACAGGATATTGGACTGAGTTCAGCAGGAGTCCTTTTGCATCGCAGGGGGCTCCTGCTTCTTCTGTGCCGTCCAGGATGGGGAGAATGCTTTCCGGAGTGCGCGCGCCGGTCCCCGCTTCCAGGAGCGTCCCGATGATGCGTGCGGGCATGCGGTAGAGAAAGCTGTCGGCGGTGACCGTGATTACGAGCATCTGCCGGTCCGTCCCTTCTGTGTGAAATGTAATCTCCCGGATTTCTTTTTCCGTCCCTTTTTTCTTTCGGACGCCGGAAAAGGCGCGAAAGTCATGCCGCCCGGTCAGATGTGCAGCCGACTGCTCCATGGCGCGGATGTCGGGGCATGGAAAGAGATGGGCTGCATAGGGAAATGAGAAGACATCATACACAGGAGCGGTACATGCCTGGTACCGGTAAGTGCAGGAGCGTGCGGCAAGGTCCGCCCGGAAACGGTCCGGCGCCGGCGCGCAGCTTAAGATGCGGATGTCTGCCGGCAGATACCGGTTGAGGTCCGAAAGAAGCGCAGCCCCTTCAGATGCCGGGATGCTGTCTGTGCAAAAGCTGGCAGTCTGTTCCAGGGCGTGGACGCCCGGCTCTGTCTTTGCGCCGGCGAAGAGGGTGACGGGCTCTTTGGTCAGCCGTTCCAGCACGGATGCCAGGCGGAAGGAGACAGTCTTTGCCTGACCGTCCTTTTCCGGGCGCTGCCATCCGAGATAGCGCGTCCCGTCATATTGGAGTGTGAGTCTGAAATTTGTCATAGGTATCCTGCCTTTCTTTCCGGAGGGAAGTTCTCTGTTGGGTCTGGCGTCAGTGTTACTGACGCTATTGTAAAGGATGCGCCGCTGTTTCGCAAGTGGGCTTGCCTTTCCCGCCCGCAGTTGCTACAATAACAGAAGCGGCAGGTCTGTCGGAAAAGACCGCAGAGGCACCGCCGGGGAATGAGGCGGCGGATGGAGGAGAAAAGAACGGAGATGGGACGATGACAGAAAAGAGAAAGGTATCGGAATCGATCGTAGAAGTCGTGCGGATGGTGAGACCCAACCATCTGAATGCTGCGGGAAGGCTTTTCGGAGGCATGCTCATGCAGTGGCTGGACGAGGCGGCAGGCATGGTGGCGATGCGCCATACAAGGCGCAATGTGATAACTGCGTCCGTGGACAACCTGCGGTTCATCCACGGAGCGTACAACGGGGAACTGGTCGTTATCATCGGAAAAGTGACTTATGTGGGGAATACTTCTCTGGAAGTGCGCCTGGACACTTACGTGGAGCATCTGGAGGACGGCATGCGCCGTCCCATCAACCGGGCGTATTTTACGATGGTTGCCCTCGATGAGGATGATAAGCCGACGCCTGTGCCGAAGCTGGTCCTTGAGACAGAGGCGGAGAAAGCCGAGTGGGAGGCGGCGCAGAAGCGGCGCGAGATGCGGATGCGCAGAAAGGAAGAAGGATTCTGACATGGATGCGTATACGAGTTTTGCATCGGTATATGATACGTTTATGGACAATGTCCCATATGCGGAATGGGCGGGATTTATACATCGCATGCTATGCAGATATGACGTGCGGGACGGCATTGTCCTGGACCTCGGATGCGGGACGGGGACGATGACAGAACTGCTCGCCGGCTGCGGGTATGATATGATTGGGGTGGATGATTCTGCGGATATGCTTGAGATTGCCATGGAGAAGAAAGAACGGTCCGGGCGGAATATCCTTTATCTCCAGCAGGATATGCGGGAGCTTGAATTGTACGGCACGGTCCGGGCAGTCGTGAGTGTGTGCGATTCCATCAACTATGTGACCGCGCCCGATGAGCTGGAGCAGGTGCTCCGTCTTGTGAATAATTACCTGGACCCGGATGGAGTCTTCCTGTTTGATTTTAATACGGTTCACAAGTACCGGGACGTGATGGGCGACTGCACCATCGCGGAAGACCGGGGGGAGTGCAGTTTTATCTGGGACAACTATTATTATGAAGAAGAGTGCATCAATGAGTACGACCTGACGCTCTTTATCCGGGACAAAGAGGATTCCCGGGAAGCGCTGTACCGGAAGTACAAAGAGACGCACTTCCAGCGGGGATATACGCTGGATGAGATACAGCGGCTCCTGGACCGGGCGGGGCTCAGGTTTGTGAGCGCCTGGGATATGGATACAGAAGGAGCGCCTTCCGGACAGAGCGAGCGGATATGCGTCATCGCGCGGGAGTGCGAAAAAGGGAGCATCCGCCAGGTGAGCGGAAACAGAAGCGAAGCAGGGGAAAAACAGGAAAGAAATCAGAAAGAATAAAAGTAAGAAGTAAGAAGAAGGAGACAGCAGAATATGAGAGATTATCTTGTAAGGGCATCGGCGGCGAACACGCAGATACGCGCCTTCGCGGCTGTCACCACGGAGATGGTGGAGGAGGCGAGAAGCCGCCACAGGACGAGCCCGGTGGCGACGGCGGCTCTGGGAAGGCTCCTGACCGGCGCGGTGATGATGGGGAGCATGATGAAGAATCCGACGGACGTCCTGACGGTCCAGATTAAGTGCTCCGGACCGATACAGGGGCTTACCGTGACCGCAGACAGCCAGGGCAGGGCGAAAGGATATGTATTCGACCCAGATGTGATGCTCCCGGCAAAGAACGGGAAGCTGGACGTGGGCGGCGCCCTGGGACAGGGCGTACTGACCGTGATAAAGGACATGGGATTAAAAGAGCCCTATTCCGGACAGACCATCCTGCAGACCGGAGAAATCGCGGAGGACCTGACGTATTATTTCGCCACGTCGGAGCAGGTCCCCTCTTCGGTGGGGCTGGGCGTGCTCATGGAAGGGGACAATACGGTGCGGTGCGCCGGCGGGTTCATCGTGCAGGTGATGCCCTTTATCGAGGATCAGGTCCTGGACAGGCTGGAGCAGAACATCCGCAGCATCTCGTCGGTCACCTCCATGCTGGATAACGGGCATACGCCGGAAGAGATGCTCTCCCAGGTGCTGGAAGGGCTGGATATGGAAGTCACGGATACGATGCCCGTACAGTTCTCCTGCAACTGCTCCAAAGAGCGCATCGAGAAAGCCATCGTCAGCATCGGGAAAAAGGAGATACAGGCGATGATAGACGACGGCAAAGACATCGAAGTCAAGTGCCATTTCTGTAATACGGCGTATCAGTATACAGTGGAAGAACTGAAGGCGCTGCTGAAAAAGGCACAGAACTGAAAAGGAGGAAACATGAGACACGGATTTGTAAAAGTTGCCGCAGCCACACCTGATATCCGGGTTGCGGACGTGGAGTTCAACACAGAGAAAATCTGCAGCGCCATTGATGAGGCGTGCGCGCAGAAAGCGAAGATTCTCGTATTTCCGGAGCTGTGCGTGACCGGATATACGTGCGGGGATTTGTTCACCCAGGATGCACTCCTCTTGGCGGCGGAAGACGCGCTGGTAAAAATAGCAGAATTTACGGCGGATAAGGATATCCTTGCCTTTGTGGGAGCGCCGCTGTGCGTGAGCGGAAAGCTCTACAACGTGGCGGCGGCAGTGAACCGGGGGAATATCATCGGTTTCACGACGAAGACATTTCTCCCAAACTACGGGGAGTTCTACGAGATGCGCCAGTTCACGCCGGGACCGGAAGCTGCGGGATACATCCGGTTCCGCGGGGAGGAGGTGCCGTTCGGACCTCAGATCCTGTTCCAGGATACAAAGATGAAAGACCTCATCGTGTCTGCGGAAATCTGCGAGGATGTCTGGTCCCCGGTGCCGCCGAGCATCGGAGCCGCCATCGGGGGCGCGACGGTCATCGTGAACTGCTCTGCCAGCGATGAGACAATCGGAAAGGACAGATACCGCAGGGAGCTCATCGCCGGGCAGTCGGCGCGGCTCATCGCCGGATATGTCTACGCCAACGCGGGAGAGGGAGAGTCCACGACGGATGTGGTGTTCGGCGGACACAACATCATCGCGGAGAACGGGACCATCCTCCGGCAGGCAGAGCGTTACCACAATGAGCTTATCTGCTCGGAGCTGGACATCCACAGGCTCATCAGCGAGCGGAGGAAGAATACGACATTCCAGAGACCGGGAAAGCGCATCCCTCTCCAGGTTCCGTTCGAGATAGAACATGAGGATACGGTGCTTACGAGGACGTTCCCGAGGAAGCCTTTCGTGCCGGAAGACGAGCAGACCCGCGCAGAGCGCTGTGAGGAAATCCTTACCATCCAGGCGATGGGACTGAAGAAACGTCTGGCACACACCCACGCAAAGACTGCGGTCGTGGGTATCTCCGGCGGTCTGGATTCGACGCTGGCGCTGCTTGTGACGGCGCGGGCGTTCGACATGCTTGGAAGGGACAAGAAAGACATCATCGCAGTGACCATGCCCTGCTTTGGCACGACGGACCGGACCTATCACAATGCATGCGACATGGCGGAAAAAACAGGCGCAACGCTGATGGAAGTGCCCATTGCAGAAGCGGTGACGGTCCATTTCCGCGATATCGGACAGGACCCGGAGTCCCACGATGTGACGTACGAAAATTCCCAGGCGCGGGAGCGCACCCAGGTGCTCATGGACATTGCCAACCGCACGGGCGGCATGGTGACAGGCACCGGGGATATGTCCGAACTGGCGCTGGGATGGGCGACGTATAACGGGGACCATATGTCCATGTACGGTGTGAATGCATCCGTGCCGAAGACGCTGGTCCGTCATCTTGTAAAATATGCGGCGGATACGACGCCGGATGAAAAGCTTAAGGACGTGCTCTATGACGTGCTGGATACGCCGGTGAGCCCGGAGCTGCTCCCGCCGAAAGACGGCGATATCGCCCAGAAGACGGAAGACCTGGTAGGTCCTTACGAACTGCACGACTTCTTCTTATACTACATGCTCCGGTTCGGATATGAGCCGGGGAAGATATTCCGGCTGGCCAAGCAGACGTTTGCAGGCGTTTATGACAGGGAGACGATACTGAAATGGCTGAAGACGTTCTACCGGAGATTTTTCAGCCAGCAGTTCAAGCGATCCTGCCTGCCTGACGGACCGAAGATTGGTACCGTGGCGCTCTCCCCGAGAGGAGACTGGCGGATGCCGAGCGACGCATGCGCGGCGGTCTGGATGAAAGAACTGGAGGAGATCGGATGAAACTGATTAAGACGGAAGATGCCGTTGGAAGCGTGCTCTGCCACGATATCACCCAGATTATCCCGGGCATGGTAAAGGATGCGGTATTCCGGAAGGGACATGTGGTGACGCAGGAGGATATCCCGGTGCTCCTTTCGGTGGGGAAAGAGCATCTGTACGTGTGGGAGAAGCAGGAAGGCATGCTCCATGAAAATGATGCGGCGGAAATACTCCGCCAGGTGTGTCAGGGAGACCGGGAAGGGAGCCGGATGAAAGACTCTGAGCCGAAGGAAGGCAAGATTGAACTGACGGCGCAGACAGACGGGGTTTTGAAGATTGACCGGGAAAAACTGCAGAAAGTCAACGCCATGGGCGAGATGGTGCTGGCTTCCCGCCACGGGGATTTCCCGGTGAAAAAAGGAGACAAAGTCGCAGGGATGCGCGTCGTGCCCCTCGTCATCGAAGAGGCGAAGATGGAACGGGTGAAAGAAATCTGCGAAGGCGGACCGATATTTCGCATCCTGCCTTTCCGGAAGATGAAAGCCGGCATTGTGACAACGGGAAGTGAAGTCTTTCGCGGACGCATTGAAGACAGGTTTACTCCGGTGGTAAGAGCAAAGCTGGAAGAGTACGGCATAGAAGTGCTGGGCAATGTGCTCAGCGACGACCGTTCGGAGATGACGGAAAATGCCATCCGGGAATGGATAAAAAAAGGCGCGGACATGGTCGTCTGCACCGGCGGCATGAGCGTCGACCCGGATGACCGGACACCGCTTGCCATCCGCAATGCATCCGGCGAGGTCATCACCTACGGGGCGCCGGTGCTCCCGGGTGCGATGTTCATGCTGGCTTATCAGAAAAGGGAAAAGGGCGGGGACATCCCGGTCATGGGGCTTCCCGGCTGTGTGATGTATGCGAAACGCACGATTTTCGACCTGGTCCTGCCGCGCATCGCAGCAGGAGAGCGTCTCTGCGCGGAAGATTTCTATTCCCTCGGCGAGGGCGGGCTGTGCCTGAACTGTGAGGTGTGCACCTATCCGAACTGCGGGTTCGGAAAATAAGGCTTTTCAGTCCGCTTTCCGGGCCTTGCCCGACGATATCCCGTATTTCCGCTTGAAGATGCGGTTGAAGTAGGACAGGTTTTCAAATCCGCTCTGCCCGGCAATCTCCAGGATGGAGCGGTCCGAAGTCCGGAGCAGGCGCTTTGCCATGGCAAGCCGGTAGTTGTTCAGGTAATCGGTGAAGCCGGTGCCCATGTGCTGCTTGAAGAACTTCATGAAATGGGACTTGCTGTAGTAAGTAAGTTCTGCCATGTCGTCGATGGTGATGCGCTCGGGATAATGGTCTTCCACATATTTTAAAATGGTCTTCATTTTTTCGAGAGACTTTGTCTGTGCTGCAGATGAAGTCTCTTTTTGTTCCTGCCGGTTGGAGATGAGCAGAAAGAAGAACCGGAAGAGCAGCCCTTTTACGCCGAGCTGATATCCTTCTGTGCGGGAATCGCAGAGCAGGTCTATCTGCCGGATGCATTCCGCCGCGTCGCGGTAGTAGGGCAGTGCGGGCGTCAGAAATGTTTCGGATGCAATGTCGCCCTTCATAAACGGAAAAATCCAGCGCACGGCGCACAGGTCGTTCTCCCCGGCGGCGAGCAGTTCCGGCTTCATGATGATATTTTCATACTCCATATCGTAATTCTGGTCCTGTTCGATGGAATGAAGCTGCCCCGGACGGATTAAAATAATATCACCGGATGCGACGTGCCGCTTTTCCAGGTCCGCGGAGACGATGCCCCGCCCTTTTTTGATGACAATCATTTCCAGCTCTGCGTGCCAGTGGAGGGGGACGGATGAAAAATCCCCGGGGATGGAACACAGATAAGTGTTGTACGGGAAATCAGCTGCTGTATGCGGTTTTGTCTCGCGGTAATTCTGGTATTCGTTCAGGTTCATGTGTTTCTGCCTCCCTTCGTGTGCATGGGCTGAACTGGGATGATAGGATTGTACAATAAAAGGGAAGTATATTGCAAGAATTATCATGCAAAGCGTATTATAATGCGAATAAAAGGTTACAGTTGTGATTTTTTTGAAAGGAGTACTACTACCATGAATATTCAGGAAAGAGTAGAAGCGTATCTCAAAAAACCGGTCGCTCAGGCTTCCGACAGGGAGATTTACGACAGCCTGCTCGCCCTCGTCCAGGAGATGGCGGCAGGGAAAGAGCGTACAGACGGCGGGAAGAAGCTCTACTATATTTCGGCGGAGTTCCTCATCGGGAAGCTGCTCTCCAATAACATGATAAACCTTGGCATCTATCAGGAAGTAAAGGAGATGCTTGAGAAGAACGGGAAAGACATCTGCGCAATCGAGGAAGTGGAGCCGGAGCCGTCCCTCGGAAACGGCGGGCTGGGACGTCTGGCTGCATGTTTTCTTGATTCCATCGCCACGCTCGGGCTTGCCGGCGACGGCATCGGACTGAACTACCACCTGGGTCTGTTTAAACAGGAGTTTGAGGACCATCTGCAGAAGGAGACGCCGAACCCGTGGCTTGAGGAAAAGTCCTGGCTGAAAAAGACGGATACGGTCTATCCGGTACAGTTCAGAGGACTCACTGTCCATGCGAGGATGTATGACATTGAGGTGACAGGCTACAACAGTACGACCAATAAACTGCATCTTTTCGATATCGACTCCGTAGATGAGTCAATCGTGGAGGACGGCATCGCATTTGACAAAGAGGACATCCGGAAGAATCTGACGCTGTTCCTCTATCCGGACGACAGCGATGAGCAGGGCAGGCTTCTGCGCATCTACCAGCAGTATTTCATGGTCAGCAGCGGCGCGCAGCTCATTCTCGACGAGTGCACGGCAAAGGGGAGCAATCTGTACGACCTGCCGGACTATGCCGTGATACAGATTAACGACACCCATCCTACGATGGTCATCCCCGAACTCATCCGTCTGCTCATGGAGCGGGGAATGGAAATGGACGACGCCATTGATGTGGTCTCCAGGACCTGCGCCTACACGAACCACACGATACTTGCGGAAGCGCTGGAGAAATGGCCGGTCTATTATCTCAAAAAGGTAGTCCCGCAGCTCATGCCCATCATCGAGGTGCTGGATGACAAAGTAAGGAGAAAATATGCGGATGAGAGCGTTGCCATCATCGACCGCAATGAGACGGTCCACATGGCGCACATCGACATCCACTACGGATTCAGCGTAAACGGTGTGGCAGCCCTGCACACGGAAATCCTGAAAAACTCTGAGCTGAACAACTTCTACCGCATCTATCCGGAGAAGTTCAACAACAAGACGAACGGCATCACATTCCGCCGCTGGCTGCTCCACTGCAACCCGCGCCTGGCGGCATTCCTGGATGAGACCATCGGGGAAGGATACAAAAAAGACGCGGCAGAGCTGAAAAAGCTCATGGCGTACAAAGAGGATGAAAAGGTCCTTGACAGGCTGCTTGCCATCAAGCATCAGAACAAGGAAGACCTGTGCGCATACCTGAAGAAGACACAGGGACTGGAAGTGAGTCCGGATACCATCTTTGATATCCAGGTAAAACGCCTCCACGAGTACAAACGCCAGCAGCTCAACGCCCTGTATATCATCGACAAATATCTGGAGATTAAGGCGGGCAGGATACCGGCGGCTCCGGTGACGGCGATATTCGGCGCGAAAGCGGCTCCGGCATACGTGATAGCCAAGGATATCATCCACCTGATACTCTGCCTTCAGGAAATCATCAACAAGGACCCGGATGTGAACAAATATCTGCGCGTCATCATGGTTGAAAACTATAATGTGACGAAAGCAGGAAAATTGATACCTGCGTGTGATATTTCCGAGCAGATTTCACTCGCGTCCAAAGAGGCGAGCGGAACCGGAAACATGAAGTTCATGCTCAACGGAGCCGTGACGCTGGGGACGGAAGACGGTGCAAACGTAGAGATACACGAAGCGGTGGGTGACGACAATATCTTTGTATTCGGCGCTTCCAGCGACGAGGTCATCGGACATTATGCGAAAGCGGACTATGTGTCCAGGGATTACTATGAGCACAATGAAGCCATAAGAGCTGCAATCGACTTTATCACAAGTGAAGAGATGTTAAAGGTCGGCTGCGGGGAAAACCTGAACCGTCTCAGGAACGAACTGATAAACAAAGACTGGTTCATGACGCTCCTTGATTTCGACTCCTACAAAGAGGCGAAGGAGAAAGCCCTCGTGGCATATGCAGACCGCAGGAAATGGGCGCAGATGGCGCTGGTCAACATCGCGAATGCCGGATTCTTCTCATCCGACCGCACCATCGAAGAATACAACCGGGATATCTGGCATCTGTAAGACACACAGACATAAAGTCATGTGGTCCGCTTGGGACCGCATGGCTTTATGTGCCGTAAAAAGAAAATCCAGTATGAAATGCAGCCCATCCGGCAGCATGGAATAAAAAAAAGAGGAAAAAGAAAGGAATCAGAAATGAAAAGAGCGAGCGGAATCTTATTACCGGTGTTTTCCCTGCCGTCAAAATACGGGATCGGATGTTTTTCAAAGGAAGCCTATGAATTTGTAGATATGCTCAGAGAAGCCGGACAGAGCTACTGGCAGATATTACCGCTTGGACCGACCGGTTACGGCGATTCTCCCTATCAGTCGTTCTCTACATATGCGGGGAATCCGTATTTTATCGACCTTGAGACGCTCATTGAAGAAGGGCTGCTCACGAGGGCCGAGTGCAGGCGATATGATTTCGGGAAATCGGACATCATTGAATACGAGAAGATATACCGGTCCAGGTTCAAAGTCCTCCGCAAAGCCTATGACCGCTTCCGCGAGAGCGGTCAGGAATCCGGCGGGGAATATCAGGCGTTTGTGTCGGAACAGGCATACTGGCTGGAGGATTACAGCCTCTACATGGCAATCAAGGATTCCTGCAATGGAGTGAGCTGGAGCGAGTGGGACGAGCCGCTGAAAAACAGGGACTGGAACGCGCTCAATGAGGCGAGGGAACGATTTGCAGGGGAGATTGGATTCTACAAGTTCCAGCAGTACGAGTTTGACAGACAGTGGAAGAGGCTGCATGCCTACGCCAATGAAAAGGGCATCCGGATTATCGGGGATATCCCCATCTATGTGGCGTTTGACAGTGCGGATACCTGGGCGGCGCCCCAGATGTTCCAGTTCAACGAGAAGAATGAACCGACCGGAGTGGCAGGCTGCCCGCCGGATGCATTTTCCGCCACCGGACAGCTCTGGGGCAATCCGCTCTACAACTGGGAATACCACAGACAGACCGGCTATGACTGGTGGATACGCAGGATTGAGTACTGCTTCAAGCTCTACGACGTAGTCCGCATCGACCATTTCCGCGGATTCGACGAGTACTACTGCATCCCTTACGGAGACAAAACGGCGGAGAACGGCAGATGGCTGCCGGGACCGGGGATGGATTTGTTCCGCGCCATAGAAGCAAGGCTTGGAAGACCGGCTATCATCGCGGAAGACCTTGGATTTTTAACGCCGGGCGTACTCAGACTGCTGAGCGACAGCGGCTTCCCGGGCATGAAAGTGCTGCAGTTCGCATTTGACGCGCGGGAGTCCTCGAACTATCTGCCCCACACCTATCCGACCAACTGCGTGGTCTACACCGGCACCCATGACAACGATACTGTGAGGGGATGGTATCATGAAGTGGGAAAAGAGGCGAGAGATTTTGCCAAAGAATACATGTGCAAGGAAAGGCTGGATGAAGACAGCCTTGCAAAAGACTTTATCGCCCTGGCGATGAGCAGCGTGGCAGACCTGTGCGTCATCCCCATGCAGGATTACCTGAACCTGGGAAGCGAGGCGCGCATCAATATCCCGTCCACGCTGGGCGGCAACTGGGACTGGCGGATGAAGAAAGGTCAGTTCGACAGAGAGGTCGTAAGAGAAATCGCAAGAGTGACGAGACTCTACGGAAGATAAACGGGCATCACCATCAGGGCGGCATCCTCTGCCGCCCTGTGTACTTCGTGCTTTCTCCGGACAGATGCTAGCGTCAGTGTACAACGACCGTATTGCCCCTTTGTACACTGACGCTATCCCTACTTCTGATATTTCTGAAAGATGGAACTTGTCATCTGCATCATCCGGTCGATCTGACTCTGTTCTTTTTTGTTTTTCCCTTTTTTCAGAATTTCCAGTATGAGTGTGACTTCGTCCGGTGTGAACCGGATTCCCTGTCTGTTCGCGCCGGTGATGAGCGCCAGCATGACGGGCGCCAGGTCTTTTCCGGACTTTCCGGCGGTCTGTTCAGCCGCCATCCGTATCAGTTCCACCTTCGCCGGGTCCATATTTTTCATTGCCGGATTGTTCATCCATTCGCTGTCCATTTCCATCTGCTCCTTTCTCTTCTCCGTCCGGAGACGGAGAAAACATCTCGCTGTACATCCGGAACATCTCCTGCTGTTCAGGTGAGAACATCCCGCTTAAGATATCCGCAGGTTCCGGCATGCTGCCTTTTCCGTCCGGGCCATCCTGAAACGCTTCCATGACGGACATCATTTCCCGGACCGAGAGTATCTGGTCCAGCGCCGCGGCGTCTTCGGGTCTGAGATAAGGGCGGAAGCTCTCCAGCATCCGGAAGACGGGAGGGGAAGCGCCTTCCTCTGTCCCCTGGGCCGCTATCCCTGCACCCATGTGCTCCAGGGCGCAGAACCCGCCGTTCTGAAAGAGCAGGATAGTCCTTTTGAGTTCCAGGAATTTGACGCAGGATGCGATTGCCTGCCTGCCGGCGGACGGCGCGAAAGGAAGGATGAGCTTTAACATCTGCAGTTCCGGCGTGGTGACAAGTTCGTCAAAGGGCGTCATCGGTCCGGGCATCTCCGTCTTCATTTCCCTGGACTCCCTGCATACAGCGTTATCTGATATATATGAAAGCCCCGGGAAAGATATGAATCCCAGGGGCGGCGCATAAGATGGATTTTTTGCGGGAATGCTGAGTTTTGGCAGAAAGGAGCAGGCTTCATAAAATAATAATGGAACAAAGAGAAAGGAATGAAAAAGGCTGTGTCAAGAAAACTGATTATTGACGGAAACGCTGTTTACGAGATCGACGAGGAATGCATGCTGAAGAAACGTCTGGATGTGGAAAAGAAGGAAAAGCAGAACGCAGGCGAAGGAAGCCTCCGGGAAAATACAGAGAGACAGAGAAGAGACGGAGAAAATTACAGGTAATCATAAAACACCTGCCCCAAAGCAGAGGGCAGGTGTTTTTCGGCTCGAAAGGCATCCCCCGGACGCACGCCCCAGGGGCCGGATATGGTCCGGATATCAGCAGCCGCAGCCGTTGCCGCCGAAACCGCCGCAGCAGCAGAGGAGCAGGATGATCCAGAGGCAGTTGTCGTTGCCGCATCCGCCGCCGAATCCGCTTCCGCCGCATCCGCCGCAGCAGCACAGAAGAATGATGAGCCACAGGCAGGAAGACATTCCGTTCCCGTTGTCACATCCGCATCCACAGTTTGTCGCAGTTAAATCACTCATGTTTAATCCTCCAGTTGGGTTATTTACAGTTCTATATTATGCAGGGGACGGGAAAGTGTGCCGGAGGTACAAAGAAGACCTGCAGTGAATATCCTGATTAATAAAGGAAGAGGAAAAGAGCAGCATCATGAAATGGGTGAAGCAGTCGGTCGGATACTGGTGTGAAGATATGATAATGAAGAAATACACAGGAAAGGGGGTCTGCGCCGCGCTCCTGGATACGGGCATTGCGGAACATCCGGACCTGCGGGGGCGCATCGCTTTGTTCCGGGACTTTACCGGAGAAGAGAGAAGCACCCGGGATGACAGCGGGCATGGCACTCATGTCGCCGGCATCCTGGGAGGGGACGGGAGAGCGTCCCGGGGAGTCTATGCGGGAATGGCGCCGGAGGTCCTGCTGGTGGCTGGAAAGGTCCTGGACCGGGAGGGAAACGGAAATGTGGAACATGTACTCCGGGGAATCCGGTGGCTTCTGGATATCCGAAAGAGGTATGACATCCGGATTGTCAATATTTCCGTAGGGACGCAGCCCGGTCTGTCTGGGGAACAGAAACAGCGGTTCCTTGACGCGGTGGAGGAGATGTGGGACAGCGGGCTTGTGGTGGTCGTCTCTGCGGGAAACTACGGTCCCGGGGAAGGGACCGTGGCGGTGCCGGGCAACAGCAGGAAAGTCATCACAGTGGGCGTTCCGGATACGGAGATACCGCCGGGGTACCGGCGGAAAAATCACGTGAATTACTCCGGGCGGGGTCCCACCGCTTCCTGCGTCGTCAAGCCGGATGTGTTCGCTCCGGGAACAGGCATCATCAGCTGCAATGCGCGGTACGGGAAACCGGGAGAACATCCCTATATCATGAAGACAGGCACTTCGATGGCGACTCCGGTCATATCCGGGGCGGTCGCGTGCCTGCTCTCCAGATATCCGGATATGACGAATGTGGAAGTGAAGTTAAAACTGCGGGAATCCTGCGTGCCGGGACCGGGGACGGAAGCCGGATGGGGGATGCTGGACATGGGGAAGCTGATGCATGCCTGAAACTGTCAAGAAAAAATACTTGACAGCAAAATTCCTTTCGTGTATGATAGCAAAGGTGACTGTGATGAACAAGATTTTAGAGCAGGCTTTACTATATGATTTTTACGGGGAACTCCTTACGCCCCATCAGAAAGAGGTCTATGAGCAGTTTATCCTCGACGACCTGTCCCTGAGTGAGATTGCGGAGAGTGCGGGCATCAGCCGCCAGGGCGTGCATGACCTGATACGCCGCTGTCAGAAAGCGCTGGAGGGCTATGAAGAGAAGCTCCATCTGGTGGAGCGGTTCCTCTCGGTAAAGGAGAAGGTCAGGGAGATAGACGGCATCCTGGATGAATGGGAGCAGCGGGAGCAGGACCCGGAAGCGATACGGAAGAAACTCCGGGAAATCTCGGACGGCATCATACAGGAATTGTAGCAGAAGGTCCCGGAATGCGGCGGGGACCGTGAGAATGGCAGAGGGAAGATATCGATGGCATTTGACAGTTTAACTGAGAAATTACAGAATGTATTCCGCAATCTGCGCAGCAAGGGAAGGCTGACGGAAGACGATGTGAAGGCGGCGCTTAAGGAAGTCCGGATGGCGCTCCTTGAGGCGGACGTCAACTTCAGGGTCGTCAAAGGATTTATCAAAGACGTGCAGGAGCGCGCCGTCGGGCAGGACGTGATGAACGGACTGAACCCGGGGCAGATGGTGATAAAAATCGTCAACGAAGAGCTGGTAAAGCTCATGGGTTCCGAGACGACGGAAATCCGGCTTCAGCCCGGGAGCGCCATGACGGTCATCATGATGGCAGGCCTCCAGGGCGCAGGTAAGACTACGACCACGGCGAAGCTGGCGGGCAAGTTCAAGTTAAAGGGCAAGAAGCCCCTTCTCGTGGCATGCGACGTCTACCGTCCCGCGGCAATCAAACAGCTGCAGATAAACGGGGAGAAGCAGGGCGTGGAAGTATTTTCCATGGGAGATAAGAACCGCCCGGCGGATATCGCCAGGGCAGCCGTGCAGCACGCGGCGAAGAACGGCAACAACATTGTGATACTCGATACAGCCGGACGTCTCCACATCGATGAGGACATGATGGCGGAGTTACAGGAAATCAAAGAGGCGGTCGACGTCCATCAGACCATCCTCGTGGTGGACGCCATGACCGGTCAGGACGCGGTCAATGTGGCCGGTTCTTTCAATGAAAAGATTGGCATCGACGGCGTCATCGTCACAAAGCTGGACGGCGACACCAGGGGCGGCGCCGCGCTTTCCATCAAAGCGGTGACCGGCAGGCCCATCCTGTATGTGGGCATGGGAGAGAAGCTCTCCGACCTGGAGCAGTTCTATCCGGACCGGATGGCGTCCCGCATCCTCGGCATGGGAGACGTGCTCAGCCTCATCGAGAAGGCGGGGGCGGAACTGGACCAGGAGAAAGCCATGAAGATGGCGGACAAGATGAAGAAAGCCCAGTTCGACTTCGACGATTATCTGGACAGCATGGAACAGATGCGCAAGATGGGCGGTCTGTCCAGCATCATGAGCATGATGCCCGGGATGGGCGGGCTCGGCGGCAGAGGAAAGATGCCGGATTTCGACTCCGAGGAAAATGAAAAGCGGATGGCGCGGATGGAGGCGATGATACACTCCATGACGCCGGAAGAACGCCGGGACCCGGATATCCTCAATCCCTCGCGGAAGCACCGCATCGCGCGGGGCGCGGGGGTCGATATCGCAGAGGTGAACCGGATGGTCAAACAGTTCAACGAATCCCGGAAGATGATGAAGAAGCTCCCCGGGATGATGGGCGGAAAAGGTGGCAAGAGGGGCAGGTTCAGATTCCCCTTTTAACACATAGAACATGCCGGAGGCTGCCGGCTGCATGTGCGGCGGAGCCAACGGCAGGAGAAACAAAACAAAGAGAAAAAATTTTAAGAGGTGACAGAAAATGGCAGTAAAAATCAGATTAAGAAGAATGGGACAGAAGAAAGCACCGTTTTACAGGATTGTCGTAGCGGATTCCAGGTCTCCGAGAGACGGAAGGTTCATCGAGGAAATCGGAACATACGACCCGAACTGTGAGCCGAGCGCGATCAAAGTTGACGAAGAGGCGGCGAAGAAGTGGCTGAGCAACGGCGCGCAGCCGACAGAAGTAGTCGGAAAAATCTTCAAGGCAGCAGGTATCGAGAAATAGGCAGACTCCGCGGAGGTGCGCATAAGATGAAAGAATTAGTAGAAGTTATCGCAAAAGCGCTTGTCGACCACCCGGACGAAGTCTCTGTCAATGAGAAACAGGAAGGGCGCACGACCGTGCTCGAACTCCATGTGGCAGAAGGCGATATGGGGAAGGTGATAGGCAAGCAGGGACGCATCGCAAAAGCGATCCGTTCGGTTGTGAAAGCGGCAGCGGCAAAGGAAGATAAGAGAGTCGTCGTCGATATTGTATAGCAGATATGGATGCGAAGAGAAAGAGGGACAGTTTTCCGGGTGCGGAGAGCCTGCCCCTTTCTTTTTCCGCACAGCAGAAAGGAGAAAGCCCATGGAACAGTTCCTTCAGGTGGGGGTCATCTCTTCCACACACGGGATACGGGGCGAGGTGAAAGTCTTTCCCACGACGGACGATGCGCTCCGTTTCAAAAAACTGAAAAAGGTGCTCCTGGATACCGGCCGCGAACGGCTGGAACTGGAAGTCCAGTCGGTGAAGTTCTTTAAGCAGTTCGTGATTGTGAAGTTCAGGGGCATCGATAACATCAATGACATCGAGCAGTATAAGGGAAGCGCGCTTCTTGTCTCCCGGGAGGACGCGGTGGCGCTGGGAGAAAATGAGTACTACATCGCGGACCTCATCGGGATGGACGTGGAAACGGACGGGGAGCATTTCGGCGTGCTGAGAGATGTCATGGAGACCGGCGCCAATGAAGTCTATGTCATCGATACAGACAGCCACGGGGAAGTGCTCGTGCCCGCCATCCGGGACTGTATCCTGGATGTGGATGTGGAGGCGCGGAAGATGAAGATACGCCTTCTTGAGGGACTTTTATAAGAGAGGCAGTGGTCTGCCTGTACAGGCGGAAAATCAGCAAGGAGCGACAGAGGATGAATTTTCATATACTTACCTTATTCCCTGAGATGGTGCGGGACGGGCTCAATACGAGCATCATCGGACGGGCGGTCAGCGCGGGGCTCTTATCCATTGAGGCAGTCAACATCCGCGATTATGCATTTAACAAACACCAGAGCGTGGACGATTATCCCTACGGCGGCGGAGCCGGGATGCTGATGCAGGCGGAACCGGTCTATCTGGCGCATCAGGCTGTGGCGGAGAAGACGGGCGGACGTCCACGCACGGTCTATCTCTCCCCGCAGGGGCACGTATTTGACCAGAAGATGGCGGAGGAGCTTGCACAGGAGGAAGACCTGATACTGCTCTGCGGTCATTATGAGGGAATCGATGAGCGCGTGCTCGAAGAAATCGTGACAGATTATGTCTCCATCGGGGACTATGTGCTCACCGGCGGGGAGCTTCCAGCCATGGTCATGGTGGACGCCATATCCCGGCTGGTCCCGGGCGTCCTTCACAATGATGTGTCCGCGGAATTTGAGTCTTTCCAGGACAATCTGCTGGAGTACCCTCAGTACTCCCGCCCTGAGGAGTGGCACGGGAAGAAAGTCCCGCCCGTACTCCTGTCCGGGCATCACGCCAATATCGAGAAATGGCGCAGGGAACAGTCCATCATCCGGACCTATGAGCGCAGACCGGACCTGCTGGAACGATGCGAACTGACAGAGAAGGAACAGAAATGGCTCCGGCAGTGGATAGAAGAACACGAAGATTAGGGCTTGCAAATCCCGGGAAAGTATGGTAAACTACAACAGTTGTGAAAAGAAGAGCGATGGTCCTCTGGCACACAGATGTGTTAAGAACGTCAAATATGAAGGAGGTCACACAAAAAATGAACGAGATTATCAGAAAGATTGAAGCAGAGCAGTTAAAAGAGAACGTACCGGAGTTCAATGTCGGCGATACCGTAAGGGTACACGCGAAAATCAAAGAGGGAAACCGCGAGAGAATCCAGGTATTTGAGGGAACCGTCCTCAAGAAACAGGGCGGCGGCGCAAGAGCTACATTCACAGTGAGAAAGACGTCCAACGGAATCGGCGTTGAGAAGACATGGCCGCTCCACTCTCCGCACGTAGAAAAAGTAGAGGTTGTCCGCAGAGGTAAAGTAAGAAGAGCGAAACTGAACTACCTGAGAAAACGTGTCGGAAAAGCTGCAAAGGTAAAAGAATTAGTAAAATAGTAACTATGAGAGGGACAATTACAAAGTTGTATATTGTCCCTCTTTTCTAAAACAGGAAAACTGCCGGGCAGCTTTTGTAAATTGGAGGAAGTATGCAGGATTTGGATTTCCGCAGGAAAAAAAAGAGGCGGGGCGGAAGCGGAAAGACCGGGAGGAGAAGAGCAAAGAGCCGGACCCGCAGGGAGCTTCATTTGAAAGATGTGAAAGCGCCCCTTTCTTCTGCCCGTGAAAAGATATACCGGAACAGGAGCGGGCTTGCGGGATGGTTCAGGGAACTCGCAGTGTGGGGCGCAGAGCTGCTCATCGTCTGCATGCTGGCAGTCTTTCTCGTCGCCGCATTCGGGCAGCGGGTGAGCATGGCCGGAGATTCCATGTCCCCGGCGCTGGAGAACGGCGATGTGGTGATGATAAACCGGCTCATCTATCAGTTCAAAGGTCCGGGCAGAGGGGACGTGGTGGCGTTCCGCAAGGAGGATAAGGGACATTACTCCCTGAAGCGCGTTGTGGGGCTGCCGGGAGAGTCGGTCCGGATTGAGGACGGGAAGCTCCTGATAAACGGGGAAGAACTGACAGAGGACATCTATGTGTCGGACCTTTCCTATGCAGGGATTGCCGAAGAAACGGTGACTGTAGGGGAAGACGAGTATTTTGTGATAGGGGACAATGCTTCTGCCAGCGACGACAGCAGGCTTTCAAACATCGGCGCGGTCGGCAGGGATGAGATATACGGACAGGCATGGTTCATCGTCAGTCCGAAGGAAGACCGGGGGCTGGTCAGATAAACTTCTGCCCGGAGAGCGCGCAGGTCCCCCAAAGGAGGAACAATATGCATTTTCAGTGGTATCCGGGGCACATGACAAAAGCCCGGAGGATGATGCAGGAAAATATCAGGCTCATCGACCTTATCATCGAGCTTGTGGATGCCCGTATCCCGGCATCCAGCAGAAATCCGGACATCGATGAACTCGGGAAGGGGAAAGCGCGGCTGGTGCTGCTCAATAAGGCGGACCTGGCGGACGATTGCTCCAACGATGTCTGGGTGGAATATTTCCGTGACAGGGGATACACTGCCGTGAAGGTAAATTCCAGGAAAGGCGGCGGCATCAAATCCATCCAGTCCGCTATCCAGGAAGCGTGCCGGGAGAAGACGGAGCGGGACCGGAAGAGGGGGATACTCAACCGTCCGGTGCGCGCCATGGTGGTCGGCATCCCGAATGTGGGTAAATCCACATTTATCAATGCGCTTGCAGGCAAGGCGTGCGCAAAGACAGGGAACCGTCCGGGCGTTACGAAGGGCAAGCAGTGGATACGCCTGAATAAAAATGTGGAACTTCTCGACACGCCGGGCATCCTCTGGCCGAAGTTTGAGGACCAGGAAGTGGGATTAAAACTTGCCTTTATCGGTTCGATAAAGGATGAGATACTGCAGACGGAAGAGCTTGCGGCAGAATTGATAAAATATCTGGACCTGTGCTGTCCGGGCGCGGTCGCCCGGAAGTATGCCATCCCGGATGCCGGCGACCCGTACGGATGCCTCCGGGAGATTGCGAAGAGCCGTCACTGCCTGGTGCGGGGCAGCGAACTGGATACGGAGAAAGCAGCGTCCATACTGCTGGATGATTTCCGGGACGGAAGACTCGGGCGCATCACGCTGGAGATGCCGGACGGACCCGGGGAAAACATGCCGGGGGCACCTGCAGGAAAAACGCCGGATGCATCTTCAGACGGACCGGCACAGGAAGGACAGAGAAAATGAAAGGCATTGTAAAAGAACTTCTGGGCTGGATTGCAGTCATCATCCTCGCTGTGTGCGCCGCCTGGCTTGTCGTCACATTTGTGGGGCAGAGGACGGAAGTGAGCGGAGAGTCCATGGCGACCACGCTCTCCAGCGGCGACCAGCTCATCGTAGATAAGATATCCTACCGGTTCCGCGAACCAAAACGCTACGACATCGTCGTATTCCCATACCGGTATGAAAAGGGTACCTACTATATCAAGCGCATCATCGGGCTGCCGGGAGAGACCATCCAGATTATCGACGGGATGGTCTATATCGACGGACAGCCGCTGCATGAGCATTACGGAAATGAAGTCATCAATAATCCGGGGATGGCGGAAGAACCCCTCACGCTCGGAGAGGATGAGTACTTCGTCATGGGGGACAACCGGAATAACAGCACGGACAGCCGGAATTCCAATGTGGGACCGATACACCGGGACGAACTCCTGGGACGTGCGTGGGTGCGGATATGGCCTCTTTCGGATTTTGGAGTGATAAAGCATGAGTAAGGCAATCGCGCAGATCAAAGAAGAATTCGGACAGGCGGATGAGAGGCAGAGGAAAGACCTGTACGAGAGATACGCGCAGGATACCCGCGCAGGCGTGCAGGCGCTCATCCAAAAGTACCGCAGGCAGGAGGAAGCCCTGAAAAAGGAGCGGGAGCGTCTGGCGCTCATGCGGACCTATGAGGAACAGCACAGGGACTGCCGGTACATCTGCGGCATTGACGAGGCGGGCAGAGGACCCCTTGCCGGTCCGGTCGTGGCAGGCGCTGTCATCCTGCCGGCAGACTGCGAGATACTCTGGCTCAATGACTCGAAGAAGCTCTCGGCTGCAAAGCGGGAACTTCTGTACGATGAGATTATGGAGAAGGCGGAAGCAGTGGGCATAGGGATGGCATCCCCTGCCCGCATCGATGAGATAAACATCCTTCAGGCAACCTATGAGGCTATGCGGCAGGCAGTGGAGAAGCTGGGCGTAACGCCCGACCTTCTGCTCAACGACGCCGTGACCATCCCGGGGCTTGACATCCCCCAGGTCCCCATCATCAAAGGAGATGCAAAGAGCGTGTCCATCGCGGCGGCGAGCATCATCGCAAAGGTGACCAGGGACCGGCTGATGGTGCAGTATGAGGAAGTGCTGCCGGGATACGGGTTCGCACAGCACAAGGGATACGGCTCGCGGGAACACATCGAGGCGCTGAAAAAACTGGGCGCCACGCCTATCCACAGAAAGACATTTATCGGGAATTTTATCGAATGAACGAGCGGGAGAACCGAACAGGAAATACAGCCGGGCGCCGGATGAACCGGCGGAAGACGGGCGCGTATTATGAAAAGCAGGCGGGCGCCTGCCTGGAGAGAATGGGATATCAGATACTGGACTATAATTACCGCTGCCGGTACGGAGAAATCGACATCATCGCAAAGGACGGGAGATATCTGGTGTTCTGTGAAGTAAAATACCGGTCGGACGGAAGGAAGGGAAGCCCGCTGGAAGCGGTGGACGCCGCCAAACAGGCGGTCATCTTCCGGTGCGCCATGCATTATCTGAAAGAGCACGGCATCGGAGACGTGCCCTGCAGGTTCGATGTGGTCGGGATAGAAGGAGAGAAGCTGACGCATATCCCAAATGCGTTCGGCGGGTGAACGAAATGAGTCTTGGTCTGAACTACAAAAATGAGGAACCGGTTTTCCACGAGACAGAAGGGGAGACGCCGTGTCTCTCCTACCGGCTTTTCGATGAGACCGGTCTGGTCCGGCACGGATTTTCCACGAGGCTTGGCGGCGTGAGCAAAGGCTGCTATGCCTCCCTGAACTTGAGCTTTGACCGCGGGGACGAGCGGGAGGCGGTACAGGAGAATTTCCGCCGCATCGGCAGGACCCTGGGCGTGCGCTGCGAAGATATGGTGCTCTCAAAGCAGACCCACACCACAAATGTGAGAGTTGTGACAGAGGAAGACCGGGGAAAGGGCATCGTCCGGGAGCGGGATTACACCGATGTGGACGGACTGGTGACCAACGTGCCGGGACTCTGCCTTGTGACATCCTATGCGGACTGTGTTCCCCTGTTCTTTGTGGACCCGGTCCGGAAGGTCATCGGGCTGAGCCATTCCGGATGGCGCGGCACAGTCGGGAAGATTGGCAGAAAGACCGTGGAACTGATGGGGCGGCAGTACGGCTCCAGACCGGAGGACATCCTTGCGGCTGTGGGACCGTCCATCTGCATGGACTGCTATGAGGTGAGCGAGGATGTCGCAGAGCAGTTCCGGGAAAACTTTGACCGGCAATGGTGGCAGGAATTGTTTTATCAGAAGCCGGACGGAAAATACCAGCTCAATCTGTGGAAGGCGAACGAACGGATTTTCCTTGAGGCGGGAATCCGCAGGGAACACATCGCGGTGACGAATGTGTGCACCCGGTGCAACAGCCGCATTCTCTATTCCCACAGAGCCATGGGAGACCGGCGGGGGAATCTGTGCGCGTTCCTCGCACTGAAATAAAGAAGGAAAAGCAGGACAGGAGGTTCGGAAGATGATTCAGGATGTGATACAGCCGGATGCAGCCGGCGACGCGGCGCAGGACGTGAACCAGCTTTTTCAGCTCATCCAGGACAATATCCCGAATATCGCGGGCTTCGGGATGCGTGTGCTCCTGGCGCTCGTCTTTTTCTTTATCGGCGGGAAGGTCATCAAGTGGATACGGAAGATTGTCCGTCGCTCTTTTGAGCGGACCAGTGTGGATGCAGGCGTGATGCAGTTCGTGGATTCCATGCTCAAATTCGGGCTGTATGCGCTCCTTGTCTTTATGATTGCGTCCAACTTCGGCATCGAATCCTCCTCTATCGCAGCACTCATCGCATCTGCGGGCGTGGCGCTCGGTCTGGCGCTCCAGGGGAGCCTGTCGAACTTCGCCGGGGGAATCCTTATCCTGCTGCTGAAGCCCTTCGCAGTGGGCGACTATATCATCGTTCCCCAGGAAGAAATCGAGGGAACGGTAAAGGAAATCCAGATATTCTACACCAGGATGGCGACAGTGGACAACCAGACCGTGGTCGTGCCCAACAGCATCCTGACGGAGAACAGCCTGACCAATGTGACCGCGAGACCGGAGCGGCAGCTGGACCTGAAGGTAGGCATCGACTACGGCGCGGACCTGAAGAAGGCAAAGAAGCTGATAGAGGATATGCTCTGCCAGGACCCCGGCATCATACAGGAGGAAGAGATGCGGGTGTTCGTAGACTCTCTGGGCGAGAGCGCCGTAGTCCTGGGACTGCGGGCGTGGGTGAAGACGGAGGAATACTGGGCTGTCCGCTGGCGTCTGATGGAGCAGATAAAGCTCACGTTTGATGAAGAAGGAATCGAGATACCGTATAATCATATCACCGTGCATATGAAACCGGCGGAAAACTCCGAAAGCTCCGAACGTGGAAATTGCGAAAAAAACAGTTGAAATTTATCCGAAAAAGAGATATAATAGCTAAGGCTCGTCAAAAGGACGGGCGATAAGCCGGAATAGCTCAGTCGGTAGAGCACTTCACTCGTAATGAAGGGGTCGTCAGTTCAAGTCTGATTTCCGGCTTTTGTATATGGGACGCAACTCCAGGATTTTCAGGGGAGTTGCGTTTTTCATTGCAGGTGACAAGTGGAGGTTTTGTATACTGTTTTCGTTGAAAAATTGGAGGTGATGATGTCATGAAACCATCGGAAGAGACCATCCGTCTGTTCCAGAACGACAGGTTCGCGACAGAGAACGGAGCGGTCATCGAAGAGGTGGACGACCACTATGCAAAGTGCAGCCTGAAGGTTGAGGACCGCCACAGGAATGCCATGGGCGCGGTGATGGGAGGCGTGTATTTCACACTTGCCGACTTTGCCCTCGCAGTGGCAGCCAACTGGCAGGAGCTCGGGACCGTGTCGCTCAATTCCGAGATTACCTATCTGACGCCGGCAAAGGGAGATATCCTGACGGCGGAAGCGGTGTGTGTGAAAAACGGAAAGACGACCGGATATTACCGCATCGATGTGAAGGATGAGTCCGGAAGCCTGGCGGCGGCTGTGACAGCTACGACTTACTGTGTGGCAAAAAGGAAATAAAGGAGGAAGAGACTGATGGGAATATCAAAAGTATATTTTACAGACATGAGAGCTCTTCCGGGGACGAATCTCCCGGAAAAATTAAAGAAGCTCATCCGCAAAGCCGGAATCGGAGATATCGACTTTGAGAAAAAATACACTGCCATAAAGATGCATTTCGGCGAGCCGGGCAATCTTTCCTTCCTGCGCCCGAACTATGCGAAGGCTGTTGCCGATGTGGTGAAAGAACTGGGCGGACGCCCCTTCCTCACAGACTGCAACACCCTGTATACCGGGCGGAGAAAAGACGCCCTGGAGCATCTGGGTTCGGCTTATGAGAACGGGTTCAGTCTCCTTTCGACAGGCTGCCATGTCATCATCGGCGACGGGTTGAAGGGAACGGATGACGTCAGCGTCCCGGTGGAGGGCGGAGAGCTCGTCAAAGAGGCAAAGATTGGACGCGCCATCATGGATGCCGATGTGTTTATCAGCCTCAGCCATTTTAAAGGGCATGAGCTTACCGGGTTCGGCGGATGCTTTAAAAACATCGGTATGGGATGCGGGAGCCGCGCCGGAAAGATGGAGCAGCACAACAGCGGAAAACCGACCGTGGACCAGTCTGCATGCCGGGGATGCCGGGTCTGTGCGAAGAACTGTGCCCACGACGCGATTTCCTTCCCGGATAAGAAGGCGGTCATTGACCACGAAAAATGCGTGGGATGCGGGCGGTGCCTGGGCTCCTGTAATTTCGATGCCATCTACAATGAGAATTCCTCTGCCGTGCGCGACCTGAACATGAAGATGGCAGAGTATACCAAAGCAGTGGTTGACGGACGTCCCGCATTTCACATCAACCTGGTAATCGATGTGTCCCCGTACTGCGACTGCCATCCGGAAAACGATGCGCCAATCCTGCCGGATGTGGGGATGTTCGCCAGCTTTGACCCGGTGGCGCTGGACCAGGCGTGCGCCGATGCATGCAATGCACAGCAGCCCATGCGCGGAAGCCTGCTGGACGACCATATCCATGCGGAGGGATTCTGCGACCATCATGACCATTTCATCAACACGACGCCGGAGAGCGAGTGGGAGACCTGCTTAAGCCATGCGGAGAAGATTGGACTTGGGAGCAGGAAGTACGAACTGGTCGAGGTAAAATAGAAGAAAAGAGGAAAGCAACAGATGAAACGAGAAAAATTCGGTTCCCGCATCGGCTTCATCCTGATATCGGCAGGGTGTGCAATCGGGCTTGGAAACGTGTGGCGTTTCCCTTACATAACAGGGCAGTACGGCGGAGCTGCGTTCGTGCTCATCTACCTGTGCTGTCTGGTACTGCTCGGATTTCCCATCATGGTGATGGAATTTTCCGTGGGACGCGCTGCAGGCTGCGAGTGAGATGAAGCACTTCCGAAATAGTTCCGAAATCGCTGCAATAGATTGCATTCATTCTGTGCAGAGAGTATTCTTAAACTGCACATCAGGATGGAAGCGGGGATGGATATGAGCAGCAAAACAAAAAGAATCACAACGGTCTCTGTGCTTTGTGCCATTACTTATGTAGTGATGGCAGCGGGCAGGGTTCCCGTCGTCTTATTTTTGAAGTACGACCCGTCAGATGTTATCGTCACGTTAGGCGGTCTGATATGGGGACCAATGACTGCATGTGTCGTGTCTGTCACAGTTGCCGTTGTGGAAATGATGACCGTAAGCGACACCGGGTTTACAGGCTGCATCATGAATATCGTGCAGACCCTCTCCTTCGCGTGTACAGCAGCGCTCATCTACAGGAAGAAGCATACACTGTCCGGCGCGGTCGCCGGGCTTGCGGCAGGCTGTATGACAAGCGTTATCGTGATGACATTGTGGAATTATCTTGTGACTCCGATTTATATGGGGTATCCAAGAGAAGCGGTCGCCGAACTGCTGCTTCCCGTGTTCCTGCCCTTTAATCTGTTAAAAGGCGGGCTGAATGCTTCGCTTACCTTTCTGCTCTATAAGCCCGTGGTCAGGGCGCTGAGAAAGAGCGGACATGTCCCCGCACCGGAAAAAGAAACACAGCAAAGACATGCAGGATTACGCATCTTCGCAGCATTGCTCCTTGTCACCTGCATCCTGCTCATTTTATCATTGAATGAAATCATATGAGAACAGAAATGAAAGAATCCTCACATTTACAGCCTCTCAGCACAGTGACCGGAATGGTAGTGCACGGGCGCGGAATCGGGAAATGCGTTGGCACGCCTACGGCAAACCTGGAAACGGGCAGAAATACTGTTCTGCCGGAAACAGGAGTATATGTGGCGGAAATCCTGTTAAACAGCCGGATATATTACGGCGTGACCCACGTGGGGCTGCGACCCACGCTTGATGAGGAGTCTGCCGTATCCGTAGAAACTCATATTTTTAATTTTGACAGGGAAATATACGGACAGACCATGACAGTCAGGCTGTATAAGAAACTGAGGGAAGTGAAAAAATTTAATGAGTTATCTCTTCTGATAGAACAGGTGGAAGCGGACAGACTCCAGGCGCGGAAATTCTGGGGGATGGAGCAAGCAGAACATGCTTTCTCCATTGATGTCAAAAGACATTGTGTGATGATAGACGGTCGGGAAGTGTATCTGTCGGCAACCGAATTTAAACTGCTCCATCTGCTGTATCTTTCGCCGGATGTGACATTTACGAAGAAACAGATTTATGAAACGGTATGGAGGGAACCTGCAAACGACCATCTGCATGCTGTGGAAAACACAGTTTTTCAAATACGCAAACGATTAAGACCATATTGCAAAGAGCATGAATATATCAAAACAGTGACCGGTTACGGCTACCGGTTCCAACCGGACTGAAAATTGACTTTTGTTCTTAAAACCTCTATAATACAGATACTCTTGATGGGATGGAGGACAGATATGAAACAGTGTATGGATTCTGCGAATCTGCACCGCAGATTCGCAAAGATTATCGGACAGGTTCAGGCAATCGACCGGATGATTGACGAAGATATCCCCTGCGAGGATGTGCTTTCTCAGATAAATGCCGCCAAGTCAGCTCTGAACAAAGCGGGTCAGGTTGTTCTGGAAGGTCATATCAAGCATTGTGTCAAAGATGCGATTGAACACGGCGATGCGGATGAGACCATTGAAAAATTCACAAAAGCGGTGGAGCGCTTTGCCAATATGCAGTAAAGAGAAAGCCATGGAGGTGCCGGCAGATTGCGGCGCCTTTTTTTATTGATGGCGGCATAAGTACGGACTGCATAGCGGCGGCAGAAGTTCCATGGATTGTCTTGACTGCCGATACCCACAGGGGTATAATATGGGCATACCCCTATGGGTATAGAAAAGAGGTCCGGAATGAAAAAGGTAATTGAGAAAATGGAAGATTTTCTGGAAATCGGCGGCATCAAAAAAGATGTTGCATTTCTTGTGTTCGGCGGCTGCTCCCTTGCGGTCAGCATTTTTGACATCATCCCCCTGCCTTTTGACGCGGCGTGGATTGCCATCATCCTCTGCGGCGTGCCAATCCTCATGGAGGCATTCATCGGTCTTGTTACCGCGTTTGACATCAAAGCCGATGTGCTTGTATCTCTGGCGCTCATCGCCTCAGTCTGTATCGGAGAGTATTTTGCCGCAGGAGAGGTCGCGTTTATCATGCAGCTGGGTGCGCTGCTCGAAGACAGGACGGTTGCCAGAGCAAGAGCAGGCATCGAGAAGCTCGTACATCTGACGCCCCAGACTGCGAGAGTCATCACAGACGGTACAGAAAAAATCATTCCTGCGGCTCAGGTGAAAATCGGAGACATCATCCGCGTACTGCCCGGTGAGACGGTTGCCGTGGACGGCGTCATCCTTTCGGGACAGACTTCTGTCAATCAGGCGGTCATGACAGGGGAATCCCTGCCTGTCGATAAAGCGGCGGGCGACGAAGTGTCTTCGGGAACCGTCAATCAGTTTGGAGCCTTTGAGATGAAGGCGGTCCGGGTTGGCGAGGACAGTTCGCTCCAGCGCATGATACGGCTCGTTCAATCTGCCGACGCAGGCAAGGCAAAGATTGTAGGCATTGCAGACAGATGGGCAACCTGGATTGTCATAATCGCTCTTACTGCCGCCGGACTGACCTGGGCGTTTACAGGCGAGATTATCCGTGCGGTCACCATCCTGGTCGTATTCTGTCCCTGCGCGCTGGTGCTTGCAACACCGACCGCTATCATGGCGGCAATCGGAAATGCGACAAAGCACGGGTTCCTCGTCCGCGAGGGCGACGCCCTGGAAAGGCTGGCAAAGGTATCAAAGATTATGTTTGATAAAACGGGAACCCTTACTTACGGCACACCGGAAGTCACCGATGTCAGGTCTATTTCGGATTATACGAAAGAGGATATCTATGCTTTCGCCGCTGCGGCGGAGCAGATGAGCGAGCACCCGCTTGGGAAAGCCATTGTCCGGTGCTACGGGAAGAAGCCTGCCGGCTGTACGGATTTCAGGATGCGACCCGGCGAGGGAGTGACGGCTGTTGTAAACGGGAAAAATATCAAAGCGGGCAGCCTGAAACTGCTGAAGGATATCCGCATATCCGCACAGCTGGCGCATGGCGCGGGGAAATATCTCAATGAAGGCAGTACGGTCATCTATGTCGCTGTGGATGACATTCTGGCGGGATATCTTGTCCTGTCCGACACGGTAAGGGAAGAGAGCAGGGATATGATTGCCGCACTGGGGCATATCGGCGTTCATCCCGTCCTGCTCACGGGAGATAATAAAAATGCCGCCGGCACGATTGCGGCTCAGGTTGGCATCAGCGAGCTGCATGCCAACTGCCTGCCTGAAGATAAGCTGGATTATATAGGCGGATATCAGGAACGTGGAAATGCCGTCTGTATGATTGGGGACGGCATCAACGATGCACCTGCGCTCAGAAAAGCAGATGTGGGCATCGCGATGGGCGGCGTGGGAAGCGATATCGCGGTAGATGCGGCGGATATTGCCCTCGTTGATGACGAGATAAAGGAACTTCCCCATCTGCTCTCCCTTTCCAGAAGAATGATGGCTGTCATCAAGATAAATCTTACATTTTCCATGGGGCTGAATTTCCTGGCAATCGCACTTGCCATAACCGGGCTCCTCGGTCCTGTGATTGGAGCGCTTGTACATAATGCGGGTTCGGTCCTTGTCATTATCAATTCGGCATTGCTGCTGAACTGGAAAAGGGGGACCTGAAAAGAGTGTGTGACACTGCAGGCATTGAAAATCCCCGGACAAAAGCACTGTCCGGGGGTTTTCCTGTCCGGGGAGCGGCAAATCTAAAATCGTTTCCGATATATTTTCTCTACCACCCCAATCACCGCATACAGTCCCATCGCCATGATGCACAGCAGCACGATGGACATGAGCAGCCAATCCATCTTGAACACCTGGCTGGAATAGATGATGAGATACCCCAGCCCGCTCCTTGCTGCCAGGAACTCTCCGATGACGACGCCTACAAGGCACAGCCCGATATTGACCTTCATATTGCTGATGACAGCGGGCACCGAGCCGGGGAGCACGACCTTGAAGAGGGCGTGCCTGCGGTTCCCGTGGAGGGTGAAGATGAGTTTCAGTTTCTCTTTGTCCACTGCCGCAAAGCTGGTATACAGGTTCATGATGCTCCCGAAGATCGCCACAGACATGCCCGCCACGATGATGGTGGTCGGCGTGGCGCCCAGCCACACGATGAGAAGCGGGGCAAGGGCGGATTTTGGCAGGCTGTTCAGTACGACCAGATAGGGTTCCAGTACCTCTGAGAGACCCCGGCTGCACCAGAGCAGCACGGCGGCGAAGATGCCGCACACGGTCACGAGCAGGAAGCTGACGACCGTCTCGTACAGCGTGACGCCGATGTGCAGGAAGATGGAGCGGTCCGCCACCATATCCCGGAAGCACAGCGCAATCCGGGAGGGGCTGCAGAAGATGAAGGAATCGATGATTCCGCGGCGGGCGCATCCTTCCCAGAGGATGAGGAAAAGGACCAGAATGAGCACCCGGGCGCACTGTACGGCGTACCGGTGTCTGCGCAGTTTTTTCAGGAACTGTGTCTGAGAGTCGCTCTGATGGAAGTCAGGGCTCTTTTTGCCGGGCAGAGCCCGGTTTTTATTTTGTCCGTTCGGGACCTGTCGGTTCATCGCGGTTCAGCTCCTTCCATATTTCATTAAAATAAGTCTTGAATTCAGGCGCGTTCCTCCGGGCAAGAGGCGTATCCTCTTCCAGGTCAAAAGAGATTGGCAGGATGCGCGCCACGCTTGCCGGGCGTCTGGTGAGGATGACGACCCGGTCCGCCAGGCTGACGGCCTCCGACAGGTCGTGCGTGACGAGCAGGGCGGTCTTGCCCGAGCGGCGGATAATCTGACCGATGTCATCGCTCACGGTCAGGCGCGTCTGGTAGTCCAGGGCGGAGAAGGGCTCATCGAGGAGCAAAAGCTCCGGCTCCAGCAGGAGGGTGCGGATGAGCGCCGCCCGCTGGCGCATGCCGCCGGAGAGTTCCGAGGGTCTTGAGCGGGCAAACTGCTTCAGACCGTACTGTTCGAGCATCTCTTTTGCCCGGCGCTTCGTCTCGGGGGTCAGCTTCCGGCTGATTTCCGCGCCGAGGAGGACGTTGCGGTAGATGCTGCGCCATTCAAAGAGATGGTCGTGCTGGAGCATATATCCGATGCGGTCCGAGTTCTCGGTGAGAGGGCTGCCGTTCAGCAGGAGCGTGCCTTTATCCGGCTTCATGAGTCCGTCGATGAGGGAGAGCAGCGTGGACTTGCCGCAGCCGGAAGGACCGACGACAGATACGAACTCTCCCTTTGTGAGGCAGAATGAAATATCTGACAGTGCCTTTGTCTCTCCGTCCGGTGTGTGATAGGAATAATCGATATGCTTTAATTCCAGTATTGGAGTCATAAGGTCACTTCCATCTGTGCAGGATATCTATAACCAGTGTATGGGGAAAGCGGGGAAAAGTGCGAAATCACGTTGTCTGTTTGGAAAAAGGGAGTTATAATAGGGGCAGCAGCCGCAATGCAGCCGCGGGCGGCGGATACACGGGACAGAATGTATGAGGTTTCGGATGCGATGAATGTACAGAAGGTAAATTACCAGAAAGAACTGGACAGGATATTAAAGCAGCTTGAGAAAGAGCATGAGACGCCGTCTCTTCTGCTCCACAGCTGCTGTGCGCCGTGCAGCAGTTATGTGCTCGAGTACCTGTCGGAATATTTCCGTATCACGGTGTTCTATTACAATCCCAATATCTATCCGGAAAGCGAGTATACAAAGCGCATCCTGGAACAGCAGAATCTGATTCGGGATATGAAGCTGCGCAGTCCGGTCTCATTCCTTGCGGGGAAATATGACAAAGAGCGGTTCTACGCCATGGCGGAGGGAATGGAAGACTTAAAAGAGGGCGGCGCACGCTGTATGAAGTGCTATGAGCTCCGGCTCCGGGAGACTGCCGCGCAGGCGGCGGCAGGCGGATTTGATTACTTTACCACGACTCTGAGCATCAGCCCCCTGAAAAACGCGCAGAAGCTCAATGAGATTGGGACCCGCCTCGGGGAAGAATACGGAGTGGAGTATCTGCTCTCTGATTTCAAGAAAAAGAACGGATACAAGCGCTCCATCGAACTGTCGAAGGAGTACGGGCTGTACCGGCAGGATTACTGCGGGTGCGAATTTTCCATGCGGGAACGGAAGATTTGAGGTAGACATACAGCGCTTTAATGTGTTAAACTTAGTCGATAACAGAGTACAGTCTGGAATATGCGGACTGTATTTTCTTTCCGCCTTTGCGCGGAAGTGATACAGGAGACAGAAAAGAGGAAGAGAAATGGCACAGTTATGGGGCGGACGTTTCACGAAAGAGACGGACAAACTGGTATATGATTTCAATGCGTCGATTTCCTTTGACCGGCGGTTCTGGAAGCAGGATATCCGGGGCAGCATCGCCCATGTGACGATGCTGGCAAAGCAGGGGATACTGACCGGGGAAGAGAAAGAACAGATTATAAAGGGACTGGAGGGCATCCGGGCGGATGTGGAGAACGGGACCCTTGAGATTACCGGAGAATACGAAGATATCCACAGCTTCGTGGAGGCAAACCTGATCGACCGGATCGGGGATGCGGGCAAGAAGCTGCACACCGGGCGCAGCCGCAACGACCAGGTGGCGCTGGATATGAAGCTGTATACGCGGGATGAGACAGAGGAGCTGGACGGGCTCTTAAAAGAGCTTCTGGAAGTCCTTTTAAGGCTCATGAAGGAGAACCTGGAAGTCTATATGCCGGGATTCACCCATCTGCAGAAGGCGCAGCCCATCACGCTGGCACATCATCTGGGAGCGTATTTCGAGATGTTCAAGCGGGACCGCCAGCGCATGAAGGATATTTATAAACGGATGAACCTCTGCCCGCTGGGTTCCGGCGCCCTGGCAGGGACGACGTACCCCCTGGACCGGGAATACACGGCGCAGCTTCTGGATTTTGACGGACCGACGCTGAACAGCATGGATTCGGTATCGGACCGGGACTACCTGATTGAGCTGCTCTCCGCCATGTCCACGGTGATGATGCATCTGAGCCGGTTTTCCGAGGAGGTCATCATCTGGAATACGAATGAGTACAAGTTCGTGGAGATTGACGATGCGTACAGCACGGGCAGCAGCATCATGCCTCAGAAGAAGAATCCGGATATCGCGGAGCTGGTAAGAGGAAAGACGGGAAGGGTGTACGGGGCGCTGATGTCGCTCCTTACCACGATGAAAGGGCTTCCCCTTGCGTACAATAAAGACATGCAGGAGGACAAGGAGCTCGTCTTTGACGCCATCGATACGACCAAGGGCTGCCTGGCGCTCTTTACGGGGATGATAAAGACCATGAAGTTCAATGCGCCCCGCATGGAGGAGAGCGCGAAGCACGGATTTACCAATGCCACGGACGCGGCGGACTATCTGGTCAATCACGGCGTGCCTTTCCGCGACGCCCACGGCATCGTCGGCAGGCTCGTCCTCTACTGCATTGACAAAGGCATCGCGCTGGACGATATGAGCCTGGAAGAATTCCGGGCGGTCTCGCCGGTATTTGAGGAAGATATCTACGATGCCATCAGCATGAAGACGTGTGTGGAGCAGAGAAATACCATCGGCGCGCCGGGGAAGGCTGCGATGGAGGAGGTCATCCGGCAGGAAGAGGCTTATCTGCAGCTGGAAGACTAAGAGATGGCAGATTAAGAGACAGAAGATTAAGAGATGTAAGATAAGATTAAGAGATGCAGGATTAAGATAGAGAAAGAGGAAAGAAAGGAAGGACAGGAACATGGAGCAGAAATTGAGAGTAGGCATACTGGGAGCGACAGGAATGGTGGGACAGAGATTCATTTCTCTGCTCGAGAATCATCCGTGGTTTGAAGTGGTGACGGTGGCAGCGAGTCCCCGCTCTGCCGGAAAGACGTATGAGGAGGCGGTAGGCGGCCGCTGGAAGATGGATACGCCGATGCCGGAAGCAGTGAAAAAACTCGTGGTGCTCAACGTAAACGATGTGGAGCATGTGGCGTCCACCGTTGATTTCGTGTTCAGCGCCGTTGACATGAGCAAAGAAGAAATCAAAGCCATCGAGGAGGCTTATGCAAAGACGGAGACTCCCGTGGTATCCAACAACAGCGCGCACCGCTGGACGCCGGACGTTCCGATGGTCGTTCCGGAAATCAATGCGGCGCATTTTGATGTGATACCGGACCAGAAGAAGCGCCTCGGCACGACCCGCGGATTTATCGCGGTGAAGCCGAACTGCTCTATCCAGAGCTACGCGCCCTGCCTTGCGGCGTGGAAGGAATTCGGACCGAAGGAAGTGGTGGTAACGACCTACCAGGCAATCTCCGGAGCCGGTAAGACATTCAAAGACTGGCCGGAGATGGTCGGCAATATCATCCCCTTTATCGGCGGGGAGGAAGAAAAAAGCGAGCAGGAGCCCCTGCGCGTCCTCGGCAGAGTGGAGAACGGACAGATTGTCAAGGCGGAGCTTCCGAAAATCACCTGCCAGTGCGTGAGAGTCCCGGTCCTCAACGGACATACGGCGGCTGTATTCATCAATTTTGAGAAGAAGCCGACGAAAGAGCAGCTCATTGAGAAGCTGGTGAACTTCAAAGGATTCCCTCAGGAGGCAGGACTTCCCAGCGCGCCGGCGCAGTTCATCCGGTACCTGGAGGAAGACGACCGTCCGCAGGTGACTCAGGATGTGGACTACGAGAACGGCATGGGCGTATCCATCGGCCGGCTGAGAGAAGACAGCATGTACGACTTCAAGTTCATCGGTCTGTCCCACAATACGGTAAGAGGTGCGGCAGGCGGAGCAGTCCTCTGCGCGGAGGCGCTCACAGCGAAAGGATATATCGAAAAGAAATAGAAGATTTCCACAGAAGGAGGCTGTATCGAGATGGGAATGACAATGACACAGAAGATACTGGCAGCCCACGCCGGACTGGATTCGGTCGAGGCGGGACAGCTCATCGAGGCGAAGCTGGACATCGTGATGGCAAACGACATTACGGGTCCCATGGCGCTGCCCATCATCCGGCAGATGTCCGACCATGTATTTGACAAAGACAAAGTCGTGTTCGTCCCGGACCATTTCACACCGAATAAAGATATCAAATCTGCGGAGAACTCCAAGGCAATCCGCGAGTATGCGAAGGAACAGGGGCTGACCTGGTACTTTGAGCAGGGGAAATCCGGAGTGGAGCATGCCATCCTGCCGGAGGCGGGGGTGGTGACTGCCGGAGAGTGCATCATCGGCGCGGACTCCCACACCTGTACATACGGCGCGCTCGGCGCATTTTCCACCGGTATGGGGACAACGGACATTGCCACCGGCATGGCGACCGGTGAAATCTGGTTCAAGGTGCCCTCGGCAATCAAGTTCGTGCTGACTGGCAAACCGTCAAAGTACGTCAGCGGCAAGGACATCATCATCCACATCATCGGCAGGATCGGTGTGGACGGGGCGCTCTATAAATCCATGGAATTTACCGGGGACGGCATCGCGGAGCTGTCCATGGACGACCGCTTTACGATGGCGAACATGGCGATCGAAGCGGGGGCAAAAAACGGCATCTTCCCGGTGGACGAGAAGGCGCTCGCATATATCCGGGAACATGCAAAGAAACCGTATACCATCTATGAGGCGGACGAGGACGCACCGTACGACGACGTCATCACCGTGGACCTCTCAGAAGTCCGCCCGACCGTGGCGTTTCCCCATCTTCCGGGAAATGCGAAGACCATCGATGAAGTCGAGGCGATGGAGCCCATCCGGATTGACCAGGTGGTCATCGGCTCCTGCACCAACGGGCGCATGGAGGATATGCGCAGAGCCGCTGCCATCCTCAAAGGACACACGGTGCATCCGGATGTGCGCGTCATGGTCGTACCAGCTACCCAGAAGATTTACAGGCAGTGTATCGAAGAAGGACTGCTGGAGATATTTGTGGATGCGGGCTGCGCGGTGAACACGCCCAGCTGCGGACCGTGCATGGGCGGCCATATGGGCGTCATGGCGGCGGGAGAGAAATGTGTCTCCACGACGAACCGCAACTTTGTGGGACGTATGGGACATGTGGATTCCCTCATCTATCTGGCGTCCCCGGAAGTGGCGGCAGCCAGCGCCATCGCCGGATATATCGCGAATCCTGAGAAAGTGGGTGACATGTAAATGAGAGCAAAAGGACATGTTTTTAAATACGGAGACAATGTAGATACCGACGTCATCATCCCGGCAAGATATCTGAATTCTTTTGACGCGCAGGAGCTTGCGAGCCACGCCATGGTGGATATCGACCCGGAGTTCGCGAAGAAGGTGCAGCCGGGCGACCTCATCGTCGCCAACAAAAATTTCGGCTGCGGTTCTTCCAGGGAACACGCGCCCCTCTGCCTGAAGACGGCTGGGGTCAGCTGCATCATCGCGGAGACATTTGCGCGCATCTTCTACCGGAACGCCATCAACATCGGACTTCCCATCATTGAATGTCCGGAGGCGGCGAAAGCCATCGAAGCGGGCGACGAGGTGGAAGTGGATTTTGACAGCGGCAGGATATATGACCGCACGAAAGGTACCGAGTACCAGGGACAGGCGTTCCCGGAATTTATGCAGCGCCTCATCGCGGCAGGCGGTCTTGTCAATTATACCAATCAGAAGAAAAAAGACTGACGGGACGGCGGGGCTCGCCCGATGGCAGAGCCGCGCCCGCGCCCGGCGGAGAAAAGGAAACAGGAGAAAAGGGATGCCGGATGCGGAGATGGCTTACATGGTCCGCGGGGCACCCCTTTTGTCACATGGAAAGGGAAGAGATTATGGAGAATCAGGACAATCAGAAACAGGACAATCAGGCGCAGGACATTCTGACGCCGGAGGACAGGAGGGGAAGGCTTTCGGCGCTCCTGCCCATCGGCGTGTTCCTCGTCATCTTCCTGGGCGCGGGCATCGTGTTCCGGGACTTCTATGCGATGCCTGCCATTGTGGCGTTCTTAATCGCACTGTTCGTGGCGTTTCTGCAGAACGGGAAGAAGAGCTTTGATGAGAAAGTCCGCATCATCGCCCAGGGTGTGGGTGAAGAAAATATCATCACCATGAGCCTGATCTTTCTCTGCGCCGGCGCCTTTTCCGGCGCGGTGACGGCGGCGGGCGGTGTGGAGAGCACGGTCAACCTCGGGCTTTCCCTGATACCGGGACACTTTATCATCGCAGGTCTGTTCCTCATCAGCTGCTTTATCTCCGTCTCCATGGGAACGTCCATGGGAACCATCGCGGCGCTCGCCCCCATCGCGGTGGGCATCAGCGAGGGGACGGACTTTCCGATGGCGGTCTGCATCGCGGCGGTGGTCTGCGGAGCCATGTTCGGCGACAATCTGTCCATGATATCGGATACGACCATTGCGGCAGTCAAAACCCAGGGGTGCGAGATGAAGGACAAGTTCAAGGCGAACTTCCTCATCGTACTCCCGGCGGCTGTCCTGACAGTCGTCTATTTCTGGTTCATCACGAGGGGCATGAGCTTTTCCGTTCAGAGCGGAGCCTACGACCTGCTCCAGGTCATTCCGTACCTGGTGGTCCTTGTGGGCGCGCTGGCGGGCATCAATGTCTTCCTTGTCCTCATCGCGGGGACCGTCCTTTCCCTTGCAGTGGGTGTCGGGACAGGGACCATCGCCCTGTCGGAAATGTTTACAGTCGTGGGGGACGGCGTGACTTCCATGTACGATATCACCGTCATCTCCATCATCGTGGCGTGCATCGTCTCCCTCGTGCGGGCGAACGGCGGCATCCAGTTCATCCTGGACCTTATCAAAAGCCGCATCCGCGGCAAGCGGGGCGCTCAGGCGGGCATTGCGGCGCTTGCCCTTCTGGTGGACCTGTGTACGGCGAACAATACGGTGGCAATCGTCATGTCCGGACCCATCGCTAAGGAAATCAGCACCGAGTTCGGGGTGGATGCGAAGCGTTCCGCCTCCCTTCTGGATATGTTCACTTCCGTGGGACAGGGTCTCATCCCCTACGGAGCCCAGCTCCTTTCGGCGGCGACCCTCACCGGGCTGACTCCCTTTGACATGCTCCCGTACCTGGTCTATCCGGTCCTGATGGCGGTGTGCGGAATCGGAGCAATCATCATCACGAAGAAATAACAGATGAAGAAATAGCAGATGAAAGAAATAGCAGATGAAAATGGACATTGCAGGCGCTCCTGTGCTATAATCTTGTGCAGCAGCAGGAAGAAAAGAAAACGAGGTTAAAACAATGAATCTGTTCTATAAAAGTACGAGAAATTCCGGCAGGACCGTGACCGCCTCCGAGGCGATCCTCAAAGGGCTTGCCGATGACGGCGGACTGTTCGTCCCGGAGTATATCCCGAAGCTGGATGTCTCCATGGAAGAACTTAAGGCGATGACTTATCAGCAGACCGCCTATGCGGTGATGAAGCAGTTCCTCACGGATTTTACGGAAGAAGAGCTGAAAGAATGCATCGACAGAGCCTATGACGCCAAGTTTGATACCGAGGTCATCGCGCCTCTTGTCAAGGTGGAGGACACCTATCATCTGGAGCTGTTCCACGGGGCGACCATCGCCTTTAAAGACATGGCGCTCTCCATTCTGCCCCATCTTTTGACGACGGCGGCGCGGAAGAACCATGTGACAAATGATATCGTGATACTGACCGCAACGTCCGGAGACACGGGGAAAGCGGCTCTGGCAGGATTTGCGGATGTGCCCGGGACAAAGATTATCGTATTCTACCCGAAGGGCGGCGTCAGCCGGGTACAGGAACTGCAGATGGTGACCCAGAAAGGGGAGAACACCTCCGTCGTCGCCATCCACGGGAATTTTGACAATGCCCAGAGCGGTGTGAAAGCGCTCTTTGAGGACAGGGAGCTTGAGAAAGAACTGGCTGCTTCCGGCTATCAGTTCTCTTCTGCCAATTCCATCAATATCGGGCGTCTCGTGCCGCAGGTGGTCTACTATGTATATGCCTACGCAAAGCTGCTGGAAAATGAAGAAATCGCGCCCGGCGAGAAGATAAACGTGACTGTGCCGACCGGAAACTTCGGGAACATCCTTGCGGCGTATTATGCGAAGGAGATGGGCGTGCCCATTGCAAAACTCATCTGCGCGTCCAACGAGAACAAAGTCCTCTTTGACTTCTTCCGGACCGGCGTGTACGACAGGAACCGGGAGTTCATCCTGACGTCCTCCCCGTCCATGGATATCCTGATTTCCAGCAATCTGGAGCGCCTGATCTATGCCATATCCGGACAGGACGCCCAGAAGGATTCCGCGCTGATGGAGCAGTTGAAAGAAGAGGGCTCCTATGAGATTACACCGGAGATGAAAGCCCGGCTCTCGGATTTTGCCGGGGGATTTGCCACGGAGGAAGAGACGAAAGAGGCGATACGCACCACGTACGAGAAGACCGGCTACGTGATGGATACGCATACAGCCGTGGCGGCGCATGTGTGCGCGCAGTATAAAAAAGAGAGCGGCGATGACACGAAATGCCTTGTGGCGTCCACGGCAAGCCCGTATAAGTTCATCCACAGCGTGATGACGGCAATCGACGGGAAATATGCAGACACAGATGAATTTGAACTGGTGGACGAACTGAGCAGGCTCTCAGGGACAGACGTGCCGCCGGCGATCGAAGAGATACGGAATGCGGAAATCCGCCATACAAAAGAGTGCGGCGCCGGAGAGATGAAACAGACGGTAAAAGAGATTCTTGGAGTGTAAGGAGTAAAAGACGATGGAAAATATGGACAGTATCTGGGGATTTATCGGCATCATCGTATTTGCCTGCGGCGTTTACGCCATCTATTCCTTCATTAAGATGAAATCCACCGGTGAGATAAACGCCTCCCTTCTCCTCGGGAAAGACTACATGTACAAAACATGCAAAAACAAAGAGGAGTACATAAAGAAAGCAGGCCCCGCCCTCCTGATATTCGGGCTCGTATCATTTGCATACGGCATCATCGACGTCATTCACTGCTATATGCATCCGATGGCGGCAGTCGATACGGCGGGCATGGTCATCTTCTTCATCGTGCTGGTCCTCTTCGCAGTCTACACCGCACGATTAAAGAGGGAATACTTCTAACACCAGTTCAGCCCATGGCGCGTGCAGGAGCGAAAACCATGCTTGCATGGTTTTGCGAAGGCATGAAGCCATGGAGTGAGCGGAAAGGAAGAGACATGGAGCGGAAAGAACTGATTGCACATGCCCTGAAAGCCAGGACTCTTTCATACAGCCCCTATTCCCATTTCCGCGTGGGAGCGGCGCTGCTGTGCACAGACGGAACAGTGTACACCGGCTGCAATATCGAAAACCGGGCGTACGGTCCCACCAACTGCGCGGAGCGGACCGCCATTTTCAAAGCAGTGTCAGAGGGCAGGCGGGAGTTCGCCGCCATTGCCATCACCGGGGGCGGGGACGAGACTGTCTGGTGCTATCCCTGCGGCGTGTGCCGCCAGGTCATGGCAGAGTTCTGCGACCCGGACGCTTTTGAAATCATCTGTGCGAAATCGGAGGAAGAGTACAAAGTCTTTACGCTCAGAGAGCTTCTGCCGGAGATGTTCTGAGCCATATCCGGGCGCAGATGCATCCGGACTTTGTTAAAAAAATATTTATTAAATCTTAAGATGCAGGATTAAAAATGAAATCCTGCATTTTTTGCACGATACAATCGCATGTTTCGGTGGTAATGCAATGATAAATGAATTGTGAAATTGGAAAACTTTCATAAAAAAGTGTAAATAATATAAGATTGTTATTGATTTTTCAATCAGGATTTTGTATAATGGGAGCGTATTGGGGCTCAGGATGGAGATACCCATGGAGAATATTTCAGAAAGAGAGAGGTAGAAGAGGTATGGCAAATATTGATTTGACTCAGTATGGCATCACAGGAACTACGGAAATCGTTCACAATCCTTCTTACGAGATGTTATTCGAGGAAGAGACAAACCCGAGCCTGGAAGGTTTTGACAAAGGGCAGGTAAGCGAACTCGGCGCAGTTAATGTTATGACGGGTATCTACACCGGACGTTCTCCGAAAGACAAATACATCGTTATGGATGAGAACTCCAAGGACACCGTATGGTGGACATCTGACGAATACGCAAACGACAACCATCCGGCAACAAAAGAGGCATGGGATTCTGTAAAAGACCTTGCGCTCAAGACACTTTCCAACAAGAGGCTCTTCGTTGTGGATGCATTCTGCGGAGCAAACAAAGACACCCGCATGGCAATCCGCTTCATCATGGAAGTTGCATGGCAGGCACACTTTGTGACGAACATGTTCATCCGCCCGACAGCAGAAGAGCTGGAGGAGTTTGTACCGGATTTCGTTGTATACAACGCTTCCAAGGCGAAAGTTGACAACTACAAAGAGCTCGGCTTAAGGTCTGAGACAGCGGTTATGTTCAATATCACAAGCCGCGAGCAGGTAATCGCGAACACATGGTACGGCGGAGAGATGAAGAAGGGTATGTTCTCCATGATGAACTACTATCTGCCGCTCAAGGGCATCGCTTCCATGCACTGCTCTGCAAACACAGATATGAACGGCGAGAATACGGCAATCTTCTTCGGACTTTCCGGAACAGGAAAGACAACGCTTTCCACAGACCCGAAGAGACTTCTCATCGGTGATGACGAGCACGGCTGGGATGACAACGGCATCTTCAACTTTGAGGGCGGATGCTACGCGAAAGTCATCGACCTTGACAAAGAGTCCGAGCCGGATATCTACAATGCAATCAAGAGAAACGCGCTTCTTGAGAACGTGACGCTCGACGCAGAGGGACACATTGATTTCCACGACAAGAGCGTGACAGAGAATACACGTGTATCCTACCCGATTGACCACATCGAGAAGATTGTACGCCCGGTATCCGCAGCGCCGGCAGCGAAGAATGTCATCTTCCTGTCCGCTGATGCATTCGGCGTACTTCCGCCGGTATCCGTACTCACACCGGAGCAGACAGAGTACTACTTCCTGTCAGGCTTCACAGCAAAACTTGCAGGTACAGAGCGCGGCATCACAGAGCCGACACCGACCTTCTCCGCATGCTTCGGACAGGCATTCCTTGAGCTGCACCCGACAAAATATGCGGAAGAGCTCGTGAAGAGAATGAAAGAGAGCGGAGCAAAGGCATACCTCGTAAATACAGGATGGAACGGAACAGGAAAACGTATCTCCATCAAAGATACACGCGGTATCATCGATGCAATCTTAAGCGGAGCAATCCTTGATGCACCGACAAAGACGATTCCGCACTTCAACTTCGAGGTTCCGACAGAACTTCCGGGAGTTGATCCGGCAATCCTCGACCCGCGCGACACATATGCGGACGCTTCCGAGTGGGAGGCAAAAGCAAAAGACCTTGCTGCAAGATTCGTTAAGAACTTTAAGAAATACGAGAGCAACGAGCTCGGAAAAGAACTTGTGGCAGCAGGACCGCAGGCATAATAAGATACAGACGTATCAGAAAATCAGACGGATACAGCAGATTGACTCACGTATCCGGAACAGGCGGGAGTGTAATGCTTCCGCCTCCGGTTACAGGGCATAAGAGATAATAACAAGCCTGTGATACGGCTAAATACAGTCAGGAAAAGGAAGAACTCGTTTCACTCAGACAACTTCCTTTTCCTGACTGACGCCGTATCGCAGGCTTGAACTATCTCTAATCCCCCTGCACAGTCGCCGTCCGCATTACATCCCGCCTGTTCCGAAAGGTGCATCAAAGTGGCAGTATCCTCTTTTTCTGCTACAGCGGCATCTATTAAACAAACACGAATTTTCATTCTTCTTCAAAATGCTCTCTCAGTTTCTCGACTGCGCTCTTCTCAATCCTGGAGACATAAGAGCGGGAAATCCCAATCTGTCTGGCAATTTCCCGCTGTGTATATTCTTCTCCGTGATACAGCCCATACCGCATTTTTAAAACGAGCTTTTCTCTCGGGGAAAGCTCGTTTTCGACTTTTTCATAGAGTTTCTGTATATTTTCTTTCAGATAGATTTTTTCGGGGATATCCATCTCATCTGTCTCGATGATGTCGTAGAGCTTTATCTCATTTCCTTCCCGGTCTGTTCCGATGGGCTCGTAGAGCGAGATTTCTTTTGCGGCTTTCTTCTTTGACCGGAGATGCATCAGGATTTCATTTTCCACACACCTGGAGGCGTAGGTCGCGAGACGGGTCCCCTTATCCGGGTCAAATGTGACGACCGCTTTTATCAGCCCGATGGTCCCGATGGAGATAAGGTCTTCGGGGTCTTCCTCCAGGTTCTGATATTTCTTGATGACATGCGCCACGAGACGCAGATTCCGCTCGATAAGGATGTGTTTTGCCTCGAGGTCTCCCTCTGTATATTTCCGGATGTAGTATTTCTCTTCTGAGGGGGTGAGAGGACTTGGAAATGATTTCACGACGGCACCTCTTAGCACATTTGATATAGTTTATGAGAAACAGGGAAGGATTGTGCTTTTCCACCGGAAATCCGGACAGCCTCCCCGGGGGTTGGAAAATCCGGACAGCCTTTCGGGTTGCATTGACAAATCCGGCGGGATTGCGCTAAAATGTGACAAGAAGAACCGAATCATCAGAAAAGAATGAGCAGGAGGGAAAGAAGATGGGAAATTTTTGTAAGTACTGCGGCAGACCGCTTCAGGAAGGAGAAGTATGCCACTGCAGGGACAACAGCGGAGCAGAGGCACAGACGCAGACACAGCAGAACGAATACTATGATGCGCAGAATGCGAACCCGACGGGACAGCAGTATCAGTATACCGCACAGCAGGACCAGTATACCGCCCGGCAGAATCAGTATACCGCACAGCAGAATCCGTATCATGCGCAGCAGAATCAGTATCACCCGCAGCCGAAACAGTATCTTCCGTCATACGGAGTCAATGTATTTGCGGTAATGTCGCTGGTCCTCGGCATTCTTTCTGTCTGCATGACAGGTGGCGTCGTACCGGGAGTAATCGCAATCATATTCTCCATGATGGCAAAGAAACGGATGAAACAGGAAGACCTGCTGGGATGGAAATTTGCAAAAGCCGCTTTGATACTGGGCATCATCGGGTGCGCGGTCTGGGTATTTAATGTCCTGCTGGGGCTTCTTGGAGTCGTGACATTAGGGATGATGTTTTAATGCATGAGAGGTCGGGACAAGCCTCGTCTACCGGGAAGAAACATATTACTGAGCAGCATACAGGGCAGCCACTTTCGATGGCTGCCTTTTTGTATGCATAAAAATTGCCGGGCATAAAAATTGCCGGTTGACACAGCGTACCGGCTGCGCTATCATAGACCTACATTCCCAAATTATCCACAATATAATCCTGCCCCGATGGTGGGGCATCTGACCGGTTCGGTCAGGAATCCAGCTTATTTATTTTGATTCTGTGGTGTTATTAGCGTACACTGACGCTATGGAACAGGAGACTCAGAAAGGAGTACGGATGAGTTTCAGCACGATTTTGTCTGCGTCCCTGGAGGGACTCCGGGCAGAATTTGTCCACGTAGAGGCAGACCTGTCGAACGGACTGCCTGTTTTTCACATGGTCGGATATCTGGCTTCCGAGGTCAGAGAGGCGGGAGAGCGTGTCCGTACCGCCATCCGGAATTCCGGATTTGAATATCCGCCAAAGCGCACGATTATCAATCTGTCCCCGGCGACGCTCAGGAAGCGGGGGGCGTCTTTCGACCTGCCCATCGCTGCGGCAATCCTGGCATCCCTCGGGCAGATACCGCCGGGCAGCGCGGAGAACTGTCTGGTGATAGGCGAGCTCAGTCTGAGCGGCGGTGTGAAAAAAGTGCCGGGAATCCTGCCCATCGTGATGAAAGCGATGGAACAGGGGATACAGGCGTGCATTGTCCCGGGAGAGAATGCGCCGGAGGCGCGTCTCGTATCCGGCATGCAGGTCATCGGTGTGAAGAGCCTGCGCCAGGCTGCGGAGTATCTCCGCACCGGACAGGCGCCGGAGGGCGCGGCACAGAAAGAGGATGAGAGTTTTCAGAAAGAAGGAGGCGGAGCGGACTGCTCCAAAGAGGAGGACATTCTGGATTTTTCCGAGCTATGCGGACAGGAAAATGTCCGGCGGGCGGCGGAGATTGCCGTATCGGGCGGACACAATCTACTGATGATAGGACCGCCGGGGAGCGGCAAATCCATGACCGCAAAGTGCATCGCGGGAATCCTGCCGCCGCTGGATATCCGAGAGAGCCTGGAGATAACGAAGATATACAGTGTGCTCGGGCTGGTGGATGAGGAGCGTCCGCTGATACAGAAGCGTCCGTTCCGGGAAGTCCATCACACTGCGACGCGGGCGGCGCTCCTGGGCGGCGGGACGGTCCCTCATCCGGGGGAAGTCAGTCTGGCGCACGGCGGCGTGCTCTTTCTGGATGAGCTGCCGGAGTTTCGGAAAAGTGTGCTGGAAGTGCTGCGCCAGCCGCTGGAAGAGCGCAGCGTGCAGATATCGAGGGCATACGGGAATTATCGCTTCCCGGCAGACTTCATGCTTGTGGCGGCAATGAATCCGTGTCCGTGCGGGTGTTATCCGGATTTGAGGAAGTGTACCTGCACGCCGGCTCAGATACAGGCATATCTTGGCAGGATAAGCCGTCCGTTCCTGGACCGCATCGACCTCTGCACGGAAGTGTCCAAAGCGGCTTACAGCGAGCTGACGGATAAGAGGAAAGGGGAGAGCTCCGCGCAGATACGCGAGCGGGTGTGCCGGGCAAGGGAAATCCAGGCGAAACGCTACCAGGGGACGGACATTACAAACAATGCCGCTTTAAAGAGCAGCGACCTGAAGACATACTGCAGGCTGAAAGATGCGGAGAACCGGCTGATGGAAAAAGCCTTCGAGGTGATGGACCTGACCGCGCGGGGATTTCACAGGGTGATAAAGACGGCGCGCACGATTGCGGATATGGACGGTCAGGAAGAGATTTCCGAACGGCATCTGAAAGAAGCGCTCAGCTACCGGATGGCAGACGGGAGATACTGGAGAAAATAGCAGGACAAAGGAAACAGAAGGACAATGAAACAGAAGAATACAGGAAATACGAAAGGAAAGTGCAGATGGAATATGAATACTGGCTGGCATGCATCCGGGGAATCGGCGGCCAGAAGAAGGTGCGGCTTAGGGAATGCATGAAAACGGCGCAGGCGGTTTATTATATAGAAGAAACACGTTTGCGGAAATTGGAGTTCTTAAATGAGCAGGAGCAAAATAAGCTCATACAGGCAAAGCGCCAGAAAGGGTTTGCAGATGATTACCGGCGGATGTGCGAAAAAGGCATCCGCTTCATCCCGTGGTTTTCAAAAGATTACCCGGAGAGACTCAGGGAAATACCGGACTGTCCGTACGCCCTGTATGTAAAAGGCAGCCTGCCGGATATGGGAAAGAAGCGGGTTGCTGTGATTGGGGCGAGGCGGTGCACGCCCTATGGCGAGAAGTATGCGGTGGATTTTGCCCGGGCGCTGGCGAAGTGCGGCGTGGAAGTCATAAGCGGCATGGCGCGTGGCGTGGACGGCATGGGACACCGCGGGGCGCTGATGGGCGGCGGAAAGACATTTGCAGTGCTCGGCTGCGGAGTGGATGTGTGTTACCCGAGAGAGCACATCGGGCTCTACGTCGATATTCTGGAGCAGGGCGGCGGGATACTGTCCGAACATCCGCCGGGCACTGCGCCCTTTGCGCAAAATTTCCCTGCGAGGAACCGCATCATAAGCGGGCTGTCGGACGCGGTGCTCGTCATGGAGGCGGGGAAGAAGAGCGGCTCCCTTATCACAGTGGACCTGGCGCTGGAACAGGGGCGGGATGTATATGCGCTGCCTGGTCCTGTCAACAGCGCCATGAGCGAAGGATGCAACCGGCTCATCCGCCAGGGGGCGGGCGTCCTCCTGTCTCCGGAAGAACTGCTCGGAGAATGGGAACTCCGGGAAGAAGCGCCTTTGGAGGACGGTGCAGGATGCGCCGGTAAAAACGGCTGCAAAAATGAAAAAATGCTTGAAAGTGCTGAAAAATTGGTGTATAGTTGTGTCGGTCTGTATCCGAAGGACATCGACCAGATTATCCGGGAAACCCGCCTGCACGGCAGGGAAGTCCTGGAACATCTGGTATCACTGGAGCTCCGGGGGTATATAGAGGAAATCTCAAAGAATCATTATATCCTGTCGCGGAGCTGAAGAGCAGATGCCTCAGATACACATATTCGGGACAGCCATATGGAGGGAATCGGTGTAATGGCACATTATCTTGTAATCGTGGAGTCACCGGCGAAGGTGAAGACCATCAAAAAGTTTTTGGGGAGTAACTATACGGTAGCGGCATCGCAGGGACATGTGCGGGACCTGCCGAAAAGTTCGCTCGGCATTGATATCGAACATGATTACGAACCAAAGTATATTACAATCCGCGGGAAAGGCGACATCCTCGCGGCGCTCCGGAAAGAAGTGAAGAAATCAGACAGAGTCTATCTGGCAACCGACCCGGACCGTGAGGGAGAGGCGATATCATGGCACCTTGCGGCAGCGCTGAAGCTGGATGAAAAGAAGATGCGCCGCATCACATTCAACGAGATTACCAGGAATGCGGTGAAGGCTTCGCTGAAAAATCCGCGGGACATCGACATGAACCTTGTGGACGCGCAGCAGGCGCGCCGTGTGCTCGACCGCATGGTGGGATACCTCATCAGCCCGCTCCTCTGGGCAAAGGTCAAGAGAGGCCTGAGCGCAGGACGCGTGCAGTCGGTGGCGCTCCGGCTCGTGGCGGACAGGGAGGAAGAAATCAATGCATTCATCCCGGAAGAGTACTGGACGCTGGACGCCGTGCTCCGCATCAAAGGGGAGAGACGCCCTCTTGTGGCAAAGTTCTACGGAACAGATAAGAAGAAAATGACGATCCGCTCTGAAAAAGAACTTCAGGAAATCCTGAAGGAGACAGAGCATGCAGAATATAAGATAACCGATATCCGGACGGCAGAGCGCATCCGCAAAGCGCCCCTGCCCTTTACGACCAGCACCCTGCAGCAGGAGGCGGCGAAGGCGCTGAATTTCGGCACACAGAAAACGATGCGCATCGCCCAGCAGCTCTATGAGGGAATCGACATCAAAGGAAACGGCACGGTCGGCGTCATCACCTATCTGCGTACCGATTCTACGAGGGTCGCTGATGAGGCGGACGCTGCGGCGAGAGAATACATCGCTTCCAGCTATGGAAAAGAATATGCGGCGGCAGCCCATGCCGCGGCGAACAGCGGCAAGAATGTGCAGGACGCGCATGAAGCCATCCGCCCGACGGACATCACCAGGACGCCTGCATCACTGAAGGATTCTCTGACAAGAGACCAGTTCCGGCTGTATCAGCTCATCTGGAAGCGCTTCACGGCGAGCCGCATGAACCCTGCGCGCTACGAAGCGACGTCGGTGAAGATTGGAGCCGGAAAGTACTGCTTTACAGTATCCGCTTCCAAACTGCTCTTTGACGGATTCCGGTCGGTCTACACGGAGGCGGATGAAGAGAAAGAAGAGAGCAATGTGCTCGTCGGCGCCCTGACGATGGATTCGGTCCTGACGAAGGAAGAGCTGGAGACAAAGCAGCATTTCACCCAGCCCCCGGCGCATTATACCGAGGCAAGCCTCGTAAAAGCGCTGGAAGAACTGGGCATCGGGCGTCCCAGCACCTATGCGCCCACCATCTCCATCATCCTGGG
>DXAL01000047.1 GCA_019117125.1 Candidatus Mediterraneibacter merdipullorum
CTTGCAACCGGCTTTCGTGTCGGCTGGCCTGTCCATGTAGGCAGGAACGGCACTTCCTCTATCCGCAGGCTGTTAATGACGATATGAACATGAATGTTGCCGCTGTGGTTATGCCCGTCCGGGTGGGTGCATATAAGAGCCTGGTGGCCGGGGAAATGCTCGGCGCAAAACTTCTCCCCCAACGCCTGCGCCCGGTCTACGGTCAAGCCATTGTCCGGCCCGTCCCGTGGGTCAAAGCTGATGATATAGTGGTGGCAGATGCAGCAGCCCCAGAAATCCGCAGCGGAAGCCGAAGCCCAGGGCAACGGACGTCTCCGCCTCGAACTGGAGCGCCGCGTCGTTGAGCTGCAGCTTCTCCAGGGCGTCTCTTAAATCCGGATATTTGGCTCCGTCTGCCGGGTAGAGCCCGCAGTAGACCATGGGGTTGACTTTCTTGTATCCGGGGAGGGGCTCGTCGCAGGGACGGTCCGCATTGGTGATGGTATCGCCCACCCGGGTCTCTTTTACATTTTTCAGGCTGGCGGTGATATAGCCGACCATGCCTGCCGAGAGTTCATCGCAGGGGATGAACTGTCCCGCGCCGAATGTCCCCACTTCCACGACTTCCGCCCGGGCGCCGGTCGCCATCATGAGCATGGGCGTCCCCTTCTTCACCGTGCCTTCCTTTATCCGGCAGAAGACAATGACCCCTTTGTAGGAATCGTATTTGGAGTCAAAGATGAGCGCTTTGAGCGGCGCATCCGGGTCGCCTTCCGGCGCCGGTATCTTCGCCACGATCTGCTCCAGCACTTCATGGACATTCTGCCCGGTCTTTGCCGAGATGAGAGGCGCGTCCTGGGCATCCAGTCCGATGACGTCCTCGATTTCCTCTTTCACCCGGTCTGGCTCTGCGCTGGGCAGGTCAATCTTGTTGATGACCGGCATCACATCCAGGTCGTGGTCCAGCGCCAGATAGACATTTGCCAGCGTCTGCGCCTCCACGCCCTGCGCCGCGTCCACCACGAGGATGGCTCCGTCGCAAGCTGCAAGACTGCGGGACACCTCATAGTTAAAATCCACATGTCCCGGTGTGTCGATGAGGTTGAACATATACTCTTCCCCGTCGTCCGCCTTGTAGATGGTGCGGACCGCCTGGGCTTTGATGGTGATTCCCCGCTCCCGCTCCAGTTCCATATTGTCCAGCACCTGCGCCTGCATCTCCCGGTCCGTCAGAAGCCCGGTCATCTCGATGATGCGGTCCGCCAGCGTGGACTTGCCGTGGTCGATATGGGCGATGATGCAAAAATTCCTGATTTTACTCTGTTCAATAACTGCCACTTTGATTCCTCCAAAATGATTACTGTGCACCGGAATGCTTTACGATAAAAAGTTCCACGGCGAGATGGTCCGTCATCCGCCCTGTCTTCACCCGCTGTTCCAGGTCTGCGCTCTCCTCCATGACCGCCCGGAGTTCCTCTCTTCCGAAGTGCCTTGCCAGGTCCATATATTTCCCTGCGGCAAAGGGATGAAGTCCTGCTTTCGACGCGATGTCCTTCTTCCCGTATCCCTGTGCCAGAAGCTCCCTGACATGGAACAGGTCCCGGTATTCCCTGGACATCAGGGAGAGGATGCGCATCGGCGGCTCCTTGAGCGCCAGAAGGTCATAGTAAAGTCCCAGGGCGCGCTCCTGCTGCCTCGCCGCCACCGCGTTAACCATATCAAAGATGCGGCTCGTAATGTGCGTGACGCAGACGGCGTCGATATCTTCCCGCGTAATCACGCTGCGGTCCAGGCAGTAGCAGAACAGCTTCTCCAGCTCCTTTGTGATATTCTCCATGTCGGTTCCCACTTTGCCGATAAAGTAGGCGGTGTCCTGCCCGGAAATGTCTTTTTTCTCTTTCTTCACAAGACCCGTCACCCATCTGCGCAGCGTCCCCTCTTCCTGGACGGCAAGCTCCACCGCATGCCCCTTTGCCTTTACCGCCTTGTACAGCCTGCTCCTTTTGTCCACTTCATCTTCCACAAAAAGGAAACAGGTCGTGGGAGGCATGCCGCCGCTGATATAATCCGCCAGGTCGTTCCCGCCGCTCTTAAAGAAACCGGTATCCTCGAAAACGATGAGCCGCCGCTCTGCAAAAAAGGGCAGCGTCTCCGCCAGGTCCACCACTTCTTTGATATCGGTCTTTTTCCCCTCGAAGACCGAACAGTTCATCGTGTCCCCTTCCGGCGCCATCGCCCGGACAAAGCGGTCCCGGTACTGCTTCTTCAGATACGCTTCCGGTCCGTACAACAGATAAATCTGTCTGAATTGTCCTGTTTTTAAATCTTCATTCAGGCTTTTCATAACTTCTCTATTATAATAGAAGGGGATTGTTTTTGACAAGAGGTTTGTCTCTGATTCCCCGTTGGAATCTGCCAGGAATCCGCGCAGGCTGTATCCCTCCCCGTCGGTCCGGACCGTGACCGCGCCGTTCTCCTGGGTGGAATACGCGGTGCATCCCGCCCGTTCCAGCCGGCGCAGCGTCTCCGGATGGGGATGCCCGTACCGGTTTCCCACCCCCGCCGAGATGACCGCGACGGACGGTCCGGTGAGCTCCAGAAATCCATCCTTTCCCGAATCCTCTGAGCCGTGGTGGGCCACTTTGAGCACGTCGCACGCCGGTAGGGCGCCTGAGCGGACCAGGTCTTCTTCCCCGGCGCCCTCCAGGTCTCCGGCAAAGAGCATGCCGAAGTCCCCGCAGGTCAGAGCGAGCACCAGGGACGCCTCATTGCCCGGCTCATAACCGCCGTCCTCTGCCGGAGCATAACAGGTGATGGAAATGGAATTTCCTTTTTCTTCCCGGGTGATGCTCCCGCCGGCTCCCATATAAGCCACCCGGGTATGGCTGTCCGCCGCGATTTCTGCAAGCTCCCTCAGCTTCTCGTCCTGATAAGGCTTTGGCGGGAGCACGAGGGTCTCTATCTCCACCCCGAGCTCCTGCCCTTCCAGCAGTTCCCGGATGCCGCTGATATGGTCCTCGTCCCCGTGGGTGACGAACACATAGTCCAGGCGGTCCACTCCCTCTGAGAGCAGGTACGGCTCCAGCCGGTATGTACCCACGGAAGAGACATCGCTGCTGCCCCCGTCGATGAGACAGTCAAGCCCGGCTCCCCGGATGTGGATTCCGTCTCCCTGACCAACATCCAGGACCGTGACCTCCGCCCCCTGGCGGATGCAGTGTCCCTGCCGGCAGGCGACCGCCATGCACACCCCTGCTGCCAGGAGAAGGACGCCGGGCAGGCGCGGGAGCTGCCCATTTTCCCGGGGCTGCCCGCGCCAGCGCTTCCGGTAAAACCATGCGCACGCTGCCGCCAGGACACCGTAATACACGACCAGCCACAGGAGGTCCGGCTTCCCCGTCACATACCTGGAAAAGGGGAGCATGCCAAAGACGCGGCACACCATATCGTACCCCCACAGGACTGCCCGGCACACCTGCAAAAGCGCCCCTCCTGCCGGCTCCCAGATAAGCGCCAGAAAAGACCCTGCAATGCCCGCCGCCATGGCAGCCGGCATGACCGGTATCACCAGCAGGTTTAAAAACACTGAGTACGGCGGCACTTCATAGTAGAAGTACAGAAGCGGTCCGAGAAGGAGGGTGTTTACAGAGAGACTGGTGCTCAGGCTCTCCAGAAGCCACACCCGGACGCGGGAAATCCGGCCGCCCCCGACGCTTCCCGGTCTGCCGGGATTCTGTTCCTTCATCTTGCGGCGGATGCGCGCTGTCCCGAACATGCCCTCAAATACCGGGGTAAAGACCGCGATTCCCAGGATTGCCCCGTAGGAAAGCTGGAATCCCGCATCGGTCAGATACAGGGGCTGCCAGGCGCACAGCACCGCTGCGGACAGAAAGAGGCTCGTCGGCAGGTCGTAGTCCCGCCCCGACACCTCGGCTCCGATGCGCACCGCGAACATCAGAAGGGCGCGCAGGCTGGACACCCCCGCCCCAATCATCAGGCTGTAACTTATCAGGAGCACTGCCCCTGCGGTCCCGGAAAGCAGGAAGCCCACTCCGGCTCTCCTGAGCGCACGGTAGAAGCCCATTCCGAGAAAGGTCATGTGCAGACCGGAGATGGCCAGCAGATGGCTGATGCCGTTTTTCTGGTATATCTTCTTCATCTGCGCGTCGAGCCCGGACTTGTCCCCCAGCAGGATGGCGCTCATGGTCCCGCCGTAATAGCTGCCCAGATGCCGGACCAGAAGGCGGTCCCACTCTGTCCGCAGGCGAAAGAGCGCCTGATGGAGCGCATCGATGTCACCGGAGAGCTTTTCTGCCGAATCCGCCCACAGAAGCACGTGGAGCCCCTGCCTCTGATAATAGGCTCTCTGGTCGAAATTCCCGGGGTTGCGCGCCTGTTCAAAGGGCGCGGCTTCCCCTTTTGCCCGGAGCCGGTTCCCCACCTCCGGCAGGTCCTCTTTCATTGTTTCACTGGAAATATATACAAGAATCTGAGACTCCCGGATTTCTTTTCCCGGGACAGATACGATGCAGTCTTTCAGACAGACTGCCGTCACTTTTTTCTTTTCCTCTATCCTGTATACAATGCCCGCTGCCTCGGCTTCCACGCCGCCGGCTGCCGCCTCCTCCAGCTCAGAGGACCTGGCGTCCTCTGTGCCGAAAAGGAGCAGCCTTGCGCATTGTATGACAAGAAACAGGATGCATATCGCACAGAGCGGTCTTTTTTTCATTCATCGCCTTCATCGGCTGCGATAAGTTCCATGTCTGGCTCAAGAGGCTGGGAAAGGTCCACAGTCTCCATATATTCTGCATTTGTCTCACCGTTTACCGTAATCTGCACCTGCATGGCCTCTGTTCCCTCTGCCAGAGAATTTACGATAGAATACACGGTTACTTCCGGCGTCACGTCGTAGGACGCCGTCAGAAAGCTGCTGTCAAAATTGACATAGCAGATTCCGTCTTTTGTCGTGACGCTTAAGAGATTGGCATCCGGATTGATGACCGGATAGGCGCCGCTCCCGCGCGGTCCCTGCATCAGCTTCTCCACGATGAGCTTATCCTTTGATACATTGCTGCTGTACCGCACGTCCACCTGCTGTTCCACCAGCCGGTCGCCGCTCTCGCTGGCAAAGTACAGCGTCAGCGTATCCGTCTGGTAAGAACTGGGAGACGAGCTCGTATTCTCCACGAAATCATCTTCGTTCATCAATCCGATTTCCAGCCCGTCGCTGTCCGTAAGCGCCGCGCCGTCCACGGTGAACATCACACCGTTGATGCCGTCCACCTGCACCAGCGACTGGACAATGGCCGCGCGCATGAGCTTTTCCTGTATCTGCTCCACATCCAGGTATTCCCGGCTGAAATCCACTTCCAGGATGCTGCCCGAAAGTTCATAGTCCTGCACTTCGACTTCCTCCGGGATGGGGTTGAGATACTCGATGTCCTCCGCCGGCTCCCGCAGCCTTTCCAGGATGTCTCCCGCCGTCTCAGCGGCATCCTCTCCGGAAAAATCATATTCCACTTCCACGATGCCGGTGCGGTCCTCATTCAGACAGTAGATGAACGACTCCCTGCCCGGCTCTTTTTCGTCTCCCGCACATGCCGACAGGAGCAGCGCGGTTCCCGCCAGCAGCGCTGCCGGGGATATCCATTTCTTCATCATCCTTCTCTCCTAAGCCGCCACATAAATCAGAGGGATGCGCACCGTAAATGTGGTCCCCTCGCCTTCATTGCTGTAGACTTTGATGGAGCCCCTGTGGACGACCACCGCATTCCGCGCGATGGCAAGCCCGAGCCCCGTGCCGCCGATTTCCCTTGAATGGGACTTGTCCACCCGGTAGAAACGCTCAAAGATATAGGGCTGGTCCGCCTTTGGGATACCGATGCCGGAATCCTCCACCTTGATATAAAAATACTTATGGTCCGCATTCAGGGAAACGTGGACCCATCCTCCCTCGTGGTTGTACTTGACTGCATTTTCCACCAGATTGGATATGGCCAGCGTAAATTTCGTCTCGTCTATCTCCGCGGTCACCGGGCGGAAGCTCTCCATGACCATCTCCACGTTCTTCTGCTCGGCGATGGGGCGCAGCCGCTTGAGCGTCTGTTCCAGGAGCTCGTTGACATTGACCGGGGCGATGTTCAGGTTCTGCCCGGTCTTGTCCATCTTCACGAGAGAGAGAAGGTCCGTGATAATCTGGTTCTCCCGGTCAATCTCCTTTGCGATATCCCCCATGAACTCCCGGTACATTTCCACCGGGGCGTCCCCCATCTCAAGAAGGGAGTCCGCCAGCACTTTCATGGACGTCATGGGCGTCTTCAGCTCATGGGACACATTGGAGACGAACTCTTCCCTGGATTCATCCAGGAGCTTCAGCCTGCGCAGCATCTTGTTGAACGCCTCGCTGAGCTGCCGCGTCTCGGTAAAAGTCTCCACGTGCAGCACATCGTCGCTGTACCCCGCCGTGACATTTTTGATGGCGCCGGTTATCTTGTGAATCGGGCGCACCATGCGGTCCGCCAGGAATACGCCCAGGACGGTCAGCAGGATGAGGATGATGCCCGCCACTGCCCCGCCGTGGGTGTAGAGAATCTGCCTTGTCACTTCGATTGTGTCCGTGGACACGCTGGCAAGCATGACGCCGACCACCTTGTCGCTTCCCGCCTCGGTGATGGGGGAAGTCACTTCGATGAAATGATTGCGGCGGTCATAATAGTTCGTCGTCTCTCCCTGCAGGCAGCGGACCACGTTTTCCGAGACGTCCGTCTTGCCCTCGTCCAGGCTGTAGGTGTCTTTGACGACCTGCAGGTCCCGGTTGATAATCATGACGCGTCCGTTGTAAATGTTCGTGAGCTGGGAGAGGTTCGCATTGATTACCTCGGAGGAAGTATCCGTAAGATAACTGTAGTCATTGAGCTGGTTGCACAGGATGGTGCACTGGTTCTGTATCTCCGCCGTGCGCAGCTCCACTGCCCGGAGTTCATAGAACTTTACCGCGCTGAAAAGCACAGCAAGGCAGGGGATAATCCCTGCCAGCATGAACAACAGTATGAACCGGAACCTCATATTTTTCAGGACCCTGTCCCGCAGGACGGACCTGTTCCTACCCCTGAAAATAGTAACCAACTCCCCACTTTGTATGTACGTATTTCGGTTCGCTCGGATTGAGTTCGACTTTCTCTCTCAGGCGGCGGATATGTACATCGACGGTCCGGGCGTCTCCCGGATAATCATAGCCCCACACGAGGTTTAACAGATTCTCCCGGCTGTACACTTTATTCGGGTTCATCGCCAGAAGCTCCAGCACGTCGAACTCCTTGGCAGTCAGATTGATTTCCCGCTCTCCGATGAACACTCTCCTGCTCTCGCAGTCAATCTTCAGATTGCCTTTGACGAGGACCGGGCTTCCCGCCGGTTCTTTCCGCTTCGATGTACGGCGCATGATCGCCTTTATCCTTGCCTTCACCTCGAGGATATTAAAGGGCTTGGTGATATAATCATCCGCGCCGTATTCCAGTCCGAGTATCTTGTCCATATCCTCACTTTTCGCCGTCAGCATGACGATGGGCATGTCCGAGAACTCCCGAATCTGCTGGCACACTTCAAATCCGTCCAGCTTCGGGAGCATCACGTCCAGGAGCACGAGGTCGTATTCGGTCTTCCGTGCATACTCCAGCGCTTCCTCGCCGTCATAGGCGCAGTCCACTTCCATTCCCTCCTGCTCCAGACTGAACCGTATCCCTTTTACGATCAGCTTTTCATCATCCACGACTAAAATCTTCTTACTCATACTCCTGCTTCCCGACTTCCTGTCTCAAATTGTGATGTCATTTTTTATTTTGTCAAATACACCTTCCTTGATGCCGTCGATCTCCATCAGTTCTTCGATGCTCCGGAACTTTCCGTGTTCCTCCCGGTACCGGATGACCGATGCGGCTTTCGCCTCGCCGATGCCGGTAAGGGTCATGAGCTCCTCTGCGGAAGCTGTATTGATATTCACTTTTTTCTGCTGTGCGTTCCCGCCGGCTTCTCCGCCCCATGCGCCCTGGGACTGTACTTCGTCCTTCGTCGGGACGTATATCTGTTCGCCGTCGGTGACGGTCCGCGCCAGATTGACCCCGTCCGGCGACGCGTCGTCTGTAAGCCCGCCTGCCAGTTCCACCGCTTCAAACACCCGGGCGTCCCCGGAGACCTCATAGACTCCCGGCGTATCCACCGCTCCGCACACATAGACATAAGCAGCGCTCTCTTCCGCGTCCCCCGGTCCTGCATCCGCCTCCCCGGCTGTGCCTTCCCGGTCCGTCTCCCCGTCCTGCTGCGCCTCCGGTCCGTCCGTTCCCGCAGTTCCGCCCCCGTCCTCATCGGACGGGACAGCCTCCGTAAGAGCGGTCTCCTCTGTATTGCCGCCGCAGCCCGTAAAAAGGAAGAGCACGGTCAAAATGAGCGCTCCTGTCATCTTTTTGATTCTCTGTCTGTCCTGCATATCTTCTCCCTGTCCCAGGACCGGAAGAAATACCCCTGCTATGCCGACAGTAATATTGTAACGAATTTTTAACAAAAAGACAATACATAATTAATAAATCGCCCCCGGGGCTCTTCCCCGCGCCGCCTACTCCCACTGGAAGACCGCGATTCCGACCACCGCCAGCGCCAGCCCGCCCAGCTTTCTCCAGGAGAAGGGCTCCCGGTCCATCCCGAACATCCCGAAGAGCTGTATCAGGTAGGATACGGCGAGCTGAGCCACCACGATAAGGAGCGCTGACTTTGCCGGTCCCAGCCCTTCGATGCTCTTTATGACCGTCCAGGTGATGCCGGCGCCGATGACGCCTCCAAGGAGCAGATACCTGGGTTCCACTTTCGCGATGGCAGCCACGCTGTCCCTCCCCGTGAAGAACCAGACGGCAAGACAGACGGCGAAAGCCGTGAGCTGCACCCAGCCGTTGCTCACCCACACCCCCGTCGTCTTCGTGACCTGGGTATTGAACACCCCCTGGATGCTCATGAGCGCGCCGGATAAAAGGGCAATAAAAAAACCGAACATAGGACCATACCTCCGCATCTGTTTTCCTGCATTTATTTCTATGCATGTTCTCCGGATAGTATGTCCTGTGAACGGTTTCTTATTCTTATCGGAATTCCTTACTCTGCCGGCACCTCCGGGCGTCTTACTCTGCCAGCACCTCTCTCAGCTTCTCCGCCATCTCGTCGATGTGCTTTTCTTCCACGATAAGCGGCGGGACGAAGCGGAGCACATTGCCTTCCGCCTGTATCACCAGAAGCCCCTTCTCCACGCAGCGTCGGTTCACTTCCCCGACGGGCTTTGTAATCTCGATGCCCTGCATCAGCCCTTTTCCCTTCCTCTGCACAACGCAGTCCAGCTCTTCTGTCAGCGCGTCCAGCTTCGCGGTCAGATAAGGAGCCACTTCATTGACGTGGTCCACGATGTGGTCCCGCTCAAAGATTTCCAGCACTTTCTTTACCGCGGTGCATGCCAGCGGATTGCCGCCGTAGGTGGCGCCGTGGTCGCCCGGCCGCAGAGAGTACGCCGCCACTTCCTCCGTCATGGCGAAGGCGCCCACGGGTATCCCGTTCCCGATGGCTTTTGCCATGGTGAGGATGTCCGGCCTCGTGCCGTATCCCTGCCACGCAAACATCGTCCCGGTCCTGCCCATGCCGCACTGTACCTCATCACAAATCATCAGGATGCCGTTGTCGTCGCAGAGCCTGCGGATGCCCTGCATAAATTCCGGTGTGGCGGGATTGATGCCGCCCTCGCCCTGGAGTGGCTCCAGGATGATGGCGCAGGTCCTGTCATTTATCAGCGCTTTCACGCTGTCCAGGTCATTCAGTTTTGCGAATCTCACGCCCGGCACCAGAGGCTCGAAGGGCTCCCGGTAGGAATCGTGCCCGGTCACGGACACCGCGCCGAAGGTCCTGCCGTGGAACGAGTGTTCCATGGCGATGAACTCGTATCTGCCCGTCCCCTTTGTATAGGCATAGCGTCTGGCTGACTTCAGCGCGCCCTCCACCGCCTCGCCGCCGCTGTTGGTAAAAAACACCCGGTCCATGCCGCAGGCGCGGTTCAGCATCCGCGCCGCCTCTCCGCATGCCTCGTGATAATAGAGGTTCGAGGTGTGGTAGAGCCTGTCAATCTGGGCTTTCAGCGTCTCATTGAGTTCTTTGTTTCCATACCCCAGCCCGGTCACCGCAAATCCCGCCGCAAAGTCCAGGTACTCCTTCCCGTCCGCATCGTAGAGGTACATGCCCTCTCCGTGGTCCAGCACCACCGGGAACCGGTTGTACACATGGATGAGATTTTCTTCTGCCGCCTGTATCTTATTGTTCACCATGATAATACCTGCTTTCTTCACTGTTTAATATGGCTGTGCCGATGCCTTTGTTGGTAAATATCTCGAGGAGCAGGCAGTGGGGGATGCGCCCGTCCAGGATATGCACCCTTGAGACGCCGTTCTCGATGGCGTCAATGCAGTTGGCGAGCTTGGGCAGCATGCCGCCGCCGATATATCCGCTCTCCATCAGCTTCTCCGCCTCATCCACACGCAGTTCCGAAATCAGCGTGGACGCATCGTCCGGGTCTTTATATACCCCTTCGATATCCGTCAGGAACGCCAGCTTCTCCGCCCTGACCGCCTTTGCGATGGCGCACGCCGCATCATCCGCATTGATGTTGTAAGTATGGAACTCCTCGTCCAGCCCCACCGGGCATACGATGGGAAGGAAATCCTTTTCCAGCAGGTCGTACAGTATCTGCCCGTTTACCTCCCGGACTTCCCCCACATAGCCGATGTCTTTCCCGTCGGAATACTTTTTCTCCACTTTCAGGAGGGCGCCGTCCTTGCCGCTGATGCCGATGGCGCGCACGCCCAGGCTCTCCACGAGCTGCACGAGGCTCTTATTCACACGTCCGAGGACCATCTCCGCCACTTCCATGGTATCGGCGTCCGTCACACGCAGACCGTTGACAAATTTCGGCTCCATGCCGACCTTCCCGACCCACTTGCTGATTTCCTTGCCGCCGCCGTGGACGATGATAGGCTTGAAGCCCACCAGCTTCAGAAGGGTCACGTCCTCAATGACTCTTTTTTTCAGCTCCTCATCCACCATGGCGCTGCCGCCGTATTTGACGACGATAATCTTCCGGTTGAACCGCTGGATGTACGGCAGTGCCTCGATGAGGACCTGCGCTTTTTCCAGATACTGCTGCATATTACTGTTCATAATTTCCTCCCTTAGCTCCGGTAATCCGCGTTGATGTCGATATATCCGTGGGTGAGGTCGCAGCCCCATGCCGAAGCCTCCACATCCCCCTCTTTGATATCCGCCACCGCCGTCACTTCCGGCTGCGATAATATCTCCGTCGCCTGTTCCTCGCTGTAGGGCAGCGCCACGCCGTTCTCGATAATCTTGAGCCTTCCGGCGCTGCTCTCAAAATACAAATCCACCTTTTCCGGGTCGAACTGTGCGCCGGAATATCCCATCGCACAGAGTATCCGTCCCCAGTTGGCGTCGTGCCCGGCGATGGCCGCTTTCGTCAGATTGGAGCAGACGATGGACTTTGCAAGGGTCTTTGCCTGCTCCTTTGTGTCCGCGTTTACGACCTTTGCCTCGAAGAGGGCTGTGGCGCCTTCCCCGTCCCCGGCAATCGCCTTTGCGAGAGTCTCGTTAACCGCGTGGAGCCCGGCTTTGAACGCCTCGTACTCCCATGTGCCGTATTTAATCTTCGGATTTCCGGCTTCCCCGTTTGCAAGGAGGAGCACCGTGTCGTTGGTGGAGGTATCGCCGTCCACGGAAATCATGTTGTAAGTATCCTGTACATCTTCGCTCAGCGCCGCCTGAAGCGCTTTCCTTGAAATCTTTGCATCTGTCGTAATGAACGCCAGCATGGTGCACATGTTGGGATGAATCATGCCGGAGCCTTTCGCCATGCCACCGATGGTGACGACCGTATCCCCGATTTCCACCGTGACTGCCGCTTCTTTCTTTCTCGTATCCGTCGTCATGATTGCCTCTGCCGCCGCTGTGCCGCCGGAAAGTCCGGACGTCTTTGCCGCCGCCAGGCTGCGTATCCCCTCTTTGATGCGTTCCATGGGAAGCTGCATCCCAATCACGCCTGTGGAGCCTACCAGCACGGCTTTTTTCTCAATGCCCAGGGCGTTTGCCGCCTCTTTTGCCGTCTCCTCGCAGTACCTCATGCCCTCTTCCCCGGTGCACGCGTTGGCGATGCCGGAATTAACGATGACCGCCTGGGGTCTGTGCCCGCTCTCCACGACCTGCCGGTCCCATTTCACCGGAGCAGCCTTCACTACATTGGTCGTAAAAGTCCCCGCCGCCCTGCACGGCTTCTCACTGTAGATGAGCGCCATGTCCGTGCGGTCCTGATATTTGATTCCCGCCGCAGCCGCAGCCGCCTCGAATCCTTTTGCCGCTGTCACTCCGCCTTCCATCTTCTGCATCTTCCATACCCCGCTTTCTTCGGAAATCCTGTTTATTTACTGTTCATTAAACGCCGTGATATTTGCCTCGTTCAGTGTAAAGTCATAGTAATTCAAATCCAGCCGCTCCGTCCAGCCGATGGTATTCCAGAACGCATTCCCAATGTCATTTCTCTTGAATGCAAGGAGGGATACTTTGTTGATTTTCTCCTCTTGGAGCGCCTTCATCGCATGGACGACCATCGCGCGCCCGATGCCGTGCCTGCGGTACGCCTCATCCACACAGACGTGATAGAAACACCCCCGTCTGCCGTCATGCCCGCAGAGGATGCTCCCGACGATTCTGCCGTCCTTTACCGCGACCACGCTGGTCGTCGGATTCCGTCTCAGGAACCGCTCCACGCCTTCCCTGGAATCATCCAGACTCCGGATGCCGAATCCCCGGATGCGTTTCCAGAGGCGGTACACCTCATCGTAATCGTCCATTGTCATTGTCCGTATCATATCATTCTGCCTCTCTTCTCTTTTTTCCAAACCGCCTGCCGGACGGCTGCCGCCCACAGAACGGATGCCGCCTACGGGAACATGGGCACCAGGTCCAGCCCTTCGCTCTCGTCCAGCCCGAACATGAGGTTCATGTTCTGCACTGCCTGACCTGCGGCTCCTTTGACCAGGTTGTCGATAGCGCCCATCAGGATGATGCGCCCCGTCCTCTGATCAATCTTGAAGCCGATGTCCACGTAATTGCTGCCCTCCACCCATTTCGTCTCCGGGCAGACATTCTCGTCGAGCACGCGGATGAATTTTTCATTTCCATAGCAGCGGTCGTAGACTGCCTTTACCTCATCCCATGTAACGTCTTTCTTAAGCGCTGCGTATTCCGTGGCAAGGATGCCCCGGTTCATCGGCACGAGGTGGGGCGTGAAATTCAGGACGACATCCTCCCCCGCCGCAAGCCCCAGCTGCTCTTCAATCTCCGGGGTATGGCGGTGCGTCGCCACGCCGTACGCCTTGATATTCTCGTTTACCTCGCAGAAGAGGTTGTCCACTTTCGCCCCTCTGCCCGCGCCGGACGTACCGGACTTGGCGTCGATGATGAGTGTGCTCATGTCGATGAGCCCCTCCTTTGCCAGGGGATACGCCGTCAGGATGGAGCAGGTCGTATAACAGCCCGGATTCGCCACCAGCCTCGCTTTCCTGACCGCTTCCCGGTTGATTTCGCACAGACCGTACACCGCTTCTTCGATGTACTGGGGCGCCTTATGTTCAATCTTGTACCAGGCTTCATATACATGCACGTCCTTCAGCCGGAAATCCGCGCTCAGATCAATGACCTTTGTCTTTGAAAGGATATCCTCGCTGACAAGGGAAGCGCACAGCCCCTGGGGCGTCGCCGTAAAGATGACATCCACCTGGGACGCCAGTTCCTCCATATTGTCATCCATGCAGGATGCATCCACAATCTGGAACATATTTCTGTATACATCTGCATAATTCTTCCCGATATAGCTGCGGGAGCCATACCATTTTATCTCTGCATCTTTATGCCCTGTGAGTATCCGTACAAGTTCGCCTCCGGCATAGCCGGTGGAACCGATGATTCCTGCTTTTATCATATTTTTGTCCCTCTTTCCTTCTATATCATCCTGCCCGGACAGCGTCAGTATACACTGCCGCTATGCACCCCGCATATCTGCAAAACAGATATCAGCGTGCAGTGAAAAGAATAGTACTTGCATAATAATACATCTTTTATGCATATTATGCAAGTACTATTTGAATAAACATTGACCTGAACACTGGGTTCCGGCTGAATGGACACTGTTCCCCGGTCTACTTCCGCACCTGTCCGTTCCCGAAGATGATATACTTCGTGGACGTCAGCGCCTCAAGCCCCATCGGACCCCTTGCGTGGAGCTTCTGGGTGCTGATGCCGATTTCCGCCCCGAAGCCGAACTCAAAGCCGTCCGTAAATCGGGTGGACGCATTCACATAAACCGCAGCCGCGTCAATCTCGTCCTGGAATTTCAGCGCATGGTCGTAATCCTTTGTGATGATGGACTCCGAGTGTCCGGTATTGTACCGGTTGATATGCGCGATTGCCTCGTCGATGCTGTCCACCGTTTTCACGGAAATGACCGCATCCAGATACTCGGTCCCCCAGTCTTCTTCCGAAGCCGGGATGATGTCCCCGCAGATTTCCCTCGCCCGCTCGTCTCCGCGTATTTCGATGTCATGATTCTTCAGCTTCTGTACAATCTGGGGGAGCGTCTCCCCTGCAATCCCGCTGTGGATGACAAGGGATTCGCAGGCGTTGCACACACCCATTCTCTGGGTCTTCGCATTCTCGATGATATCCGCCGCCATCCGGATGTCCGCCGTCTCATCCACATAGATATGGCAGTTCCCGGTTCCGGTCTCTATTACCGGGACCGTGCTGTTCTGCACCACATTGGCAATCAGTCCGGCGCCGCCTCTCGGGATGAGGACGTCGATGCCGCCGTGCATCTTCATCATCTCGGAGACCACTTCCCGGCTCGTATCCTCCACCAGGACAATCAGGTCCTGGCACAGCCGCTCCTTGCGAAGCCCCGTCTTGATTGCCTGCACGATGGCTTTGTTGGAATTGATGGCGTCGCTCCCGCCGCGCAGAATCACTGCATTGCCGGTCTTAAAGCACAGCCCGAAGGCATCCGCCGTCACATTCGGACGGGATTCATAGATGATGCCGACCACGCCCAGCGGCACCCGCTTCTGACCGATGCGCAGCCCGTTGGGCCTCGTCTTCATGTACAGCACTTCCCCGATGGGGTCGTCCAGGGAGACAATCTGCCTTAACCCTTCCGCCATATCTGCGATGCGCTTCTCAGAGAGCGCCAGCCGGTCGATGAGCGACTGTTTGACACCTTTTCTCTCCGCCGCCTCGATGTCCTTTTTATTTTCCTCCAGTATCATCTCCTGCTGCGCAGTCAGTTCTTCCGCCACAGAGAGAAGCCCTCTGTTCTTGTCCTCTGTTCCAAGCCGCGCCGCGTCGGCTGACGCACACTTTGCCCGCCGCGTCAGCATTTCCATATAGGATTCCATGTGATGCGTTCTCCTTTCCTACTGCTATGACTCTTTCTACGTTGCCTCATGCAGACGACCTCATCGTCTTTCCCCGTCACCTTGCGCAGACGACCTCATCGTCTTTCCCCGTCACCTTACGTAGACGATATAATCGTCTTTCCTCGGCTTCGCCTCCGGGACAGCGCCGTCCGCCGGATATCCGAGAATGCAGTGTCCGACGCCCACATAGTCGCCTTCCACACCCCATTTTTTCAGGAGGGCTTTTCCCTCTTCCGAGTCAAACACTTCCCGTGCGCGGTGTATCCAGCAGGACCCCACGCCGACGGCATGCGCCGCGTTCATCAGGTTGCCCATCACAAGGGCGCCGTCCTCCACACAGGTGGGGCGTTCTCTGGAGGCGAGCACGACGAGCACGGTGGGCGCGCCGTAGAACGGGTCGCTGCCGCTGCCCATATATCTGTCGTTCAGTACGGAGAGATAATCTCTCGTCTCCTTATCCTGTACAACGACAATCTTCGGAGACTGCATCCCCATCCCGGTGGGCGCGTATGTCCCTGCTTCCAGGATTGCCTGCAGCTCCTCTTCTTTTATCTGTTCCGGTCTGTAGGCGCGTATGCTCCTTCTTTCCTTTAAATCCTTTAACGTCTCTTTCATGCTTCTCCTCCCCGCGCGTTCCTGTATATCTGATACATATCGTCCCTGTCGAGATTCCGGATGCACCCGATGGTACGTCCTCCAAAATGGCTGCACTTCTCCGCAAGCTCCCGGAGCTGTTCTTCCGTCACATCAATGCCCATATCACGGATGCAGACCGGCATCCCGATGGAGCGGTAGAAGGCTTCCATCGCACGGATGCCCTCCAGGGCGGTCTCCGTATCGGAGCTTCCCGGCTGAACGCCCATGACATTGACCGCGAACTTTGCGAACCGCGCCGGAGCCGCATCCAGCACGTAGCGCGCCCAGCTTCCCCAGACAGCCGCCAGCCCCGCGCCGTGAGCCACGTCGAACATGCCGCCCAGCTCGTGTTCGAGCTGATGGCTCGACCAGTCTCCGCCGTCAGTCCCGCATCCGGTCAGGTCGTTGTGGGAGAGGCTGCCCGCCCACATGACTTCCGCACGCGCGTTATAGTCCTCCGGTTCCGTCATGAGTATCTTCGCATGCTTCATCACCGTGCGAATCAGGTGTTCGCTGATGCCGTCCGTCAGTTCCATATTGTCACAGTGATTGAAATACCGCTCCATCGTATGCATCATAATATCCACGCACCCGCTGGCGGTCTGGTATTTCGGAAGGGTCATAGTCAGTTCCGGATTCATCACCGCAAACCGCGCCCTGGAGTAGTCGCTGCTGTAGCCGCGTTTGAGCCATCCGTTCTCATTTGTGATAACAGAAGAGTCGCTCATCTCCGAGCCCGCCGCGGAAATCGTCAGCACCACGCCGATGGGCAGGCATCCTTCCGCCTCGCGTTTTCCGTCGTAGAAATCCCACACATCGCCCTCATTTGCAATGCCGTACCCGATTGCCTTTGCCGAGTCAATGACGCTTCCTCCGCCCACGGCAAGGATGAAGTCCACGTTCTCTTTCCTGCACAGTTCGATTCCTTCATATACAAGGGACAGATGGGGGTTCGGCACGACGCCGCCCAGCGAGATATAGTCGACGCCCGCCGCGTCCAGCGACCGGTATATCCGGTCCAGGAGCCCGCTCCTCTTCACGCTCCCGCTCCCGTAGTGGACCAGGACTTTCTTACAGCCCTCTGCCTTCACAAGCTCACCTGTCTGCTCTTCCGTCCCTTTTCCGAATATCACTTTTGTAGGAGTATAATACTGAAAATTTTCCATCTTTTTTCTGCAGCTGATGACCGGGTATACCGGCGCCGCGCCTCCTTTCCTCTTACTATACCACGGCGACCTGACACATCTTCATGGCTTCCGCCGCCTGCGCATGGCTCTCGGGCGTCACGCCCGCACAGCAGGAAATATCCGCCTCGAGCGGCACTTCCGGCAGGAATGCCTTCAGCAGGAGCGCGTTGGATATGACGCAGATATCCGTGCACAGCCCCACCAGGGTAATCTTCCCGATGGGCGCTTCCGCCGCCAGCTCCCGCACCGCTTCCCCGAGTTCTACGCTGCCAAAAGTGGGCTTGTCGATGATACGGCTGTCCGCTTTCGCCCGAAGCGCTGCTTCCACCTCCGGATGGAGCTGCCATCCCGGCGTGTCTTTCACACAATGCACGACCGGGAGGTGCCTTCCCTCTTCCGTATCCAGGTAATCGCTCCCGTGGGTATCCCGGGTGGCGATGACTGTTCCGTCAAACCCCCGTATCTTCTCCACCACGTTCGGAACGATGGCGACCGCCTCTTTCGTCCCAAGCGAACCGTCGATGAAATCCTTCTGCATATCTACAACTACAAGAATGTCCATCTGCCCCTCCTTTCCGGTCCAATGACTGTCAGACCACTTTGCTGCATAACGCTATTGTATCACAATTTATCAGTGGGAAAAAGACCTCAGATATAACAGGATACAGGAAAACATCAGATATAACAGGATACAGGAAAACTGCCGCACCATTGGTCCACGGGCCACTGGTGCGGCAGCCTCTCAGCTTACAAATTCTATATTTCTGACTCCGGTCAGCACGGAAATCTCTTTCATGATTTTTGAAAATGATACTTTCTCTTTCCGCATCTTATTCCACCGTCTCATCCTCCAGCGTCTGGTCGATGATGCTCCGCATGATATCCTCCGACAGCTGCCCGGGCACATACCCGTACAGCTTCCCTTTCTCCGTTATCATAAAAGTCGTGGGGAACGCGGATATCCCATACTCCTGGAACATTTCCGAGCTCTCGTCCATGAGCACCGGGTAGGTATAGCCGTTTTCTTCCAGAAAAGCGGCAATCTCCTCCGCAGAACCTTCCTGTCCAAGACCAGGTCCCGCCATCCCCAGGATGACGACTTCCGCCTCGTCTCCCTGGGCGGAGTATTCTTCATACAGCTTCTGGATATCGGGCATCTCGTTCCGGCAGGGACCGCACCATGTCGCCCAGAAGTTCAGGAAGATGACTTTCCCCTCGTAATCCGAAAGCCTGTGCACGGTTCCATACTGGTCGGTCAGTTCCAGGTCGGTCAGGGGAGCCGCCCGCAGCACCCGCTTCCCATCGTCCGCGGCATCTTCCTGTTCCGCGCGTCCGGAGCCTGCGTTGCCGCCTGCATCCTCTGCATCTGCGGCATCTCCGGCAGTGCTGTCCGCAGCATCCTCTCCGTCCGGTCCTGCGCTTTCACGTTCCTCCCGGGAGGTTTCCGGCTGCTCCGCAGACAGATATCCGGTGATATCGTTCATCTTCCCGGTAAACATCAGAAGTCCCATGAGGACCATCAGCACGCCTCCGACCTTCACGGTATACTTTACCGCTTTCATATGTTTCCTGAAAAAGCCCAGAAGCTGTGCCGTAAATATCCCCGCCGCCAGAAACGGCAGGATAAAACCAAGAGTATACACACCAATCAGGAGGAATCCCAGCGCCCCCGTCTTTGCACTTCCCGCCATCAGAAGCACGCTGGTGAGCGCCGGTCCCACGCAGGGCGTCCATGCAAAGCTGAACAGAAAGCCCATGAGGAACGCCGTCACCGGGGACATGCTCATCTTTTCCAGCCGCACCGGAAGCCGGTGCTCCCCGCCGAGAAGCCTGGAGCTGCCGAATACGCCGAGCTGATACAGCCCGAAGAGCACAACCAGGACGCCGCCCACCCGGGCAAAGAGCATCCTCTGCTCCTGGAAGAAATGCCCCACCGCAGACGCGCCAGCGCCAAGGATGAAGAAAGCTCCGCTGATGCCAAGCGTAAAAAACAGTACTCGCAGAAATATCCGAACCTTCGTGCGCCCGGGCGCCGCTCCCCCTCCGGACAGGTCCGCGCCGAGACCGCCGGAGAGATACCCCAGATACAGCGGCACAAGGGGAAGCACGCAGGGGGAGAAAAAGCTCAGAAGCCCCTGTACAAATACTGCCGCAGCCGATATTCCCGTTTCAATCGTAAATCCCATATGTTCATTCTCTTACATCAGTTCTCTCTGATGTGTCGCGTAGAGATACTCATCGATGGTATTCGTGATGCGGTCTTCGATGAGCGCCACCGGTTCATTCTCCAGCTCGCCCTCACGGACTTTCGTGTACTGTATCGGCATGAACTGGCTCAGGAGATTCAGCGGGATGCCCAGTGTCCGCAGATTGCCGATGAGGCGGTCGGACGCTTTCTCCACTTCCGGCACCGGCATATAGTAGCGGCAGCGGTCGGAGAAGGAATATTTCCTCTTGAGGCAGATTTCCTGCTCCGTCCCCTGATAATGCTTCCTCCAGTGTTTATCATCGGCGAGCATCGCCGCATCCAGCGTCTCGGAAAACCTGCTGGGCTCCACATCCGTTCCGGCAAGCATTTCCTTCTCAATATGCTCCAGCGCGAACATCGCCTCGCGCATCGCAAACGTGAGTCCGGGACCGACTTTTAAGATGCCCACGCCGTCCTCGATGAGCTCGCGCAGTTTAATCTTTGTCTGGTAGTCCGTAGAATGTCCCTCAAACACCAGGGTCGGGAACTCTTTGATGGACGCCATCAAATCTTTCGCCTTTTCCCTGTCATATTCCGTACATCCGCTGTCCTTCTCCTCCACGCCGGGCTGTACCACGACGCCGATGACGCGGTCCCATACGTCCCCGCCAAGACCTGCGTCCGCAAATGCTTTCTCAAATGCCGCGACCGTATTTTTGAAATCCTCGACTTTCGTCACCTGGACGCCGTTGTCCACGCTTCCCACAGCGCCTCCCGGAATCGGCACTTCGCTTCCGATGATGTAGACCGGCGGTATCGCTTCCGGCTCTGTCTCCAGCAGCTTCCGGTAGGTCTCCTCCGCGACCTGGGCAAGCCTTGCCCCGCGTCCGGCAATCACCTCGTCCGACAGGCGGGCATCCGGGGCATCGCTTTTCACCTTCATACTCGTATCGATATGGATTTTCGTAAATCCTGCGCCCACATAGTGGCGTATCAGTTCCTCCGCATCCGCCATCGCCTCAGGTTCATTCTTTCCGGCAAATGTAAGCGGTCCGAGGTGGTCGCCTCCAAGGAATATCCGGTCTTTCGGAAATCCCGCTTTTTCTGCGATATCCAGGACGAATTTCTTGAAATCTGCCGGTTTCATCCCGGTGTATCCGCCGTTCTGGTCGCACTGGTTCGCCGTACTCTCGATAAGCACGCAGGAACCGTCGGAAAGCCCCCTCTTCAGCGCTGCTTCGATGACGTACCCATTCGCGCTGCACACGGAATAGATACCCACGTTTTTCCCCTGTTTCTGCAGTTCCACGATTTTTTTCAACGGATTCTGACGCATCTTTACTTCTCCTTTTTTATTTTCATCGTAGCACTTTCAAACAGGGCGTACGTTGGATTTATTAAAAAATCATTTGCATTTTTTAAGAAAGTAAAAAATGAAAAGACAGGAAGAAACCATCTGTGATATACTGTTACCAGAAATCCGGCGTCCGCCGCTGCGGCGCTGATTAATTTTTAAAGAATCGAGGTTGAAATCTATGCCATTAGTTACAACGAACGAGATGCTCAGAAAAGCACAGGAAGGTCACTATGCAGTAGGCGCATTCAACGTGGAGAACATGGAGATGGTCATGGCGGTCATCAAAGCCGCAGAGGAGATGAATGCTCCCGTCATCATGCAGACGACTCCTTCCACGATACGGTACGCCGGACTGGACTACTATCTCGCCATGGTGAGGACCGCTGCAGAGCGCGCCAGCGTTCCGGTCGCCATGCACCTGGACCATGGAAACAGCTTTGAACTGGCGATGCAGGCGCTCCGCACCGGATATACTTCCATCATGATTGACGGCTCACACGAGTCCTTTGAGGAGAATATCGCACTGACCCGCCGCGTCGTAGACGCATGCGCTCCTTCCGCCATCAGCGTGGAAGCAGAGCTTGGCAAGGTCGGCGGAAAAGAAGACGACCTGGAGGCGGCAGACGATTCACCGTTCACCGACCCGAAACAGGCGCAGGAATTCGCAGAGCGCACCCAGGTGAACTCTCTGGCGGTTGCCATCGGCACAGCCCACGGATTCTACAAAGGTGTTCCGAAGCTCGACTTCGACCGCCTCAGCGCCATCCGCGAACTGGTGTCCATCCCGCTCATCCTCCACGGAGCTTCCGGTGTTCCGGACGATGCGGTACGCGAGTCCATCACCCGAGGCATCTGCAAGGTGAACTTCGCCACAGAGCTGCGCGCCGCTTTCAGCAACGGCGTGAAAGAGTACCTGGCGGCGAACCCGGATGCGTACGACCCGAAGAAATACAACGCAGTCGGCATGGAACGTGTGACAGCGCTTGTAAAACAGAAGATTGATGTGTGCGGTTCCGAAAACCGGGCATAAAAGTCAGAGAAAAAGACAGGGGCGCCGTTTCGGCGCCCCTCTTTTATGCCCGGTACGTATTGTTTTTTCCTGTACGTATTGTCTTATCCTATACGTATTGTTCCATATATTTTTTTGACTGGGCGATTGACTGCAGCACTTTTTCTCTGCTTCCTTCAAACGCCTTGTCCTCCACTTCAATACACGCAGGTCCGTCATATCCCACATCTGTAAGCGCTGAGACGAACTCATCCCAGCGGACATCGCCGAGACCGGGAATCTTCGGCGTCATATAGTCAAGCGGATACGCCATGGTCCCGCACTCTGCCAGTTTGTCTTTCCGAAGTTTGATGTCTTTAAAGTGGATATGGAACAGCCGGTCTTTAAATTCGTAGATTGGACGGATATAATCCATGCCCTGCCATACAAAGTGGCTCGGGTCAAAATTCAGTCCGAAATTCCTGCCCGGCAGCCGGCGGAACAGTTCTCTCCAGATGACCGGAGTGGACATCAGGTTCTGTCCTCCCGGCCACTGGTCCGGACCAAAGAGCATGGGGCAGTTTTCAATCCCTATCCTCACTCCGTTTTCTTCAGCATAGGACATAATATCCGGCCAGATTTCATCAAACAGCTTCAGGTTCTCTTCCAGATTTTTATTCTGGTCTCTTCCGATAAATGTGTTTGTCAGATTTACTCCGAGCAATGCGGACGCTTTTATTACCTTTTTCAGATGACTGATATTCGCCGTCCTCTTTTCCAGGTCCGCATCCATTGTATTCGGATAATAGGCAAGAGCAGAAATCCGGACTCCTTTGCTTTTTGCATAATCAAGAATATTCCGTCTGTAAGATTCATCTTCTGCAACACGCTCTACATCGATATGAGACACACCTGCATACCGCCTCTCCGCTCCGCCTGCCGGCCAGCATGCCACTTCCACACATCCAAATCCCATATCCGATGCGATGTCGATTGCTTCCTTAAAACTGTATTCTTCAAGAATTGCTGTCAATAAACCCAGTTCCATTTTTGTCACTCCCTGTTTTGTTATTTTGATGTTTCATCCTGTATCCGGACTGTACAGCCTTTCTCAGATGATTCAATGCTCGCAAAAACCGCCCTCATCGCACTGAGCACGGATTTCCCGGAGATGGCAGGCTCTGTTTTATTCTCCAGGCTGTCAATAAATAAATCGATTACGCCGGACTTTGTCTGATTGTCGTTTGTCTGAATGGCTTCTATGTCATATTCTGACCGTGTGCCGTCTTTTGCCACGATAACAAGCGCATGAGCCGGGTCGTCATAAATGCGCATGATTCCTTCTGTCCCGTAAAGTATGGTGGAATTATCTTCTGCACCGTAATAGGTCCAGGAAGCTGTCATCGTCCCCACGGTTCCGCCGGACATTTTATAGATGCAGATTGCATTGTCATCCACACCTGCAAGGTTCCCGGTGGCATCCCGTTTATCCAGGGTCATCAGGCGCGCCGTTGTCTCCGTCACCGTCTGGGACAAAAGGAACTGGATTAAATCCGTTTTATGGATTCCAAGGTCCGCCATTGCTCCCATCGCCGCCCTCTTGCGGTCAAAAAACCAGGTGTTCTTTCCCGGGTCGATGCTCCAGGTTTCCGGTCCCCCATGCCCGAATGTCGTGCGGAACGTCACAACACGCCCGATGACGCCCTCTTCTATCATGGATTTTGCCCGGATATGCGCTTTCGTCAGCCTCTGATTCTGGTCTATCATCAGATATTTCCCATTTGCTTCCGCGGCTTCCGTCATCGCTTTGCACTGTTCATAAGTCACTGCCATCGGTTTTTCACAGAGCACATGTTTTCCTGCATTGAGCGCAGCAATCGTTATCTCTGCATGGGTGTTATTGGAAGAACACACGGAAACCGCTTCAATATCCGGCGCCTTCAGCAGTTCTTCATATGAATCAAATGCTTTAGCGCCATATTTCTCCGCAATCTCTCTTGCACGGTCCCCATTGACATCATAGACCCCCACGATTCTTGCGTCGGGATTCTCCTGATATTCCGGCAGATGCCGCTCCTGTGCGATTCTGCCGCAGCCGATGATTCCTACTCCTGTCATTTGTCCACCTCCTCAAAATCTGCGACGCTTCGTTCCGTCATCCGGATATAGTCGATTGCCTGCTTCGCATAGCTGTCCATCAGTCCGGTCCTGCTTTCCATTTCCTGCGCACTGTACGGGTTTGCAAGGCGATACATAAATTCCATTGTAAGAGACCCGGTATATCCGATGCGTTCCAGCGCGCGCAGCACCTCTTTAAAATCGGTATGTCCCATCCCGGCAGGTTCTCTTGTATTGTCCGCAATATGCACATGCAGCAGATAATCTCTGACCAGATACAGGCTGTCCACAATGCTTCTTTCTTCGATACTCATATGGAAGAGGTCCGCCATCAGCCCGACTGCCGGATGGTCGATGCGCTTTACAAATGCCACCGCTTTTTCGAGGGTATTGACAAACCATGTCTCATACCGGTTAATTGCTTCTATAGCAAACTTGATTCCCTTTTCCTGTGCATAATCAGCCGCAGCCCGGATGTTTCTGACTGCGTTTTCTGTCAGTTCTTCCAGATGCTTTCCCGCCGGCATCTCTGTCCTTCCCACAGGAGACGGTACTACAATGATGATTTTCGCTCCGACCTTTTCCGCAAAATCCACGCTGTCCTTCAGATATCTGACCGCATTTTCTCCTGTCTCCTTCTCTGCGGTCAAGTCCCGGTCTTCTCCGAAAATCCCGCACAGGGACCGGCAGTCCAGATGATATTTTTTCATCAGGGCAAGGCATTCCTGCGCGTCCAGTTTATAGGGTTCCGCTGCGAACTCGATACCATCGTATCCACACTCCGACATTCTCCTGCAGCTTGTTTCCAGTGGTTCGTCTCCGACAATCCACTGCGTCATTCCAATGTGATACATGTTTTCTCCTTTCACTTCTGCAGCAATTCTGCTCTGCCGCCCCTGTTATCACCCGTTTTTCTTCGCGACAGTATAATTGCGTACTGCTGTGATTGCAAGAGCCAGCAAAATCACAATGCCGTATACCATATATTCATAGAACGCATTGATATGGAGCATGTTGATAGCAGTAGATATCATGCTGAGCAGGATGACTCCGAAAAATGTTCCTATGACTCCGCCTTTTCCGCCGTTGATGGAAGAGCCTCCGATAACGACCGCACCGATTGCTTCCGTCTCCATCCCGTAGCCGGTCGTTGCCTGAGCCGCACTGATTCTGGAGAGCATGAGCATGCTCGCAACTCCTACAAGCACGCCGCTGATAAGGAAAAATTTCAGCTTGCTGAGATTGATATTGATACCTGAAATATACGCCGCACGCTGATTCGTTCCAATCGCGTATACCTGGCGTCCCGTCCTTGTATGTTTCAGTATCACGTACACAAACACAAACCCCAGGATAAGCACCAGATAAATCAGCGGAAATACGCCGAAAATCTCATACGATGCAAGGGTCCTGTATTTGCCGTAGAGCGTCTGCATATATCCGTTTGTCAGGAGCAGTGCGATGCTGTAATAAATATTCTGTGTCGCGAGCGTGACTACAAACGACGGAGCATTAAACAGGATGGAAGCCAGCCCGTTAAACACCGAACACACGACACAGATGAGTATCCCACAGATGGATACAAGCACCGGATTCATGCCTGCATTGAGCATCAACGCCATCGCGCACATTGCCAGTCCTACCATCCTTCCGGTAGAGATATCGAAGTGTCCTGAAATAACAAGGACTGTCGCCCCTGCCGAAACGAGCCCCAGTCCGGCAGCCTGTCCCAATATACTGTTGATGGTGCTCGCCGTAAGGAATTTGTCATTTACTGAGTTCGTCACCACTGCCACGATAATGATAAAAAGAAAGAGGATAAAAGGCTGTGATGTAATGATTTTCAAAATTTTGGATTTATAATTTTTCTGTACTTCCATGGTCGTCCTCCCAAATGATTGCTGTATGTTGATACCGGTCCATCCGGTTTCCGCCAGGCTCAGTATCCCAGATATTTCTTCATCAGCTCATCTTCCGTCGTATTCTCTGCATCCAGGATATCCACAAGTTTTCCTTCATGCATGACGCCTATCCTGTCGCTCATGGAGAGCAGTTCCGGCATGTCCGACGAGATAATGATTACAAATTTATCCGCCTTTGCGAGCTTGAGGATATGTTTATAGATTTCTTCTTTTGCTCCCACATCAACACCCTTGGTCGGTTCATCAAAAATATAAACTTCTCCCGGGTCCAGAACGCATCTCGCGATGATGGCTTTCTGCTGATTTCCTCCGGAAAGGCTCGTAACCTCTGCATCCTGTCCGGGCACTTTGATTCCGAATTCGCGGATGCTGTTCTCCACCATCTGGGATTCTTTGTGCAGATTGATGTATTCTTTTCGTTCATTATGCGTAACAGTAATATTCTCTTTCACAGACCGGAGATTTAAAAGCCCCTCTCCTTTCCGGTCCTCGGATATCATGAAAATTCCTTTCCTTATCGCATCTTTCGGATTTGCCGGGGTGATTTCCCTGTCGTCAATATACAGTTTTCCTCGTCTTTTATGGTCGGCCCCGTATATCATACGCACCAGTTCCGTCCTGCCCGCTCCGACCAGACCGCCGAAGCCGAACACTTCTCCGGAGCGTATCTCGAAAGTCACATCGTGCACCGTATTTTTATTCTCATAATGTTCTGCACGGAGTATCCTGCCGCCGATTGGAAAGTATTCTCTTTTATAAAAACTGTCCGCATCCCTTCCAATCATATCGTGTATCACCTGTTCCGGTGTTGTCTCCGCCGTTTTCCGCACGACTACCTGCTCGCCGTCTTTCAGGATGAGCAGCGTATTTCCTATTTCAAACAGTTCGTCAATAAAATGGGAAATGTATATGATTCCCATTCCCTGACTCGCCAGATTTTTTACGAGTTCAAGCAAGAGCTTCGTCTCCTTGTCACCCAGAGACGCTGTCGGTTCGTCCAGTATCAGCACTTTCGCATTGTTCTTCAGCGCTTTTGCAATCTGGACACACTGCTTCTGGGCAGTAGAAAGGTCAGCCAGCAGGTTTTTCCCCCGGATGTTCTCCAGTTTTAATTTCCCGAGAAGTTCGTCCGACTGCCGCTCCTGTTCCTTTGCATCAATAAATCCCGCCTTGTTCCTCAATTCCTGTCCAAGGAAGATGTTATCCGCCACAGTCAGGTTGTCGACCAGGTCGATATCCTGATATATTGTAGCAACACCGATATCTATGACCTGTCTCGGGTGAAGCCTTCCGTATTCTTTCCCAAAATATTTTATCGTGCCGCCGTCAGCCTGTATCGCTCCGGAAATGATTTTAATCAGAGTGGATTTGCCCGCCCCGTTTTCACCTACAAAACACAATATCTCTCCTTCTTGAAGGTCGATATTGACTCCTTTGAGCACCTGCACTCCGGAATAGGATTTGGATATGTCTTTGAGTTCTAATAATTTTTCCATAGCATCACCATTTCTCTGTTATTTAAGAAGAGGCAGGGAAACTGCCTCTTATCCCCTGCCCTCTTCTATTCATCATTCTTATTCAAAAAAGTATGCGTAATCGGAGAAATTTTCCTGAATAAGTGTTGTCCATGACGCCTCATCTACCGCCCACGGAATGACGATTTCCGGATTGTCCACATCGTCCGGTGTCAGTCGGTCATTTTTTGCGGACAGTTCAATACATGCCTGTCTGTTTCGCTCCCTGCTCCTGCGTTTGCTCTCGTTTGATTTCTCCCTCTGTATCTTCTTGGCACAAGCAGGACAATACTTCGATATGCCAGAGCGGGGAACATATTCAACACCGCACACCGTACAATTCTTAGGCTTTAACGCAGTCCACCGCTTTGTCGGTGTGATATGTAATTCACCGACAAAGCCGATGAATTTATAATAAATCTTGATTTCCTGCCGCACCATTCCGTCTGTAAGTTTCTCACGTTCCGAAACAAGTATCTTGTCTATAAGTGCGTTTATGATGGTTGCGTCCAGTTCCTTAATGCCTTGATAGTTGCGGATTAGGGAGAGGAAATCACGGACACCCTGCGTCTTCTCATAGCTGTCGCTGAGCGTTTCCGTTACCTCTTTCAGCCTTGCTTCAATTTCAAGCTGTTCTTTCTGGTATTTTCCCGACATCATCTCAAAATTCCGCTCGGTAATACGCTCCATCACCTTATCTTCATAGAGTGAGGAAAACAGCCTGTCCAGTTCTGCAAGGCGTTTGTTCAGTTTTCTTTGCTCCTTTTCCAGTGCCTTTGCCTTGCTCTGGTCTGTTTCCGTGAGCCGCTTTTCAATCGCCCTCACTGCCTTTTCATCATTGACTGCCATATCCGCAAATCGGTTGATGTCGGTGAGGACAGCGTTGAACAAGTCCCTCGCTTCAATGCTGTGTGCGGTACACATGATATTACCGTATCTGCCATAATTATTGCAGGAATATTGTACGCAGTCGATGATGTCGGGGCGTTTCCTCCTGTTGGCACTCATAGCCCGCATCGCATAGCCGCAGTCCGCACACTTAATAACGCCTGCAAAGATGTTCTCAAAGCCGCCCTTGTTTTCTGGTAATCTGCGGCTTGTAATAAGCTGCTGTACGGTATCAAATTCCTCCTGCGTGACTATCCCCTCATGGGTGTCTGGTATCACTTCCCATTCTTCGGGCAGCTTAGAGGGGCGTTTCTTGCTTTTCATGTTGGCGGCAATCCGCTTGTAGCCTGCAAGGTTTCCCGCATATATCGGGCTTCTTAAAATGCCCCTTACGCTGTTCTCGCTCCAAATATAACGGTTCTCCTCATTCTCCTCAAAATACCTCTCATAGCCTGTTGCCCCCTGCTCCGCCGCATAAGCGGCGGGGCGTAAGATATGCTGTTTGTTGATGTGCTTGCGGATTTTGGCGATTCCGTTGCCCGCTAACGCAAGGTCAAATATTTCCCTTACCACATGGGCAACTTTGTCATCTATCAGCAGATGGTTGTGGTCGGCGGGGTCTTTGACGTAACCGTATGGTGCTGTCGTCCCCATGAATTTCCCCTGCTGAAACCTCGCTCGGTACGCCGATTTTATCTTGACCGACACATCGGCGGAATACATTTCGTTTAGGATGTTGCGGAAAGGCGTGATGTCCATAGCGGATTTATTGAGCGTGTCCACGCCGTCATTGACCGCTATATACCTCACATTATGCTCTGGGAAAAACACTTCCAGATACAGTCCGCAATCAAGATAGTTCCTCCCCAGACGAGATAAATCTTTCGTGATAACGCAGTTTATCAGACCGCTTTCAATGTCCTTAATCATGTTCTGGAAACTTGGTCTTTGGAAATTTGTACCAGAGTAACCGTCGTCCACATACGTTTTTGCTAAGTGCCATCCCTGCTTTTTCACATAATCCGTGAGGATGGATTTCTGTGTCGCAATGCTCGCACTCTCGTTATCCGTGCCATCGTCTTTTGACAAGCGGCAGTACATGCCGACTTCATAAATCTTGTTCTCCATTCTTATTCCTGCCATACTGTAAAACCTCCATATCTGTCCTATCTGTTTTCATGTTCCATTGCGTACATTCTAAGCGGACAGCCCCTCATTGTCGAAGGTGTCGCCCTCGGCAATCTTCTTCCGAATATCCTCGGAAATAATCGGGATAAACGCTTCTGTGACTGTCTGCGTGCCGACATATTCACGGCTGATTATCATCTGAACTGGTGCTTTCGGCACGATACGCTTTCTCTTTTTATCTGCTTTCTTATCCTCGCCCATACTTAAATCTTCCTTTCCAGACAGGGCAGGAGAACGTCTGGAAACGCCCCGCCCTGTCAATCAGATACCATCAATCCCCGCTGTTTACTTCTTTCTGTAATGCTTCAAGGAGTGCTGCTGCTTCATCAGCGTTCAACGTGATACCCTTTCCGCACTTCTCACGGTTCGGGGAAAAGCTGCGGATGTCATATTTCGGCTCTCTTCCGTTCCATGAGATAAGATTGATTTCTTTTGTGTAGCCGCTGTCGCCCTTAGACAATACGGCGATTTCCTTTACAATCTCATACTGGATTTCTTTCATTCTTCATACCTCAATTTTCTGCATTTACCTCCCGAAAAGAGAAGATTAGCGGCTGTCCCTGCCCCGTTTCCTCTGCAATTCACGCTCCAAAAGTTTAATGATGGTTTCCTCCATCTGCTTCGGCGTTGTGTTCTTCGGAAAATACTTTTTCAGCTTGCTTGTGTTGATTTTCAAGGTTTCTTTCTGGTTTCCCTTTTCCTCCGTCATAATTGCAAATATCGTATCCATGTCAAGCCGCCCGCTCTGGCTTAGGCTTTTCATCCGCTGTGCCTGTGAGAGTGAGGGCGTTGCTTCTTCGCTCTCCATCGTGGCAAAGAGGTTTTCCTGCTCGTCTTTCTTCAAAAAGGACAGTTCCACCGCAGGCGTGAGGGCGATTTTCCCCTCGTCCACCATCCGCAAAATCGGCGGTATCAGTTCCGTCAAACGGATAAATCTTTGTACGGTCATCCTGCCTACGCCGAAGCCCTGTGCCACCTTGTCGTCCGTCCGCAACTTCGTCACAACTTGTGACGAGGTTA
>DXAL01000048.1 GCA_019117125.1 Candidatus Mediterraneibacter merdipullorum
CATCCTGGGCAGGCGCTATGTGACGAAAGAGGCAAAGAATCTGTATATTACCGAGATAGGTGAAGTCGTCAACAATATGATGAAGCAGTCCTTCCCGAGCATCGTGGACGTGAATTTCACGGCGAACATGGAAGGTCTCCTCGACATGGTGGAAGAAGGAAAGGTCGAGTGGAAGGAAGTCATCCGCAATTTCTATCCGGACCTTGAGGACGCGGTAAAGGTAGCGGAGAAAGAGCTGGAGTCCGTGAAGATTGAAGATGAAGTGACGGATGTGGTCTGCGAGGAGTGCGGCAGGAACATGGTCATCAAATACGGGCCCCACGGGAAATTCCTCGCCTGCCCCGGCTTCCCGGAATGCCGCAACACGAAGCCGTATCTGGAAAAGACAGGGGTTCCCTGTCCGCTCTGCGGAAAAGACGTGGTGATACGCAAGACAAAGAAAGGCAGGAGATATTACGGCTGCGAGGACAATCCGGAGTGCGGATTCATGTCCTGGCAGAAGCCTTCTGCGAAGAAGTGTCCCGAGTGCGGCGGATATATGGTGGAAAAAGGAAATAAACTTGTCTGCGCAAATGAAAAATGCGGGTACGTGGAAACGAAAAAGACAGAAAAATCACATTGATATTCTGACAATTCTGTGATAACATAGGCTTACCTATTAATTTGACAGATTTTGTATATACAATTATCAATGATGCCAGACTGAGACAGGCTGAGCCCGCATGAGCCTGCACATAAGAAAGAGGCAAACTACACGGAGGAAGTAATGAGTGTACAATTATTAGACAAAACGAGAAAAATCAATAAACTGCTCCACAACAACAATTCGAGCAAAGTCGTATTTAACGATATCTGCGCGGTCCTCACGGACATCCTGGATTCGGATGTGCTCGTTGTCAGCAGGAAGGGGAAGATACTCGGTGTGAGCAGATGCGCGGATGTAAGAGAGATTCACGAGCTCATTACGGAGTCCGTGGGCTCCCATATCGACCCGATGTTAAACGAAAGGCTCCTGAGCATCCTTTCCACGAAGGAAAATGTAAACCTTGAGACGCTCGGATTTTCTTCAGAAGCAGTCCAGGGCTGCACGGCGATTATCACGCCCATCGATATCGCGGGAGAGCGGCTCGGGACGCTGTTCATCTACAAGCAGGGCTCCACGTATTCCATCGATGACATCATCCTCAGCGAATACGGGACCGCGGTGGTAGGACTGGAGATGCTGCGCTCTGTCAATGAGGAGAGCGCAGAGGAGACGAGGAAAGAGCATATCGTTCAGTCGGCGATAAGCACCCTGTCATTCTCGGAGCTGGAAGCCATCATACATATCTTCGACGAACTCGGAGGGACGGAGGGCATCCTCGTGGCGAGCAAAGTGGCGGACCGCGTGGGCATCACCCGCTCGGTCATCGTAAACGCGCTGCGCAAGTTCGAGAGCGCCGGCGTGATAGAGTCCCGCTCATCAGGCATGAAAGGAACCTATATCAAAGTCCTCAATGATTACGTGTTTACAGAACTTGAAAAAATCAGAAAAGAACGGATGTAGCCGGGAGGGAACAGCATGTACGAAGGAAATCCGGTAGACCTGCGGATGGAAAAGATTCTGTCTGCGGACGGCATATTTGATGACTCGCCGCGCCAGTGCAAGGTGAAGAAATATGACCCGGAGGAAGACCATATCTACCTCGAATTACAGGACGGCAGGCTGGAGACCGTCTCGCTGGACGCAAAGTACAGATGTTACATATCTACGCGGACGGAACTGCTGTATTGTACCGGGGTCGTAAAAGAGCGGTACTGCCAGGAAAACCGGAATATTCTGAAGTTCCGGATAGAAAACGGGTTTTACAATGTATACGAGGGAAGAAAAATGACGAAGCGTGCTTAAGCGGCGCGCTTCTTTTTTTGACGCTTCTTTTTTAAAAAACCTCACAAACTGTGTTGACAAATCAAAACCGTAGTGCTATTTTATATTCATGAGGTTTAGCACTCGTAAGAAATGAGTGCTAACAAAAATCATCAAGGAGGAATCACAATGAAGTTAGTACCATTAGGTGACAAAATTGTTTTGAAACAGTTAGAAGCAGAAGAGACTACAAAATCCGGCATCGTCCTTCCCGGTCAGGCGAAAGAGAAGCCGCAGGAGGCGGAAGTCATTGCGGTAGGTCCGGGAGGAAATATAGACGGCAAAGAAGTCGTGATGCAGGTGAAGGCTGGAGATAAGGTAATCTATTCCAAATATGCAGGAACAGATGTAGAGCTGGACGGCGAAGAATATATCATCGTAAAACAGAATGACATTCTCGCAATCGTGGAGGCATAGCCGATACTCCGAGCGCAGGCGGGGAGGTATCAATCGCAGGACCTGGCGCGGCTGCATTATCATTACAGAATAGAATTTTTTAAGGAGATGGATTGACATGGCAAAGGAAATTAAATACGGAACTGAAGCCAGAGCTGCACTGGAAAAAGGTGTAAACCAGCTGGCAGATACAGTAAAGGTGACACTCGGACCGAAAGGAAGAAATGTGGTCCTTGACAAATCATTCGGAGCTCCGCTCATCACAAATGACGGTGTTACCATCGCGAAAGAGATTGAGCTTGAAGACGGATTCGAGAACATGGGCGCACAGCTCATCCGCGAGGTCGCTTCCAAGACAAACGACGTTGCAGGTGACGGAACTACAACAGCTACAGTGCTCGCACAGGCAATGGTACACGAAGGCATGAAGAACCTGGAGGCAGGCGCGAACCCGATTGTCTTGAGAAAAGGAATGAAGAAGGCGACAGACAAAGCGGTCGAAGCCATCCACGCTATGAGCAGCAAGGTAAAAGGCAAAGAGCAGATTGCGAGAGTCGCAGCCGTTTCTTCAGGGGATGAGTCTGTCGGACAGATGGTTGCTGACGCGATGGAGAAAGTTTCCAACGACGGCGTGATTACCATCGAGGAATCCAAGACAATGCAGACAGAACTGGACCTTGTAGAAGGTATGCAGTTTGACCGTGGATATATCTCCGCTTACATGGCGACAGATATGGAGAAGATGGAAGCAGTTCTGGAAGACCCGTATATCCTCATCACAGACAAGAAGATTTCCAACATTCAGGATATCCTTCCGCTGCTGGAGCAGATTGTACAGTCCGGTTCCAGACTGCTCATCATCGCAGAGGATGTGGAAGGCGAAGCTCTCACCACACTGATTGTAAACAAGCTGCGCGGAACATTCAATGTAGCCGCAGTTAAAGCGCCGGGATACGGTGACAGGAGAAAAGAGATGCTCCAGGATATCGCAATCCTGACAGGCGGACAGGTGATTTCCGAAGAGCTTGGTCTTGACCTGAAAGAGACGACAATGGACCAGCTTGGACGCGCGAAATCCGTGAAAGTACAGAAAGAGAACACGGTTATCGTTGACGGAATGGGCAGCAAAGATGCCATCAATGACAGAGTTGCTCAGATTAAGAAAGCCATCGAGGAGACAACATCTGACTTTGACAGAGAGAAACTCCAGGAGAGACTTGCGAAACTGGCTGGCGGCGTAGCTGTCATCCGCGTGGGAGCTGCCACAGAGACAGAGATGAAGGAAGCGAAACTCCGCATGGAAGACGCTCTGAACGCGACAAGAGCTGCAGTTGAGGAAGGCATCATCGCAGGAGGCGGCTCCGCATATATCCACGCTGCGAAGGAAGTTGCAAAACTGACAGAGGAGCTGGACGGCGATGAGAAGACAGGCGCGAGAATCATCCTCAAAGCGCTTGAGGCTCCGCTGTATCAGATTGCTGCAAACGCAGGTCTGGAAGGCGCAGTCATCGTAAACAAAGTAAAAGAGTCAGAGCCGGGCGTCGGATTTGACGCTTACAAAGAGGCATATGTCGATATGGTCGAAGAGGGCATCCTTGACCCTGCAAAGGTTACAAGAAGCGCTCTGCAGAACGCGACAAGCGTAGCATCTACACTGCTCACAACCGAGTCTGTAGTGTCTACCATTAAAGAGCCCCAGCCGGCAGCGCCGGCAGGCGGCGCAGGAATGGGCATGATGTAATCCACATTTCTGCGGACAGGAAGACAGAGATTATGAAAATTCCCCCGGACGTCTGTTCCGGGGGCTTTTTTTGGAAAGAGCTGCGTCAGAATCCATACATCAAGTAAGTTATCTGAACTCTAATAAGCTTTACTTATAGATGTACCTTAAAATAAATCAAGTTAAATTTACTCTGACCGCGCTGCAAACAGTTGACAGCGCCGCTGAATTTCGTTAGTATATGGAATAAATATTTACTTTTACTTATTACATGGATTCAGAAGAAAGAGAGGTCAGTGAACATGGGAAAGATTATTGGCGAGGGAATTACATTTGACGACGTGCTGCTTGTGCCGGCATATTCAGAAGTAATCCCGAATGAAGTGGACCTGTCGACATACCTGACGAAGTCCATCCGGCTGAACATCCCGATGATGAGTGCGGGCATGGATACAGTCACAGAGCACCGCATGGCAATCGCGATGGCGCGCCAGGGGGGCATCGGCATCATCCATAAAAACATGTCTGTCGAGGCACAGGCGGAAGAGGTAGACAAAGTCAAGAGGTCAGAAAACGGTGTTATCACGGACCCCTTCTTCCTCTCCCCGGAAAATACGCTGGCAGACGCCAATGACCTGATGGCGAAGTTCCGCATCTCAGGCGTGCCGGTCACAGAGGGACGCAAGCTGGTCGGCATCATCACGAACCGTGACCTGAAGTTTGAAGAAGACTTCTCCAAAAAAATCAAAGAATCCATGACTTCAGAAGGTCTCATCACAGCGAAGGAAGGCATCACGCTGGAAGAGGCAAAAACAATACTGGCAAAGGCGAGAAAGGAGAAACTTCCCATCGTAGACGATGAAGGGAACCTGAAAGGCCTCATCACCATCAAGGATATTGAGAAACAGATTAAGTATCCGCTGTCAGCAAAAGATTCCCAGGGACGCCTGCTCTGCGGAGCAGCTCTCGGCATCACGGCGAACTGCCTGGAGCGCGCGGCTGAGCTCGTCAAGGCGAAAGTGGATGTCGTTGTCCTGGATTCTGCACACGGACATTCTGCAAATGTCCTGCGCACGGTGAGGATGGTGAAGGAGAAATTCCCGGAACTGCAGATTATCGCCGGAAATGTGGCGACAGGAGAGGGCACGAAAGCGCTCATCGAAGCCGGCGTCGATGCGGTGAAAGTCGGCATCGGACCGGGGTCCATCTGTACGACCCGTGTGGTTGCAGGAATCGGTGTTCCCCAGATTACGGCGGTCATGGACTGCTATGAGGTGGCGAAAGAGTACGGAGTGCCGATTATCGCGGACGGCGGCATCAAGTATTCCGGAGATATGACGAAAGCAATCGCGGCGGGCGCGAATGTGTGCATGATGGGCAGCATCTTTGCAGGATGCGACGAGAGCCCGGGAACGTTCGAGCTGTATCAGGGAAGAAAATATAAAGTGTACCGCGGCATGGGTTCCATCGCGGCGATGGAGAACGGAAGCAAGGACCGCTATTTCCAGGAAAATGCAAAGAAACTTGTCCCGGAAGGCGTGGAAGGACGCGTCGCTTACAAGGGAACAGTGGAAGATACGGTATTCCAGCTCATGGGAGGCTTGCGTTCCGGTATGGGATACTGCGGCACGCACAGCATTGAAGAACTGAAAGAGAACGGAAGATTCATCAAGATTTCCGCGGCAGCGTTGAGAGAGAGCCACCCGCATGACATCCACATTACGAAAGAGGCTCCGAACTACAGCGTAGACGAGTAATCCGGCGGGCGGATGAGAAAGCAGACGGACAGAGCGGACGGAAACGGACGGTCCGGATGAGATACGCCGGCATGGCGATACCAGTTATCGCACATGCCGGCGCCTTTCTTATGCCGGTGCGGTATGATTCCTGTAAGAGGGAGTGCAATGCAAAAGAAGAGAAACAGATACAAAAGAAGGAAGACGATGGGAAAGGGGTTGATGGCGGCGGGGCTCATCCTGCTGCTCATCCTCACGGCAGCGCTGGCGGCCCGCGCGGTTCTTGGCGGAGGGACGAGAAGGGTCGATGTGGATGCGTCAGAGCCGGACATCGATGTACAGCTCCTCGATGTCAATCCCTATTCCCGTCCGGGCACCCAGTCTGACGGCATCACGGGTATCGTGATACATTATACCGCAAATCCGGGGAGCACCGCCCAGGACAACCGGGATTATTTCAACGGACTCCAGTATTCCCACGAGACATCCGCCAGCAGCAATTTTGTGGTGGGCATTGACGGGGAGATTATCCAGTGTGTGCCGACCTGGGAAGTGGCGTATGCTTCCAATGACCGGAATCATGATACGGTGTCCATAGAGGTGTGTCATCCGGATGAGAGCGGTGAATTTACAGATGCGACTTACCGGTCCCTGGTCCGGCTTACCGCCTGGCTCTGTGTGAAGTTCGGACTGACGGAAGAGAATGTGATTCGCCATTACGATGTGACCGGGAAGAACTGCCCGAAGTATTTTGTGGAACACGAAGACGAATGGACGGCATTTCGGGAAAATGTAGCGCGCGCTATTGAAAAGGCGCCGGACTGATGCGGACACATCCGACCAGACGCCGGACTGATGCGATACACCTGACCGGATGCCGGACCGGGCGGTTTTCCTTGCCAATCCATCTGAAAATTGCTATAATGTCGCTGTTCCTGTTCAGCGGATATGGAAGGAAATTCAGCGGATACAGAAGGAAATTCAGCGGATACGGAGGAAAATGATGAAGGACCATGAGAAGATAGCGCCCTTTTCCTGCAATATCGCCCTGATTGGGTTTATGGGGACCGGGAAGTCCACGGTGGCGGAATGCCTTGGAAGGATGTCCGGCATGCGGGTCGTGGAGATGGACGAAGAGATTGCCGCGCGTCAGGGCATGACGATTCCAGAGATTTTTGCAAAACACGGGGAAAGATATTTCCGCAGTCTGGAGACCGGGCTTTTGAGAGAGCTGGGAAGCGGGGAGAACTGCATCATATCCTGCGGAGGCGGCGCGGCGCTCCGAGAGGAGAACGTGGCTCTGATGAAGAGGAACGGAAAGGTGGTCCTGCTCACGGCTGCTCCGGAGACCATTGCCCGGCGGGTGAAAGGAGACAGCACACGACCGCTCTTAAAAGACAATCAAAGCGCAGCGTATATCGCGGACATGATGGAGGCGCGGCGCCCAAGGTATGAGGCGGCGGCAGATATTGTGATACAGACAGATGACAGGACGGCAGAAGAGATATGCGGGGAACTTCTGACAAAGATCAGGGGGATGGGTGAGAAAGATGTTTGAACGTTTTTTTCCGGATGAATATGTGGCATCCACATATGTCATACCATTTGAAAAACTGTATGAAGAAGGGTACCGGGGCGTGATATTTGACATTGACAACACCCTCGTGCCCCACGGAGCGCCTGCGGACGAGCGGGCAAAGAAGCTCTTTGAACGGCTGGAGAGGATTGGATTTGCCTCCTGCCTTATTTCCAATAATCAGGAGAAACGGGTCCGGATGTTCAACCGCGATATCGGCACCCGGTACATTTACAACGCGCACAAGCCTTCCACGAAGAACTATATCCGGGCGATGGAGCTTATGGGCACGGACCGCAGCAGCACCATCTTTGTGGGCGACCAGCTCTTTACAGATGTCTGGGGAGCGAAGCGGGCGGGCATCCGCAATATCCTCGTCAGACCGATACATCCGAAGGAGGAGATTCAGATTGTGCTCAAGCGTTATCTGGAGAAGCTTGTCCTTCATTTCTATAAAAAAAGATTGAAAAATCAGGCGGATTAGTATAAAATTATTAAGTGGAGTGCCGGTATGGCGCGCAAATCGAAGGAGGAAGATAAATGGTTTCAGCAGGAGATTTTAAGAATGGCATTACCGTGGAAATTGACGGGAATATTTATCAGATTTTGGAATTTCAGCACGTAAAACCGGGAAAAGGCGCTGCTTTTGTGAGAACAAAACTGAAAAATATCATCAGTGGAGGAGTTGTCGAGAAGACGTTCCGTCCGACTGAAAAATTTGAGAATGCGCATATCGACAGAAAAGATATGCAGTATCTGTATCAGGACGGAGACCTGTATAACTTCATGGATGTTGAGACATATGACCAGATTGCGCTCGACGCGGAAGTCGTGGGGGATGCCCTGAAATTTGTAAAAGAGAACGAGACAGTCAAGATATGTTCCCACAACGGGAATGTATTTTCCGTGGAGCCGCCGCTGTTCGTGGAGCTGGCTATCACAGAGACAGAGCCGGGCTTCAAGGGCGATACCGCACAGGGAGCTACCAAACCGGCTACCGTTGAGACAGGAGCAGTCGTCAATGTACCGCTGTTCTGCGAGACCGGAGATGTGCTCAAGATTGATACGCGTACAGGCGAGTATCTCTCAAGAGTCTGAGGATGTGGTCCCGTCTCCCCTTTTGGCACATCCTTTGCGGAGATTTCGGGGAGAGTCAGGATGAAGATGAAAAGAGGAAGGGTGCGTTCCCGGTCGGGGGCGCATCTTTTTTTGTGAAATATTCCCTATTGCTTTTTGCAGGCTGCTCGTCTATAATCAAGGTCACATAATATTGTTCCAGTTTTTTTATCAAATCAAATGGTACATTTCGTACCGGTTTTCTCATTTAGTTTACGATGGACCGCGTGAAAGAAAGGAGAAGAATGAATTACACGGAATTTGTATGCGCGGTAGAGGAGAAGCTGAATCAGAGGATGACAGGAGGTGTCAGGGCAGAGTTACACAAGGCAGTCAAAAATAACGGGACAGAGCGCACGGGCGTTATGATAGAGAGCCCGGGCGTCAATATCTCTCCCACAATCTATCTGGAAGAGTACTACGAAAGATATCTGGCGGATACGTCCATCGACAATGTGGTCGATGAGGTCCTGAAGTTCTATGACACCGTCAGGCGGGAAACATCGTGGGACTGCAAGGATATTTTATGCTATGAAAAACTGAAGGAAAAGGTCGTGTTCAAACTCGTGAATACGGCGAAAAACCGCAGGTTCCTGGACACGGTCCCGCACATGGCGTTCCTGGACCTGTCAGTTATATTCTATGTGCTGCTGGAGGCGACGAAAGAGGGCACGGCGGCGATGGTGGTCACGTGCGACCACATGAGGCGCTGGGGCATTCGTAAGGAGACGCTCTGGACAGACGCGGTGCGCAATGTAAAGCGCCTGCTGCCGGCAGAGTTCTTTACCATGAGCTACGCGCTCCGGGAGATGCTGAAGAAGAGCCCGGATGGCGCGGCAGGCGAACATCAGGAGAACCTGCTGGTCCGGGACGATTTCAAGCGGGACGGACTCTATGTTCTGTCCAACCGGCTGCGGAGCAACGGAGCCGCGTGCATCGCATATCCCCATATCCTGGAGATGATAGGAAACATCCTGCAGTCGGATTACTATGTCCTGCCGAGCAGCGTGCATGAAGTGGTGATTACGCCCTGCCACCGGGAAGTGACCGCGCCGGAACTGGACGAGATGGTCAGGGATATCAATGAGACCCAGGTGGCGGAGGAAGAGGTCCTGAGCGACCATGCCTATCTGTTTCTCCGGCGGACGGGCAAGCTCTGCATCGGTTCCGAATGTCTGGCAGGGAGGGGAGCGCGATGAGGAGACGATTGAAACGGATTTCCGCATGCCTGCTGGCAGGCATCATGCTCCTGACATCCATGACAGGATATGCCGCGCAGAACGGCGGGGAATCCGCGGAGGAGGTCGTACAGAGGCTGCATGCCATCGCCCTTGCCGGTCTTCCGGCTTCCGTGCATGCGCGCAGCGCAGGGCAGACGGAGCATCTGACGACCGGGACGCAGATTGACTATTACGGGAGCCGTACGCGCAGATATACGGTGAACGGTGAGGAGGCGTACTGCGTGGAACCCCGCGTGAGCGGACCGTCTTCCGGGGATTACCGCGTGACGGAGGCGTATACGGTGGATACGGAAGGGCACGGAGCCCTGGATATCAGGTATCTGCGGGCGGCGATGTGGTTTTCCTACGGGGCGCCGGGCTTTGACAAGTCGATGTGGCCGGACACCTATTATGACGGCACAACAATGGATGCGGACGACTACAGGGTGTGTTCCCATCTTCTTGTCAGCAAGGTGTTCCAGAATGGTTCCGCCGCGGTCAAAGTCGGATGTACGGCGGGATTTTACAACTGGTACTGGAGGTACATCACCGGGGATTACCGGAACGATGCGTCCATTGACCGGAAGAATCCGTGGAACCAGATTGCGTTTGACGGACGGGTGAACGAGGTGCCGGATACGTTCCGGGTGTACTTTCTGTATACCGGGACCGGGACCCAGCTCATCGCGTTCTGGGACTATGAACCGGAAGGATATGTCCGTCTGGTCAAGGGTGCAAAGGCAGAGGACATTACCGCGGGAAATGCCTGCTACGACCTGTCGGGAGCAGTGTACGGCGTGTACGCGGACCGGGCGTGCAGGGACCGGAAAGGAGTTCTGGAGACCAAAGCGGACGGACAGTCTGAAACAGTGAAGCTGGATGCAGGGGATTACTTCGTAAAAGAAACCGGAGCGCCCGAAGGCTATGCCCTGGATACGCAGGTATACTCTCTTACCGTTACATCCGGTGAGACGGAGGTGCTGCGGGTAAAAGACATCCCCCAGAGCAATCCGGTGGAGCTGCTGCTTCAAAAGGCGGATGAGGAGACGGGCGGACATACGCCGCAGGGGAGCGCGGCTCTGGAGGGCGCGCAGTTTCGCGTTGATTTCTACGGAGGATATCACACTTCCATCCCGGAGAGCGCGCCCATCCGGACCTGGGTGCTCCGGACAGGAAAGGACGGAACGTGCCGGCTGGATGACGCCCATAAGGTATCCGGAGACCGATTCTGGAAAAATCAGTCCGGGGAAACAGTACTCCCGCTCGGGACAGTGGTAATCCGGGAAGTGGAGGCGCCGGAAGGGTATCTCATAAATGACCAGGTTTACATCCGGCAGATCACTTCTGAAGGGACGAAAGAGACGGTCCGCACGTACCAGGCGCCGACCGTGGAGGAAGCGGTCATCCGCGGCGACCTGGAACTCGTAAAATTTGCAGAGCCGGCGGACGAGGAAGCAGACCAGATGGAGCCGCTTTCGGGAATCATCTTTGAAATCACCTCAAAGACGACAGGAAAGAGCGTGTGCATCACAACAGACGAGAGAGGGTTTGCATCTACCAGGCAGCTGGGCATATCCGAACGCGGCAGCCTTCCGTTTGATACTTACATCGTCCGGGAGAAGAACACGCCTCCGGGACTGACGCCGGTGGATGACTTTGAGGTCACCATATCCGGGGAAGGGCAGGTGCTCTACTACCTTCTGGAGGACAGGCAGGTCATCTCCCCGGTCAGGCTTGTCAAAGCCGATTGCACGACAGGACAGGTCATCCCGGCAGCGGACGTGACATTTCAGCTTCTGGACGAAGAAAAAGAACCGGTCCGCATGGAGACCCACTATCCGGATACAGAGGTGCACGAGGTGTTCCGGACCGATGAGACCGGTTCGTTCCTGCTCCCGGAGAAACTCCCGGCAGGAGTCTATTATTTCCGGGAGCTGAGCGCTCCGGAAGGGTATGTGCTGAGCAGGGAAGACCTGAAGTTTGAGATAACCGAAGGACATGACTGGGACGAACCTCTTACTGTTACTTTTGAGGATGCCCCTGCCATGGGGTGCATCGAACTGCGAAAGACCGATGGGGATGCCGGATATCCGCTGGCGGGAGCAGAATTCACTGTGACAGCGGCAGAAGACATTGTGACGCCGGACGGGACCCTGCGGCTGGAAAAAGGAGAGACAGCGGATGTGCTCACCACCGGGTATGACGGGACGGCGCGCTCGAAGCGGCTGTTCCTGGGGCGCTATCTCGTGACGGAGACAAAGCAGCCGTCAGGGTATGTGCTCCCGGAGGAGCCGTGGAGCGTGGAGCTTGCATACAAAGACCAGGAGACAGAACTTGTCATGGAATCTCTTGTCGTGGAAAATACGCCGGTCAGAGTCCGGCTCAGGAAGACAGAGGAAGGCACGGATGCACCTCTTGCCGGAGTTGCCTTTGAGATATGGAAGAAGGAGGCGGATGCTGCCCAGGATGCCGGAACCGGCACAGACAGTGCATCCGGCGCGGAGAGCACAGACAGTGCAGCGGAACCGGCAGCAGGGACTGTGGTTACCGGTGAGGACGGGGAAATCCTGCTTGAGCGGCTGATGCCGGGGACTTACTGTATCCGGGAATCCCAGGCGCTTCCGGGCTATGTGTCAGACGGGAGGATACGGGAGTTCACTGTTTCCCAGGACGGCCGCATCAGCGGCAGGGAAGAGTTCCTCATCCCGGTTGTCAATGAGAGGACGGAAATCACGCACACAGTTGCATGCAGGGCGGATACCGGAGGGAAGGATGCTTATCCGGGCGTCTTCACCATCGCGGATACCGTCCGCATGGAGAACCTGCAGCCGGGAGAGACATACACTCTCCGGGGCGTACTTGCAGACCAGGAGACCGGAAGTCCGGTCACGGACCGGAACGGGGACCAGATAAGAGCGGAGAAGATATTTACTCCTGAAAAATCTGCGGAGGAGGTGGACGTGGTATTTGAGGACGCCGACCTTTCCGGGTGTGCGGGACAGACAGTCGTGGTATTTGAGACACTATATCAGGGAGATGTGAAAATCAGCAGTCACGAGGACCCGGATGCAGCCGAACAGCAGATACGGGTCAGAAGTCCAAAACTTCGCACGACGGCGCAGGAACCGGTGAGCGGTACGCAGGAAGCGCCTGCACAAAACGAGGTCTGCATACGGGACACGGTCTCCTACACCGATGTCATTCCCGGGAACTATGTCATCAGGGGAATCCTGATGGACAAAAAGAGCGGAGAGCCGCTTCTTGCAGGAGGCAGGCATGTGACGGCAGAGCGGGAGATACAGATTTCGGAAGAAAACGGGACGGTGGACATGGAGTTCCACCTTGACGCCTCCGGACTGGACGGCGTATCAGCGGTCGTATTTGAATCCCTGTATCCGGCGTCTTTGGATGAACCATTCGGACAGAAAGGAGAGCCGGTGGCAGCTCACGAAGATATCGATTCAGAGGAGCAGACTGTCACATTTGCCGCGCCGTCCGGTGAGGACAGCCCGACGCCCCAAACCGGCGTCAGGGATGGACTCGCACTGTGGACTGCCGCTGCGGGAATCGCCGGATGTGTCCTGGCTGTCATACGCGCAGTCCTGAAAAAGGCGGGGTACGCGGCGCGGAGGAAAAGATGAGCGCAGATGAAAAAGCAAGGCTCGAGTATGAGGCGAGAGAAAAAGCAATCCGGGATTATAATTCCCAGATAAACAGCGCACTGCGCCGGGGACAGGAAAAGGGGATTGAAGAGGGCAGGCGTTCGGTGCTCATGCGGATGCTGGAGAATGGTCTGAGTCCGGAAGAAATTATGCGTTTGTCCGGTGCGGCTCAAAAAGAAGTTGAAGATGCGGAAAAGAGACTGCGAGATTTGACCGGAATCAAATGCCGGAATTAACTCTTTACTTTTCAGATGATTTATGCTAGGATAAGTAAGGCTGTAAAGGGAAGCGCATGTTTCCCTTTACAGTTGGAATGCGTCTGTAGCTCAGTGGATAGAGCAATGCCCTCCGGAGGCATGTGCGGCGGTTCGACTCCGCTCAGACGCTTTTATTTTTTGTCCCGGGAATACACCAGGTATATGGAGCAGGTGTTTCCCGGGATTTTTTTGCTCACGCCTCATTATCCCGCAGGATACGCTGTTTCATATCGGGGTCGAATACGCCGCTTTTGAGCATTTCTATTTCATATTTATAAGGCGCATAAGATTTCTTCGCGAGAGAAGCGGACGGGATGTAAGGTGTTTCCAGTATCTTCGGGACGTTTTCAAAATCCGGGTGGCGGACGATGTACTCCAGCGCCTCGAAGCCGATGTGCCCGAAGCCGATATTTTCATGGCGGTCTTTGGCGGCTCCCGGCGCATTCCTGCTGTCGTTGATATGGAATACGGCAATCTGCTCCCTGCCGATGATGCGGTCAAATGTTTCCATCACATCATCAAACCGATGGACGATGTCGTACCCGCTGTCGCTCGTATGGCAGGTGTCAAAGCAGACCCGCAGTTTGTCGTTGTATCGGACCCCGTCGTAGATACGCGCCAGTTCTTCAAAGCTGCGTCCGATTTCCGAGCCTTTTCCAGCCATAGTCTCAAGAGCGATGAAGCACGGAGTGTCGGATGTGAGTACTTCGTTGAGCCCTTTGATGACCTGGGCGATGCCAGTGTCTGTGCCCTCGCCCACGTGGGAGCCCGGATGAAGGATGAGGACGCGGCTGCGGCACGCTGCCGTCCGGTCTATCTCCTTTGCCAGGAATTCTACGGCAAGGGAGAAGGTCTCCGGCTTCACACTGTTCCCGAGGTTGATGATGTAAGGCGCATGGACCAGTATCTCGCTTATCCCGTGGCGGTCCATATATTCCCAGGCAGGGGCGATGTTGAGCTCGTCAATCTCCTTCCGTTTTGTATTCTGGGGCGCTCCGGTATAGAACATAAAGGTATTGGCGCCGTAGGAGACGGCCTCCTTTGCAGAGCCCAGAAGCATGTCTTTTCCGCTCATGCTGACATGTGAACCGATTTTCATGGCAGGTGTTCCTCCTTTGCATTTTACGCCTCATTATAAAACAAAATGCAGATATGGCGCAAGAGCTGTCTTGCCCTCATTCTGTATACATGGTAGAATATCTTTCATACGGATAAAGGAGTGTGGAAGAGATTGAAAACATTACTGCAACTGATTACAACAGAGATGGAGGAGGCTTTTGAGAAAGCGGGCTACGAACGGGAACTCGCAAAAGTGACTCTCTCCAACCGCCCGGACCTGTGCGAGTACCAGTGCAACGGAGCCATGGCGGGAGCGAAGAAATATAAGAAAGCGCCGTTCCTGATTGCGGAGGACGTGGCGCAGTACTTAAAGGAGAGCGCGTATTTTGAATCCGTGGATGTGGTGAAACCCGGATTCATCAACCTGAAGCTTTCCGGCGCGTGCGCGGCTTCCTATCTGAATGACATGGTGGCGGAAGCAAAGCTGGGAGTGGACGATGAGGAGAAGGCGCGGACCATCCTCATCGATTACGGCGGACCGAATGTGGCGAAGCCGCTCCATGTGGGACACCTGCGCTCTGCCATCATCGGGGAGAGTGTCAAGCGCATCCTGCGCTATAAAGGGAACCATGTGACCGGAGATATCCATCTGGGAGACTGGGGATATCAGATGGGGCTCATCATCACGGAGCTGAAGAAACGCCAGCCGGACCTTCCGTATTTTGACGAGAGTTATGAAGGGAAGTACCCGGAAGAGGCGCCCTTTACGATAGGCGAACTGGAGGAAATCTATCCGACGGCGAGCGCCTATGCGAAAGAACATGAAGATTACCGGGACGAAGCATTGCATGCGACTTATCTCCTGCAGAGCGGGCACCGCGGATACCGCGCGATATGGGACCATATCATGCATGTGTCCGTGACAGACCTGAAGAAGAACTACCAGAATCTGAATGTGGAGTTCGACCTCTGGAAAGGCGAGGCGGACGCTCAGAAATATATCCCGGATATGGTGCAGATGTTGAAGGACAAAGGATATGCCCGCTATGATGAGGGCGCCCTTGTCGTGGATGTCCAGGAGGAGACGGACAAGAAGGAAGTCCCGCCGTGCATGATTTTAAAATCCGACGGCGCGGCGCTCTACGATACAACGGACCTTGCCACGCTCGTGCAGCGGGAGCAGGACTATCAGCCGGATGAAGTCATCTACGTGGTGGACAAGCGCCAGGAACTGCATTTTACCCAGGTGTTCCGCTGTGCAAAGAAGACGGGCATCGTGCGCCCGGAGACAGGGCTTACATTCCTCGGATTCGGGACGATGAACGGAAAGGACGGAAAGCCCTTCAAGACGAGGGATGGAGGCGTGATGCGCCTGGAGAACCTGATTCGCGAGATTGATGAGGAGATGTACCGCAAGATTATGGACAACCGGACCGTGGAAGAGGAAGAGGCAAAACGCACCGCCGGGATTGTCGGTCTTGCAGCCATCAAGTACGGGGATTTGTCCAATCAGGCGTCCAAGGATTATGTGTTCGACGTGGACCGTTTTACTTCCTTTGAGGGAAATACCGGACCGTACATCCTGTACACCATTGTCCGCATCAAATCTATCCTGAACAAATACCGTGAAAACGGCGGGGAACCGGAAGGACTGTCAGTGCTTGCTCCGGAAAACGAGTATGAGAAGGCGCTGATGCTGCAGGCGCTCAAATTCAATGACGTATTTGAGGCGGTCTATGCAGAGAAGGCGCCCCACAAGCTCTGTGCGTATATTTACGAGCTTGCCAATGAGTTTAATAAATTCTACCATGAGACGAAGATACTCTCCGAGGAAGATGAGACGAAGAAATCCGGATATATCGCGCTCCTGCTCCTGACAAAGCGGGTGCTTGAGACGTGCATCGACCTGCTTGGATTTGAGGCTCCGGAAAGGATGTAACGGGAGAAATGACAGAGAAGCTTTTTTATAAGGACAGCCATCTCAGAGAGTTTGAGGCGAAGGTCCTTTCCTGCAGACCGGCGGAAAGCAGGGAGCTGTCCGGGCGGAAAGGATGCTGCGCCGTGGAACTTTCCGGCACCGCTTTCTTTCCGGAGGGCGGCGGTCAGTATGCGGATACGGGGATGCTGGGCGGCTTCCGGGTAGTTGACGTGCAGGAGGCGGACGGGCATATCTTCCATTATCTGGAACTGCCCCGGGACGGGCGCGATGGAGCCGGCAGTCCGGAAGTATTCCGGCCGGGCGCATCCGTCACGGGAACCATCGACTGGGAAGAACGGTTTATGAAAATGCAGCAGCACAGCGGTGAGCACATCGTCTCAGGGCTGGTGCATGCCAGATTCGGTTATGACAATGTCGGGTTCCATCTTGGCAGCACGGACTGCACCATGGACTTTAACGGAGACATCACGAAGGAAGAACTCCGGGAGATTGAGCGGGAAGCGAACCGGGCGGTGTGGAAAAACCTGGAGATACAGACCCTCTATCCGGATGAGCGGGAACTCGCGCAGATGGAGTACCGCAGCAAGATTGAAATCGAGGGGCAGGTCCGCATCATCGTGGTGCCCGGGTATGACGTGTGCGCCTGCTGCGCGCCCCATGTCTCGCGGACCGGTGAGATCGGCATCATCAAGCTGACGCACATCCAGAGATATAAAGGCGGCGTGCGGGTGACGATGCTCTGCGGAGCAAGGGCACTGGCAGACTACGGGGTGAAGCAGGAACAGGCGGGAGAGATTTCCGCCATGCTCTGTGCAAAGGAAAATGAGATTGCAGAGGCAGTGCGGCATCTGAAAGAGGAAGCCGGCTCCCTGAAATATGAACTTGGGGAAAAAGAAAAGAAACTGGTCCTGGCAAAGGCCGGGGAAATCCCGCGGGACGGCAGGGCTGCCTGCATCTTTACAGAAGATTTTTCCGGGGATTCCATGCGGATGCTCATGAACCGGGTCCTGGAAGACGGACACGTCCTGTGCGCCGTATTCCATGGAAATGAACAGGGCGGATACCGCTATGTGCTCGGAAGCCGGACGATGGATATAAGAAACATGGCGAAAGAGCTGAATGCGGCGTTTGGCGGACGCGGAGGCGGAAAGCCGGAGATGGTCCAGGGGACGCTGTCCGGAAAAGAAGCGGACATCCGCACATGGCTCTGTGAGAAAGCAGGTGGAAAGTGATGGGACAGATTCAGAGGAAAAGCCCGTTCTGGAGTCTTGCGGGACCGATGCTCGGTTATCTTGCGATTCAGTTTGCCGTGCAGCTTGGGATACAGCTTGTTATCACGGCGCCTTATATCATCCGTGCTTATCCGGACATGGTCGAAAGCCTTGCCGGAGCGGCGCCTTCCATGGAGAAGTTCATGGATATCTATCTGAGCGCGCTGGAACCGGCGTTCGTATTGATTGCGGCATATCAGACGGAGATTGCCGCCGCGTCGGCGCTGGTCACCCTTGCCATGACGCTCCCCCTGTTCTTAAAAGACCGGAAACTGGAGCGGGAGTATCAGGTGGTCCTGCCGGCAAAAGCCCCGCCGGCACAGTACTGGACGGTAATCCTGTTCGGCGCGGTGGGGTGCGTGGCGGTCACATGCCTGATGGCGATGGTGCAGCTGGCATTTTATGACGCCCAGTACCAGCAGAGCATACAGACTGCGTATTCTTCGCCGGTGGCGCTGCAGGTCCTGTGTTCCGGCATCGTCATCCCCCTGGCGGAAGAACTCCTTTTCCGGGGCATCCTGTACAGGCGGTTCCATGAGCGCCAGTCCTTCTGGTATTCGGCAGTGTGTTCGGCGATGCTCTTTGCCTTCCTCCACTCCAATACGACACAGATGGTCTATGCGTTCCTGCTGGGGCTTTTGCTGGCGTATCTCTATGAGAAGTTTGGCTCGTTCCTGGCTCCGCTTCTCCTGCACATCGTGCTCAACACGGGTTCGGTGGTATTTACGGCGCTCGGCGTGTTCCGGTGGCTCGGCGCGGACCCCATGCGCATGGCGGGAGCGGTCATAGCCGGAGCGTTCGTCTGCTCGGTCCTGTTCGTGCGGATAAGGAAAATGTAACCATTGTGTGAATTATGCGCGGATGCTGTTGAAAAATGTTCCCTTCTGCTATATGATATAAAGAGTGGAAACAAATGACGAATTTGGAAAGGTGAACCCATGAATTATAGAAAACGAATCCAGAATACAGCAGCAGCGGCGCTGCTCGTCTGTGCGGTAACGGTAACTCCGGTCTACGCGGAACCGGCAGATACGGCAGGGGACCTGCAGAACGAGCAGGCAGACCTGCAGAGTCAGAAATCAGCTGCCCAGAGCGAACTGAGCAGTCTTCAGTCGCAACTGGAGCAGCTGCTTTCAAAGGCGGCGGAACTGGAGGACCAGCTGATAGCCAAGGGCGAGGAAATCACACAGGCGGAAGACGACCTGGTCGTGGCGGAAGAGAAGCGGCAGGACCAGTATGATGCGATGAAGCTCCGCATCAAATATATTTACGAGTCGGGCGGTGACGCCGCGACCATTGAGAAAGTACTTTCTTCCGGGGATATCTCGACAATCCTGACCCAGGCGGAGTATTCCCAGAAGGTGCATGAATATGACAGAGAACAGCTCCAGGCTTATGTTCAGACCGTACAGGAAATCTCAGAACTCCACGAGAAGCTGGAGGAGGAGATGGCGAACCTGGAGAGTCTGGAAGGACAGTATCAGGAGCAGCAGGAGACACTGGACGCGACGATCACCTCCAAGCAGGATGAGATATCCAATCTGGACGGCATGATCCAGGAGGCTGCGCAGCGCGTGCTGGAACAGCGCCAGCGCGAACAGGAGGAGCAGCGGGAAGCGGAAGAGGCTGCACAGGAGGAAACGGATGACCGGCAGACGCAGGAGCAGGACAGGGATGCCGGTGGAAATGATGCGGATGACGCGGATGATGCGACCGGCGGGAACGAGGACAATGCATCGGAACCTGAGACAGAGACGCCTTCCGCACCGGAGCCGGACTACAGTGCTTCCGCGGGAAATGCCATCGTCTCCCGTGCCTGGTCGATGATCGGGAAGCCGTATAAGTGGAGCGCTGTGGGACCGGACAGCTTCGACTGTTCCGGACTGGTGAGCTACTGCGTGACAGGAGAGTTCAAACGCGCATACACTACATACAGTCTGATGGCGATGCCGCATGTGAGCAATCCCCAGCCGGGTGACATCTGTACGACGTACACCCACTGCGGAATCTATATCGGAGGAGGGCAGATGATACACGCGCCCCAGACCGGAGATGTGGTGAAGGTTTCCCCGGTGAAATCCGGCATGGTATATGTCCGTCCGTAGTTTTTGCAGACGCCGCGCGATACGCATACAGAACGATGCGGATACAGAATATCAGAAAGCCTTCGGGAAAAATTCCCGGAGGCTTTTTCGCGGTCAAAACAGGGTTTGTTACAAAAATGTTAAAAAACTATTGAAAAATCCGCCGGGATTTATTATAATCTATTACAGATTATGAACACAAAAGACGAAATTCCCTGCATGGCGGATTTTTTGGATTTTTCTGTTGAAAAACAGGAGGTTCTGTTGTATCATGCTTATATGTGGGGATATAGATAATTTAATAGGGAAAGGTGAAGAGATGAGATTAAAAAGAGTACAAAGTGCTTTGGTCGCAGCAGCCCTTACCTGCTCGATGGCAGTGACTCCGGTACTGGCGGCACCTGACACCCTTGAGGACCTCAAGGACCAGCAGGAAGCGCTCGAGAGTCAGAAGTCCAGCGCTCAGAGCGAACTGAGCGGTCTTCAGTCACAGCTCGATGAACTGGTCGGTAAGATTGCCGAGCTGGAGAACCAGCTGATTGCCAAGGGTGAGGAAATCATTCAGGCGGAAGAAGACCTGAAAGTCGCCAACGAGAAGAAAGACGAGCAGTACGAGGCGATGAAGCTCCGCATCAAGTATATGTATGAGGCGGGAAGCGGTTCTGCGACAATGGAAAAGGTAATGTCCTCCGGAGATATTTCCAGCATGCTGACGCAGGCGGAATATTCCCAGCAGGTACACGAATATGACCGTGAGCAGCTGCAGGAATATGCGGATACGGTCAAAGAGATTGAAGAGCTGCAGGAGACGCTGGAGGAGGAGATGGCGAATCTGGAGAGCCTGGAAGCCCAGTACGAGGACCAGCAGGATGCGCTGGACGCGACAATCGCTTCCAAGCAGGATGAGATATCCAATCTGGACGGCATGATCCAGGAAGCAGCGAGAAAGGTTGAGGAAGAACAGGAGCGCCAGGCAGAACTGGAACGCCAGCGTGAGCTGGAGCGCCAGAGACAGCAGGAGGCGGCGGAGAGCACCCCGTCTTCAGGCGGAGGCTCCTCATCAGCTCCGGAGTATAACGCAGCTACAGGAAATGCAGTTGTCGACCGCGCGCTGAACAAACTCGGATGTGCATACGTCTGGGGAGCGGTCGGACCGAATACATTTGACTGTTCCGGACTTGTGAGCTACGCTCTGAGCGGAAGCTACGTCCGTCTGGGAACGACAAACACGTTCATGGGCTGGACGAGGGTGAGCAATCCCCAGCCGGGTGACATCTGTACGACGTCCACCCACTGCGGTATCTACATAGGAAACGGTCAGATGGTGCACGCCCCACATAGAGGCGACGTTGTCAAAATCAGCGCCGTACAGAGCGGTATGATTTACGTCCGCTACTAAAAGAATGACAGTTCAGGACCTCTGCGGCAGGAGCCGCAGAGGTCTTTTTGCGTGGTGCACTTTTTGCGTGGTGCGCTTGCCATGGAAATGCCCGATGTGTTAGAATAGAAAGAACCTTACAGAGAGGATGGACGCGATGGAGTGGGGACTGATACACATTTACTGCGGAGACGGAAAGGGAAAGACATCGGCAGCCACGGGACTGGCTGTGAGAGCGGCAGGGTGCGGGAAGCGTGTGCTCTTTGCCCGGTTCCTGAAAAATGAGGATTCGGGAGAGCTGCATGTCCTGGATGCGGTCCCTGAGATAGACGTCATCCATCTGGAAAGGTCTTACGGCTTTTACCGCACGCTTTCAGATGAAGAGAAGGAGGAAGTCCGGCGGATGTACGGCGGATTGTGGGTTGATATTATTGACCGGACCGCCTCGGGCGCGTACGATATGCTGGTCATGGATGAGTTCATGGCTGCGTATGGATACGGGCTCATTGACCGGGATGAGGCGCTCTCTTTTCTGAGGGAAAAGCCGGAGCATCTGGAAATCGTCCTGACCGGGCGTGACCCGGATGAGCGTCTTGTGGAGCTGGCGGATTATGTGTCCGAGGTCCGCAAGGTCAAACATCCCTTCGACCGGGGCATCCGGGCGAGAAGAGGGATAGAGTACTGACAGACTGTCCGGTCCGGAAAAGACCGGGGAGGAGTGCCGGGTCCGGCATACATTTAAAAGACACAGCCTGTGGATATATCCGGTCCGTTCCGGAGCAGGCTGCGAGGAAGACAGGTGAGAATCCTGCACAATACCCGTTGCTGTATTGGCGGAGCGGCGTTTCAGGAAAAGCCACTGGGAGAATTTCCCGGGAAGGCAGAGACGCCTGCGATGAGGCTTAAGTCAGAATATTCGCTTTTAAATGGACCTGGGGATTACGGGAATATGATCAAAGGAGAAAAGAAAATGCCAAAAAAACAAAAGTTCTTACTGCGCGCGTACATCGTATTTGCAGCGATGTTCGTGGTCGCGCCTGCATCCAATGCGATGCATATCATGGAGGGCTACCTTCCCGCAGGATACTGCGTGGCGTGGGGAGCTGTCTGCCTGCCGTTTCTGGCAGCAGGATTTTTTTCACTTCGCAGCAAAATAAAGGAAAACAGGAGGAATCTCATCCTCATCGCCATGTCCGGGGCATTTATCTTCGTGATTTCATCGCTGAAGATTCCTTCGGTGACGGCAAGCTGTTCCCATATGACGGGAACAGGGCTTGGAGCCATCCTGTTCGGACCGTGCTCCGTCAGCATACTGGGACTCCTTGTCCTGGTCTTCCAGGCAGTGCTGCTGGCACACGGAGGACTGACGACGCTGGGGGCGAATACATTTTCCATGGCGATAGCCGGTCCCCTGGTTTCCTTTGGAATATACCGGCTGTGCTGCCGTACGAAGGTGAACCACAGGGCAGGCATCTTTCTGGCGGCATTTGCCGGCGACCTGTTTACGTACTGTGTGACGAGCGTCCAGCTCGCCCTCGCCCACCCGTCGGAGGCAGGCGGCGTGGCTGCCTCGACGGTGAAGTTCCTGGGCGTGTTTGCGCCGACCCAGCTTCCCCTCGCCGTCATCGAGGGAATCCTGACGGTCGTCATCGTCATAGGGCTTGAGACCTATGCCGGACCGGAGCTTCGCGCCATCGGTTTTGTGGACAGACGGAAGGAGGCGTGAAGAGGATGACAAAGAATACCAAGACGGTGCTCCTGCTCCTTTTCATCGCCGTCCTCATCGCCGTGGTCCCGGTGGCGGCATTAAAAGGCGCCGGATTCGGAGGCTCGGACGATGCGGGGAGCGCGATGGTGGAAGAGATACAGGAAGGATACGAGCCCTGGTTTACACCGGTCCTTGAGACTGCGCTGGGCGGGGAACTGCCCGGGGAGGTCGAGAGTCTGATATTCTGTATCCAGACAGGAATTGGTGTTGGCGTCATCGCCTTTTTCATGGGGCGGTTCGTAGAGAGAAAGAAATGGATGGACAAACAGGGAGGAGAAGATGCTCCTGATAGATAAGCTGTGTTACCGGTCAAGGCTGCGATATGTGAATGCGTCGGAGAAACTGCTGTATGCCGCAGCGACGCTCATTATCTGTATCGTGAGCAGGAGCGCCGCGACCGCAGTTCCGGTCTTCCTGGTCAACCTGGCGCTGACCGTGGGGAAGGGGGGCATCCCCCTTTCCCGGTATCTCCGCCTGCTGCTCATACCAGCTGCGTTTCTCGCAGCCGGCACAGCGGCGGTGGCGGTCAATCTTTCGGAAACGCCGATGGACGCATTTGCATTTCCCGTCGGAGGATGGTATATCACCGGCAGCACGGAGGGGGCGCGGCAGGCGCTCACCCTCTGCCTGACAGCGATGGCGGCGGTGAGCTGCCTGTACTTCCTGGCGCTCAATACAGTGATGACGGACATCCTGGGGGCGCTCCGGAAGTGGAAGGTCCCGGCGCTCCTGGTGGAGCTGATGCTCCTGATTTACCGGTTCATATTCGTGCTGGCAGGGACCGCATCCGCTATAAGGACCTCCCAGGTTTCCCGCCTCGGGAACCGGAACCTTAAGACCGGTGTGCGCTCCTTCGGGGCGATGGCGTCCTCGCTTTTCATCCTGGCGCTGAAGCGCTCGAACGCGCTCTATGACGCCATGGAGTCCAGATGCTATGACGGGACGATATGCGTGCTCTCAAAGGAGCAGCCGGCGAAAGGGACCGGGATTGCCGCCATCCTCTTCTATGAGGCGGCGCTCCTGTTCATATGGGCGCTGGCGCACAGATATGCGGGGGTCTGACCGGGCGGACGGAAGGAAACAGATGCAGACAGAACCGGACGGAGAGGGTGGAATGGATGACAGGCAGAACCGGATGGAGAGGATGGAACGGATGACAGAGAAGGAAAACTGGATAATCGAAGCGCGGGATGTCTCTTTTTCCTATGAAGGGGATGACAAAAAAGCGCTGGACCATATCAGCCTGAAGATACGAAAGGGGAGCCGCGTGGCTTTCATGGGCGGGAACGGCTCCGGGAAGTCGACGTTCTTCCTCTGCCTCAACGGGATACACAGACCGGATTCGGGCACGATATCTATTGATGGAAAGCCTGTCCGGTATCAGAGAAAGGGGCTGCTGGATGTGAGGAGGAAAGTGGGCATCGTTTTCCAGGAGCCGGACGACCAGCTCTTTTCCGCAAGCGTCTACGAGGAGATATCCTTCGGGGTGCAAAACCTGGGCGTGGATGAAGCGCGGGCAAAGCAGGAAGTGGAGCGGGTGATAGAGGAACTCGATATCGCGCCCTTCCAGGACCGCCCGGTACACGCATTGAGCGGCGGGCAGAAGAAGCAGGTCGCCATCGCGGACATCCTGGTCATGCATCCGGAAGTGATGATACTGGATGAGCCGGCATCAGCCCTGGACCCCGTGCACACGCGGAAGGTGCGGGGAATCGTGGACCGGCTGGCAGACCAGGGCATCACGGTGCTGATGGCGACCCATGACATCGACTACGCCTATGCCTGGTCGGATGAAATCGTGCTCCTGCATGAGGGGAAAGTCCTCCGGCAGGGAACGCCCGATATTGTATGTGCTGACAGGGAGGCGTTAAAGCAGGCGGGGATGGAGGCGCCGACTGTGCTCAGAATGTACGGATGCCTCCGGGAAAAAGGCCTCTTTGCAGACGGGAGCGCCGCACCGCGGAGCATGGAAGGGCTCCTCCGTCTGCTGGAACAGACAGAGAACAGGAAAGGATGAGAGAAGATGGAAAAAGGAATCCTGGCAGTCAGCTTTGGGACAAGTTATGTGGACACACTGGATAAGACCATTGCGGTAATCGAGAAGGAGATTGCCGCCCGGTTCCCGGAATGGGGCGTATACCGAGCATTTACGAGCCGGATGATCGTGCGCAGGCTGAAGCAGACAAAAGGCATCCATGTGGATACAGTGGAAGAGGCGTTAAAGCGGATGGCGGATGACGGCATCCGGGAGGTCGTCGTGCAGCCCACCCATATCATCAACGGCATTGAAAACGACCGGATGATGGAAGCTCTGATGGAGCATATGCCGCTGTTTGAGCGGATACGGGTGGGCAAGCCGCTTCTGAGCAGTGTGGACGATTACAAGAAAGCAATCCACGCAGTGATGTCGGAAATCCGCCTGGAGGACGCCGAGATGCTGGTCCTGATGGGGCACGGGACGGAGCACCATGCCAACGCCGCATACCCGACGCTGGAGTATACCTTCCATGCGCTGGGATACAGTCAGGTGCTGGTAGGGACGGTGGAGAGCTTCCCGGAACTGAAAAATGTGATGGCGAAACTGGAAATCGCAGGGAAGAAAAAAGTGGCGCTCATGCCCTTTATGCTCGTGGCAGGGGACCATGCCAGAAACGATATGGCGGGAGAGGAAGATTCCTGGAAATCCGAACTGGAATCCGAAGGATATGAGGTGCGCGTCATCATGAAAGGACTGGGGGAATTCGAGGGGATACGGAACCTGTTCCTGGAGCACATCGAAGACGCGATGGAGTAGCGAAGACACAATGGAGTAGGAGACATGGGAGATAACAGGGAAATCGGGACGACCCGCTCCGGGCTGCGCCTTGGATGGACCACCGGGAGCTGTGCCGCGGGAGCGGCGAAAGCGGCCGCCCGGATGCTGTTTGCCGGAGAGAGCGTGGAACAGGTCTGCCTGACGACGCCCAAAGGCATCCGGCTCACTCTGGACGTGGAAGAAATCAGCAGACATTCTGACCGGGTCCGGTGCGCAGTGCGCAAATACAGCGGCGACGACCCGGATGTGACGGACGGGATGGCAGTGTACGCATGCGTGGAGCGCGTACCGGACATGCCGGAGGAAGGACCGGCGCCGGACCGGGCATTTCTGGAAATTCCGGAGAAGGAAAGCCCTCATGGCAGGCTTCGCATCATCCTGGACGGCGGATGCGGCGTGGGCCGTGTGAGGAAGAGAGGACTGGAGCAGAAGGTCGGACAGCCGGCAATCAACCGGGTGCCCCGCAGGATGATTACCGAAGAGGTGGCGCAGATATGCCGGCAATACGGATACAGCGGCACGATAAAGGTGACCGTCTCCATCCCGGGAGGGGAGGAGACGGCGAAACGGACGTTCAACCCCAGGCTCGGCATCGAAGGAGGGCTGTCGGTGCTGGGCACATCCGGCATCGTGGAGCCTATGAGCGAGAAGGCGCTGACAGACACCATCTGGCTGGAAATGAAGATGCTGCGGGGGAACGGTTACAGGTCCTGCTATGCGGTGCCGGGCAATTACGGGATGGATTTTCTCAGAGAGAGTCTGGGGCTTTCCCCGGAACTGGCGGTCACCTGCAGCAATTACGTGGGCGAGACCATTGATGACGGAGTCCTGCTCGGGATGAAAAGCATCCTCCTGGTGGGACATGTGGGGAAATTCATCAAGCTGGCGGCAGGCGTGATGGATACCCATTCCAGGCAGGCGGACTGCCGGATGGAAATCTTTGCAGCCCACGCCGCCATGGCAGGTGCGGATGCAGGGACAGCGCGCGCTCTCATGTCCTGCATCAATACGGCGCAGGCAGTCCGCATCTTAAAGGAGAACAATCTTTTGGAGACCGTCATGGAGTCCGTGATGGAACGCATTGCATTTTATCTGCACCAGCGCGGCGGAGAAGGGATGCGCGTGGAAGCCATCGTCTTTTCGGAAGAGGAGGGAATCCTCGGACAGACGGCGCGTGCGGGAGAACTCCTGGAGATGACAGAAGGGCAGAAGAACGGAGGATGAAAGACAGATGAACGGGACATTTACAGGAGCAGGAGTGGGACCGGGCGACCCGGAGCTGATGACATTTAAGGCGGCGCGCGCCATCCGGGAGTGCGATGCAGTCGCCATACCGGTATCGGACAAAAGGCTGACCCGGCCGGTCTTTGAGGCAGTGCGGCAGGAACGGAACGATGACAGCGCATCCGAAGCGTGCAGAGCATATCTGGAAAAATGCGTGGCCTATCAGATTGCGGCGGGAGCAGTCCCGGAAATCCGGATGAAAGACCGGCTCTACCTGCCCATGCCGATGGTCAAAGAAAAAGACCGGTTAAAGAAGATACACGACAGAGATGCAGATGCAGTGGAAGAGCTGCTGGAGAGCGGGAAGGATGTGGTCTTCCTGACACTGGGAGACCCTTCGGTGTATTCCACATGCATGTATGTGCACAGGCGGCTGAAAGCGCGCGGATACCGGACGGGACTCATTCCGGGCGTGCCGTCGTTCTGTGCGGCTGCCGCGCGGCTGGATATCCCGCTGGTGGAGAACCGGCAGGAGCTCCATCTGCTCCCTGCATCCTATGAGATTGAAGAGAGCCTGCGGCTTCCGGGGACAAAGGTCCTGATGAAAGCAGGCAGGAAAATGGCGGATGTAAAGCGCATCTTAAAGGAGAGCGGCATGCAGGCGGCAATGGTGGAGAACTGCGGCATGGAGAAGGAGCAACTCTTTTTCTCCACAGAGGAGATACCGGAGGAGGCGGGATATTATTCCCTTCTCGTTGTAAAAGAAGAAAAGACAGAAAAAGGGAGGACAGGAGCATGATTACATTTGTAGGGGCAGGACCGGGGGCGGAAGACCTGATTACAGTCCGGGGACAGCGCCTTCTTGGAAATGCCGACATCGTCATCTATGCGGGCTCCCTTGTGAGTCCGGCGCTTCTGTCCTGGTGCCGCACAGACTGCGCCGTCTACAACAGCGCTGAGATGACGCTGGAAGAAGTGCTGGAAGTGATGACAAAAGGAGCCCGGGAAGGCAAAGAAGTGGTCCGGCTCCACACAGGCGACCCCTGTCTTTACGGAGCCATCCGGGAGCAGATGGACGCACTGGAACAGGAGCACATCCCCTATGAAGTGTGTCCGGGCGTCAGTTCTTTTTGCGGAGCGGCGGCAGCTCTGGGCGCAGAATATACCCTGCCGGGCGTCTCCCAGTCCGTGGTGATTACCAGGCTGGCAGGGCGCACGCCGGTGCCGGAGCGGGAGTCTGTCCGGAGTTTTGCCGCGCATCAGGCGACGATGGTCGTCTTTTTGAGTACCGGGATGCTCGGCAGACTCTCGGAAGAGCTCATTGCCGGAGGCTATGCAGCGGACACGCCGGCGGCAGTGGTCTACAAAGCCACCTGGCCGGAAGAGAAAGTGCTCCGGTGTACGGTGGGGACGCTGGAAGAGACGGCAGAGCGGGAGCATGTGACGAAGACGGCGCTCATTGTCGTGGGAAATATACTGGAAGGGGAGTATGAGCGCTCGAAACTGTACGACCCGTCATTTACCACAGGATTCAGAAAGGCGTGAAACTTTTTATGGAACACGGAAAGATTTATGTGACCGGCCTCGGTCCGGGAGCAGCGGAGCAGATGACGTTCCAGGCAGGGAATGTCCTGGAGAAATGCAGCGTGATTATCGGTTATACCGTGTATATCGACCTGATACGGGAAGCGTATCCGGATAAAGTATTCCTGAGCACGCCCATGCGCAGGGAAGCGGAGCGCTGCCGCATGGCATTTGAAGAGGCGGCGAAGGGGAAGAACGTCGCCATGGTGTGCAGCGGAGATGCCGGAATCTACGGCATGGCGGGGCTGATTTATGAAATCGGCAGGGATTATCCGGAGGTAGGCATCGAAGTCGTGCCTGGCATCACGGCGGCGTCCGGCGGTGCGGCTGTCCTGGGCGCCCCTCTGATGCATGACTTTGCGGTTATCAGCCTGAGCGACCTTCTTACGCCCTGGGAGACTATTGAACGGAGGCTGCGTGCTGCGGCGGAAGCGGATTTCGTTATCTGCCTGTACAATCCATCCAGCAAAAAGAGGGCGGACTATCTCCGGAGAGCCTGCGCTCTTATCCTTCAGTACCGGAGCGGTAAGACTGTGTGCGGGACAGTCCGCAACATCGGCAGAGAGGGGGAATCCTGCAGGATACTTTCCCTGGAGGAGCTCATGGATACTCCGGTCGATATGTTTACGACGGTATATATCGGAAATTCCAATACCATGGAGCTGCGCGGCAGGATGGTGACGCCGAGAGGATACCGGGATGTGTGAAGACAGAAGGGAAGAGCAGGATGTGTGAAGACAGGAGGGAAAAGCAGGATGTGTGAGGACGGACGGAAGAGCATGAGGTGTGGAGACACACAGGGAAACAAAGCGCAGACAGGCGGGGAGTCCCGGAAAATCTTCCTCGTCGGCATCGGTCCGGGAGCAGCAGGGACTATGACGGCGGAAGCGCTGGACGCGGTGAGGGGAAGCGACTGCCTCATCGGCGCACAGCGGATGCTGGAGGCGGCCGGCTCAGAGAGAGCGGAGGGAACGCCCGTTTTCTGCGAGTACCGTGCGGACGGCATCCTCTCTTATCTCCGGGAGCATCCCCAGTTCCGCTCTGTGGCGGTGCTGCTCTCCGGTGACGGGGGATTCTACAGCGGGGCGAAGAAGCTGGAGGACCTTCTGGCGGAAGAGGCAGACCGGTACGAAGTGCAGAGGATACCGGGGATATCATCCATCGCCTGCCTGGCGGCGCGCCTGGGGACGTCGTGGGAGGACGGCGCAGTTGTCAGCCTCCACGGACAGGAGGGGAATTTTATCCAGACGATTGACCGGAACAAAAAGACCTTTCTCCTTCTGGGCGGTGCAGGCGCAGGGGAGCGGATGCTGAGGCGTCTGACAGAGTACGGGATGGACCATGTGACGGTCTGCATCGGCCGCAGGCTCAGCTATCCCGATGAATGCATCCGGTGCGGGCATCCGGGGGAGCTTTCTAAAGCGGATGCGGACGGACTGTGCGTGGTGATGGTCCTGAACCCGCGCCCCAATCCGGCGGCAGGCTGTCATATCCGGGATGAGGCATTTCTCCGAGGAAACGTGCCTATGACCAAGGAGGAAGTGCGGGCGGTGAGCCTGGCGAAACTGGAGCTTACGCAGGACGCGGTGGTCTATGACATCGGCGCGGGCACCGGCTCGGTATCAGTGGAAGCAGCAGGATGCAGGGACAGTATCCGGGTGTACGCAGTGGAAAAAAAAGCGGAAGCCGTGGAGCTTTTGAAGCAGAACCGGAGAAGATTCCGGGCGGACGGCATCTGCATCGTGGAAGGAGAAGCGCCCGGAGCGCTGGAATCCCTGGAAGCGCCGACCCATGTGTTCATCGGCGGCAGCTCGGGGAACCTCCGGGAAATCTTAAGCATTGTACTTGAAAAGAATCCGGATGTGCGCATTGTCATCAACGCCATCTCTCTGGAGACGCTGGAAGAAGCTGTGAGCGCGGCGAAAGAGGGACTCTTAAGGGACGTTCAGGTCACGCAGGTCGCGGCGGCGCGTTCCCGGGAGCTTGGAAGGTATCACATGATGACCGGACTGAATCCGGTGTTCATCATCTCCGCGGGAGGGAAGGAACAACCCGCAGGAGAAAAAGAGTAATCCGCAGAAGAAGAAAACAATCTGCGGGAGGAAAGGAGCAGAGGCAGGATGCAGATTCCCAGGATACTGGTCGCCGCCCCGGCAAGCGGCAGCGGGAAAACAGCGGTTTCCTGTGCGCTGATGCAGGCGTTCCAGGAGAGAGGACTGTGTGTGCGCGCGTGCAAATGCGGTCCGGACTATATCGACCCCATGTTCCACCAGACAGTGCTCGGGGTGGACTCGCGAAATCTGGACCTTTTTTTCTGCAGCAGGGACGGGCTCAGAAACGAGCTGCTCCTGCACGGAGAAGGGGCGGACCTTCTTGTGACAGAAGGGGTGATGGGCTATTACGACGGGCGCGCCATGGATACGGATGCGGGAAGCTCTTATGATGTGGCGACGGCGCTTGATATGCCGGTCATTCTCGTGATAAACTGCCGGGGCGCGGCGCTCTCCCTTGCGGCGCAGGTGCTGGGGATGATAGGGTTCCGCCCGGACAGCAATATCCGTGGCATCCTGCTGAACCGGGTGTCAGGGATGCTGTATTCGAGACTGAAAACAATGCTCGTGCAGGAGCTGAAAAAGGAAGGATTCGACCTCCCTGTCCTGGGCTATATCCCGGAGGATGACGCCTTTTGTATCGAGAGCAGGCATCTTGGCCTGGTGACGCCCCGGGAGCTGGAAGGACTGGAGGCGCGCATCGGAAGAGGCGCCCGCATCCTGTCGGAAACGGTGGACCTTGATGCAATCCTCTCCATCGCCCGGTCCGCGCCGGAGCTGACCGGCAGAGAGAAAACCAGCGGCAGCGGGATATCTGCCGGCAGAGCATGGAATGACAGTCCCGGTGGCGGGGGCGGACCTGTGCGCATCGGAATTGCAAGGGATGAAGCATTTTGCTTCTACTATAAGGCGAACCTGGAACTATTGGAAAAGGCGGGCTGCAGGCTCATCCCGTTCAGCCCCCTCCATGACCGGGAACTTCCGAAGGGACTCTGCGGACTGCTGTTTGGAGGAGGCTATCCGGAGCTTCACGCCCCGGAGCTGTCCGGGAACCGGCAGCTCAGAGAAGAGATACGCAGACAGGTCCTGGAGCGTGGGATGCCCTGCATCGCGGAGTGCGGAGGCTTTATGTATCTCCAGGAAGAGATTGCCGACCGGGAGGGGAAACGGTATCCTGCTGTGGGCGCGGTACCGGGCGCAGCCTGTCCTGCAGGAAAACTCAAACGGTTCGGATATGTAAATATTTCAGTTGCTAAAAAAAGTAATAAATATCTAAAGAAAGAAGAAACAATAAAGGGACACGAATTTCACTACTGGGACAGCACGGACTGCGGAGACGACTGTAGGGCTCAGAAACCGGATGGAAAGAGGTCCTGGAACTGCATCCATGCGCGAGGGAATCTCTTCGCAGGATATCCCCATCTGTATCTGCCGTCCCTGCCGGAATTCGCCCGGCGGTTCGCAGACACGTGCCGGGAATGGAAGGCAGGAAGAGGAAACGGAGGAAGAATGTATGAGCGGGGAATTTGAAAAGGAACTGCAGCAGCTGACGAGCCGAATCCGTCCGGCTGACCAGGCTTCCATGGAGGCGGCGCGGGCACATTGGAAGACCGTGGGAAAGCCCCTGAACAGCCTGGGCAAACTGGAAGATGCGGTGACGCGCATGGCGGGGATACAGAGGACGCCGGATGTCCGGCTGAACAAAAAAGTCCTCGTCATCATGTGTGCGGACAACGGGGTAGTCGCGGAGGGGGTTACCCAGAGCGGGCAGGAAGTGACCGCTATTGTTGCCGGGAACTTTACCCGGCGCGCCACCAGCGTCTGCCTGATGGCAGAAATTGCGGGCGCGGAACTTTTTCCGGTGGATATCGGGATGGCAGTGGATGTGCCGGAAGTGACCAGACCGGAATACAAAGTGATGGCGGGGACAAAGGACATGCTCCTTGAACCTGCCATGACAAGAGAGCAGGCGGCGCAGGCTGTAGTGACCGGGATACATATCGCGCAGAAGCTGGCGGCGGACGGATGCAGCCTGATTGCCACGGGCGAGATGGGCATCGGCAACACGACGACCAGCAGCGCTGTGGCATCGGTGCTCCTTGGACGCAGCGCAGAGGAAGTGACCGGACGCGGGGCAGGGCTGAGCCTGACCGGACTGGAACGAAAGGTCGATGTGATACGGCAGGCGTGCCTCCTGCACCGTCCGGACCCCGGGGACATCCTGGACGTTCTGTCCAAAGTGGGAGGACTGGACATCGCCGGGCTGGCGGGCGTATTCCTGGGCGGGGCGCTGTGCCGCATCCCGGTAGTCATCGACGGATTTATCTCGTCGGCAGCGGCGCTCTGCGCGGCGCGGATGTGTCCCGCTGCCTTGGACAGCATGATTCCTTCCCACTGTTCCGGAGAGCCGGCAGGGCAGATGGTCCTGGATGCGCTGGGACTCTCGCCCTTTCTCGACTGCCGCATGTCGCTCGGCGAAGGAAGCGGTGCGGTAGCGGTCCTGCCGCTGCTTGAGATGGGACTGGCTGTGTACCGGGAGATGAGCACCTTTGAAGAAATCCATGTGGAACAGTATGAGGAATTTGACTAGCGTCAGTGCAGAACAGAAAGAGAGTGATATGATATGCGTCTTGTGGCTTCCCTGGCAATCGCCATATCCATGTATTCCAGGATTCCGGCGCCCACGGTGGAATGGAATCAGAAAAATATGAAGTATGCGATGTGTTTTTTTCCTGTAGTCGGAGTGATAACAGGATTACTTGAGCTTGGAATCGGATACGTTCTCCTGACGGAGACATCCTGCGGGAAGGTGTTTTTTGCCGCTGTCATGACACTGGTTCCGGTCATTGTCACCGGAGGCATCCACCTGGACGGATATGCAGATACCATCGATGCATTGAGCTCCTGCGGGGACAGGGAGAAAAAGCTGCAGATATTGAAAGACTCCCACGCGGGAGCGTTTGCGGTGATTGGGCTGTGCGTGTATTTTACTGCGTCCGTGGCAGTCTGGAGCGAGGCGGAGATATCCATGCTCCCGCTGGCTGCCTGCATCTTTCCCTTGTCCAGGTCATTGAGCGGCATCTCTGTCGTGACATTTCGCGCGGCGAAGGACAGCGGTCTGCTGCGGACGTTCCAGGACGGGGCGCAGCGCCGGCGCGTCAGGGCGGTGCTGGTTATCTGGGCGTGCGCGGATGTGTGCGTGATGGCTCTGTCCGCATACCGGTATGGTCCGGGCGGCATGGCGGCGCCGGCTGTGATGACTGCGGCGGCGCTCCTTGTATTTCTTCATTATTACGGGCTGTGCAGGAAACAGTTCGGCGGGACGACCGGAGACCTGGCGGGATACTTCCTCCAGGTGTGCGAGCTTGGGATGCTCGCGGCAGGAGTTCTGACCTGGAACCTGCGGTGACTGCGCGCAATCCTGCAATGACCGGATGTGCAATCCTGCGGTGAGCGCGCGCAATCCTGCGGTGACCGGACGTGTAATCGGGGATGCAACCCGGATGTGCAGTCGGGGATGCAACCCGGGGTTGACAAAAAGAGAACCTGTGATAAAATGGAAGAGTGATTCGGCTGTACGGCAGCCGGAACAAGATAAAGCATAAAAGCGTTGAACGTGTAAAGTAGGGAACCATTTTCTATCAGAGAGAGAAAATCACCGGCTGCAAGTTTTCTTTAGTTCAGATGGGGACCGAATTTCCCACGGGAGCTGTATCTCGGAACCTTCCTTACAGAAGGGGAAAGAAGTAGGAGATACCGTAGACTGTACGTTACACAGACCAGAGTGTCCATACTTGACGTATGGGAAACAGGGTGGTACCGCGAGAACATATGCCTCGTCCCTTATTGGGACGGGGCTTTTCTGTTGGGAATATTATGCGGAAAAAGCTGAAAGGAGCAGGAAAAAGATGAAAGAAAAACTGGAGCAGATCAAAGCGGAAGCAGTCGCACAGATTCAGGCGGCGGATGTCCCGGAGAAGTTAAACGATGTGCGCGTGAAGTTCCTCGGAAAGAAGGGAGAACTGACCGCTGTATTAAAAGGAATGAAAGATGTTGCCCCGGAAGACCGTCCGAAAGTCGGACAGATGGTAAATGACGCCAGGGCAGCTATCGAGGCGCTTCTGGAGGAGTCAAAGACAAAGATGGAGCGCGCCATCCGCGAGCGGAAGATGAAGGCGGAAGTCATCGACGTGACGCTCCCGTCCAAAAAGAACATTATGGGACACCGTCACCCGAATACCATCGCTCTGGAAGAAGTGGAGCGCATCTTCGTGGGTATGGGATATGAAGTTGTGGAAGGACCGGAGGTGGAGTACGATGAGTACAACTTCGAGAAGCTGAACATCCCGGCGGACCATCCGGCAAAGGATGAGCAGGATACGTTCTATATCAATAAAGAAATCGTGCTCAGGACCCAGACCTCACCGGTGCAGGCGCGCATCATGGAGCAGGGAAAGCTCCCCATCCGTATGATAGCGCCGGGAAGAGTATTCCGCTCGGACGAGGTGGATGCGACACATTCCCCGTCCTTCCATCAGATTGAAGGACTGGTGATAGACAAAAATATCTCCTTTGCCGACCTCAAAGGCACGCTGGAAGTGTTCGCAAAAGAGCTGTTCGGACCGGAGACAAAGACGAAGTTCCGCCCCCATCATTTCCCGTTCACAGAGCCCAGCGCCGAGGTGGACGTAAGCTGCTTCAAATGCGGCGGAAAGGGCTGCCGTTTCTGTAAAGGCTCCGGCTGGATTGAGATTCTTGGCTGCGGCATGGTACATCCCCATGTGCTCGAGATGTGCGGCATTGACCCGGAAGTCTACGGCGGATTCGCATTCGGCGTAGGTCTGGAACGCATCGCCCTCCTCAAATATGAGATTGACGACATGAGGCTCCTGTATGAGAACGACGTCCGTTTCCTGAAACAGTTCTGACCCCTCGGGAAGAGAATCTCATGAGAACAAAATACAGCGCAAAGAAAGGATAGAAAAATGAATACTTCATTATCATGGATAAAAGCATATGTTCCGGACCTGGACGTGACCGCGCAGGAGTATACCGATGCGATGACGCTCTCCGGAACAAAAGTAGAAGGATATGAAAAACTGGATGCAGACCTGGAAAAAATCGTCATCGGACAGATTAAAAAGATAGAGAAGCATCCGGATGCGGACAAGCTTATCATCTGCCAGGTGGATATCGGCACAGAGACCATCCAGATTGTAACAGGCGCGCCGAACGTAAAAGAAGGCGACAAGATTCCGGTTGTGCTGGACGGCGGACGTGTGGCGGGCGGTCATGAGCCCGGACAGAAAGTCGAGGGCGGCATCCGGATAAAGAAAGGCAAACTGCGCGGCGTAGAGAGCAACGGCATGATGTGTTCCATCGAAGAGCTGGGTTCCACAAGAGAGATGTATCCGGAGGCGCCGGAGTACGGCATCTATATCTTCCCGGAGGACGCGGTGGTCGGAGAGAGCGCCATCAAAGCCCTGGGGCTTGACGACGCCATCTTTGAGTATGAGATTACATCCAACCGTGTGGACTGCTTCAGCGTCATCGGCATCGCGCGCGAGGCGGCGGCGACATTCCGCAAAGAATTTAAGCCTCCGGTGGTGACGCCTACGGGAAATGACGAGGACGTCAATGACTATGTCAGAGTGACGGTGGAGAACACGGAACTCTGCCCGCGCTACTGTGCGAGAGTTGTCCGTAACATCAAGATAGGTCCGTCCCCGAAATGGATGCAGAGACGGCTCGCATCCGTTGGCATCCGCCCCATCAACAACCTGGTGGATATCACAAACTACGTGATGGAAGAGTACGGACAGCCCATGCACGCATACGACCTGGATACCATCGCAGACCGCCACATCGTGGTGAAGACGGCGAAGGACGGCGATAAATTCACCACACTGGACGGTCAGGAACGGACGATGGATGAGAATGTCCTGATGATATGCGACGGAGAGAAGGAAATCGGCATCGCCGGAATCATGGGCGGCGAAAACTCCATGATAACAGACGATGTGAAGACCATGCTCTTTGAGGCGGCATGCTTTGACGGCGTGAACATCCGCAAATCCGCAAAACGCATCGGACTGCGGACAGACGCCTCCGCCAAATTCGAGAAAGGACTGGACCCGAACAACGCGCAGGCAGCCATTGACCGTGCGTGCCAGCTTGTGGAAGAGATGGGCGCAGGCGAAGTCGTGGGCGGCATGGTGGACGTCTACGGCAAAAAGAAAGAACCGGTGAGGGTGCCCTTTGATGCGGACAAAGTCAACGCGCTTCTTGGAACAGACCTTTCTGAGGAAGAGATGCTCGGCTACTTCCGGATGATTGAGCTGGAGTATGACGCAGAGAAAAAAGAAGTCATCGCGCCGACTTTTCGTCAGGACCTCTTCCGTCTGGCTGACCTTGCGGAGGAAGTGGCGAGATTCTACGGATACGACAATATCCCGACCACTCTTCCGGCAGGAGAGTCCACCACAGGAAAACTTTCCTTCAAGCTGCGCATCGAGCAGGTGGCGAGAGACATTGCGGAGTTCTGTGGATTCAGCCAGGGCATGACATACTCTTTCGAGAGCCCGAAGGTATTTGACAAGCTCCTCCTCCCGGCAGATTCAGAGCTGAGAAAAGCGATAGAAATCATGAATCCCCTGGGAGAGGATTACAGCATCATGCGGACCATTTCCCTGAACGGGATGCTGACGTCACTGGCGACCAACTACAACCGCCGGAATAAAGACGTCCGTCTGTATGAGCTCGGAAACATCTATATTCCGCACGAACTGCCGCTTGCCGGTCTGCCGGACGAGCGGATGCAGTTCACCCTCGGAATGTACGGGGACGGCGACTTCTTCACCATGAAAGGCGTGGTGGAAGAGTTCTTTGAGAAGATTGGCATGCGGGGCAGAGAAAAATATGACCCGGATGCAGGCAAGACATTCCTTCACCCGGGACGTCAGGCAAATATCCTCTACGACGGAAAAGTCGTGGGATATCTGGGCGAGGTACATCCGGAAGTGGCGGATACTTACGGAATCGGCACACGCGCCTACGTGGCGGTCATCGACATGCCGGAAATCCTGCCGTATGCGACATTTGACCGGAAGTACACGGGCATCGCGAAATATCCGTCTGTGACAAGGGATATCAGTATGGTCGTTCCGAAGGAAATCCTGGTCGGTCAGATTGAGGAAGTTATCGAGAAGAGAGGCGGCGCGCATCTGGAGAGCTTCCGCCTGTTCGACATCTACGAAGGCTCCCAGATAAAAGAGGGATTCAAGTCCGTGGCATATTCCATCGTGTTCCGCGCGAAGGACAGGACGCTGGAGGAGAGCGATGTTTCATCTGCGATGACAAAGATACTGAAAGGACTGGAAGAACTGGGGATTGAATTACGCCAGTAATGAAAGGAATACCCGCATGAAGACAAGTGATTTTTCTTACGAGCTGCCCCAGGAGCTCATCGCCCAGGACCCCCTTGAGGACCGCTCATCCTCCCGGCTGATGGTGCTGGACAAAGAGACAGGAAAGACCGAACACCATGTGTTCAGGGAAATCATTCATTATCTGGAGCCCGGCGACTGTCTGGTCATCAATGACACAAAAGTTATTCCGGCAAGGCTCATCGGCGCCAAAGAGGAGACCGGTGCGAAGATAGAAGTCCTGCTCTTAAAGCGAGGGGCGGGAGATGTCTGGGAGACACTGGTAAAACCGGGGCGCAAGGCAAAGCCCGGGACGCGCATCACATTTGGAGACGGGCTGCTCACAGGAGAAGTGGTGGACATCGTGGACGAGGGAAACCGCCTCATCCGTTTTGAGTATGAGGGGATTTTTGAGGAAATCCTGGACCGGCTGGGTCAGATGCCGCTCCCGCCGTACATTACCCATCAGCTCAGGGACAAAGACCGCTACAATACCGTCTATGCAGAACATTCCGGCTCCGCGGCAGCGCCCACGGCAGGACTGCATTTCACACCGGAGCTGCTCCGGGAGATTGAAGAAAAGGGCGTGGATATTGCCCGGGTGACGCTCCATGTGGGGCTCGGCACGTTCCGGCCGGTCAAGGTGGACGATGTGGAGAACCACCATATGCACTCCGAGTTCTACATGATAAGCGAGGAGGCGGCAGAAAAGGTCAACCGCGCCAAAGACGGCGGCGGACGGGTCATCTGCGTGGGGACTACGAGCTGCCGGACCATCGAGTCCGCCGCAGATGAAAACGGACATCTGCGCGCATGCAGCGGCTGGACAGAGATATTTATCTATCCGGGCTACCGCTTCAAAGCGCTGGACTGCCTGATTACCAACTTCCATCTGCCGGAGTCCACGCTCATCATGCTCGTATCTGCCCTGGCGGGAAAAGAACATGTGCTGGCGGCGTATGAGGAAGCGGTGCGGGAGAGATACCGGTTCTTCAGCTTTGGAGACGCCATGTTTATCAAGTGAGACGGGCGGGGACAGACCCTGCCGCATAAAAAACAGAGAACAGACAGAGGATATTTCGGGCTGTCCGGCTTTGCCGGGCAGCCCGCTTTGCGCTATCTGTATGGGGCTTTACAGATAGAATATTTCTTTTCTTTTGTGAAAACACTAAAATATAGTAGTAAATCAATAAAATAACGCTTGATTTTCGTATAAAATGTGATAATCTATAGAAAAGAAGGATTAGAACCGGAAAATCGGGAGGCGGAATCATGGGATTTGCTTTACAGAAAATATTATATGCTCCGGAAGTGAAGAACATTCGGAAAAATCTGAATATGAAGCAGAAAGAGCTGGCTGTACTGCTGAATGTTTCCGTCAAGACGGTGGAACACTGGGAAAGCAGCGGGGGCAGTGTATCCGGCGCTGCTGCCGCTTTGCTCTGTATCCTTCGGGAGCGCCCCTGGCTTCTGGAAGAACTGGAGATTCCGGAGAAGAAGTTTCCGCTGCGCCTCAGATATATGAACGGGGAACGGCTGTGTACAATCATCGATGTAAATGACAGAGAGCAGCGGGTGATAATTAAAAATTATGTAACGGACCCGCTGTACCGCGCATTCGGAAGGAACGAGCATCCTTCGTACAGGGATTATGAAGAATTTCTGGAGTCAAGATGTTTCCCGCGGACGCGGGACAAGATGAAAATCATACTGGAAGAACTAAATCTCCCGTTTTATGACCCGTTTCTGATTATACAGAAAACGGAAGGGAAGATGGCGGAAGATGATTTCCGGATTGAGATTGAGAGATGAAGAGGATGGTCAGACTGGAAGAAAACGAATTGAGAACTGCAGCCCATCAGTCCTCAAAAGGAAATCAGCTGAAGTGGGAATCGGACGGCGTATGGTACAAAGCAGACTATATGGGATATGAAGGTCTGGCGGAGTATATGGTTTCCGGACTTCTGAAACATTCAAACATGAATGAAGAAGAGTATATCCTGTATGAGACAGAAGAAATCGCTTATAAGAAAGTACGGTACCGGGGATGCCGGAGCGGGAACTTCCTGCCGGAGGGCTGGCAGCTTATTACGCTTGAGAGGCTGTTTCAGAATCTGTACGGGCAGAGTCTGTACATGAGTATTTTCAGAATACAGGGCACGAAGGAGCGGGCACGTTTTCTGACAGAACAGGCAGAACAGATGACGGGTCTTGAAAACTTTGGCGTTTATCTCAGCCGTCTGATGACAATCGACGCGCTGTTCCTTAATGAAGACAGACACATGCACAATATCGCTGTGCTGCGTGACGGAACCGGCCGGTATCATTATTGTCCGGTTTTTGACAATGGATGCGCGCTTCTGTCTGATACTCAGATGGATTATCCGATGGGAGAGGATATACTTCATCTCATCCCACAGGTCAGAGCCAAAACACTGTGCAGTGATTTCATGGAACAGCTGGAGGCGGTGGAAACGCTGTATGGGCAGTCATTAAAATTCTCATACAACGCACATGATATTGAGAGACTGCTGGAGAAAGAACGATATTATCCGGAAGACATAAAGATGCGGGTGCGTGATATTCTGCTTCAGCAGTGGCGCACCTACCGGTATTTGTTCGGATAAAAAATATAGAATAATAAACCAGGGATGTCACACCAATCCGGTGGGGCATCTTTTTTTATTTCATAGGAAATTGCTTTCCTATGAAATAAAAATGCTTCGCGAAATTTACAAAGGCTTTTCTGAAACAAACAAACAGCACATCCGAAAAAGGGTATTGCTATCACGGTAGCGTGATGGCGTATGCTCAGATATACGGGGAAAGGAAAAGCCTTAATGAAAAAAACAAATGAGATGAGCAGGCTCGCCGGGGTCAGCAGGCGGACATTGCAGTACTACGACGACGAGGGGCTGCTCATAACCGAGAGAACTTGTGACAATCACCGCCTGTATGACCGCCAGGCGATGGAGCGGATATGGGAAATCCTGGTGTATAAGGCAATGGATTTTGAACTGGGGGAAATCCGGCACATCGTAGAGGGGTCCGAAGAGCAGAAAAAGAAATGGCTTGCCCGGCGGAAAAAGGCAATCGACGAGAAAATCACGGAAGAGAGGCAAAAAAAAGATGTGATTGCATTTGTGCAGAAACACGGGATACCGCCGCTGCCGGAAGAAGGAAGTGGAAAGACTTATGTAGAGTGTATCAGGGAATTGAGAGACAGGGCAGTCTGTGAAAGGAGAGGAAAATATGGAAGTTAAATGTCCAAAATGCGGCGCGCCGCTTACAGATGGAACGTGCGGCTATTGTGGCTATAAGGCGGAAAGAACCGATGGAAACCAGGGGAACGGAGATGCTGCTCATACGCAGACGGGACCGGCACAGGAACAATGGAACATGACAGGGAATCCTATGCTGTACGCTGCGGGAATCATCCCCGGAGTCAGCAGGAAAAGCAGAGTGACGGCATTATTGCTCTGCATCTTTTTAGGCGGGCTGGGGGCGCACCGGTTCTATGTGGGAAAAGTGGGAACAGGCATCCTGTACTTGTGTACCGCCGGGCTTTTCGGTATCGGATGGCTTATTGATATCATCCGCATTGTGGTCGGTTCATTCCGGGATGAATTCGGGCTTTTGCTGCAGTAATAAAGGAGGGAACACAATGGGATTGTGGGATGTTGTCAAAGACCAGTTCCTTGATGTGATTGAATATGAAGATGAAAGCAACAAACTTATCGTCACGAAATTCCGGCGCGAAAGCGGAAACGATGAACTGAAACAGGGGTCAAAAGTCATTGTCAGGGAAAGCCAGTGCGCAGTCTTTCTAAAAGGCGGTCAGCTGGCAGACATCCTGATGCCGGGGACCTATTCGCTGAATACGGAAAATTTCCCCGTTTTAACAAAACTCCAGGCATTCCCCTATCTGTTCGTATCGCCTGTAATCGCGGATTTGTATTTCGTGAGCACAAGACAGTTTGTGGATAATCAGTGGGAGACGAAAAATCCCATCATCAAGCGGGACAAAGGGAATCGTGATGACCTATGATATCGTCGGATATCTTTCCTCCATGGTGACAGAGACGTTTTCGGCTGTCGTTGGCGATACGGACCGTTCGGTGCTTGACCTGGCTGCCGCATATCAGGAACTGTCGGTGGAAATGCAGAAAAAGCTGAATGAACAGCTGCAGGTTACAGGCATTGGGTTCAGCGATATCGTGATTGAGAATATCTCGCTTCCGGAACGGGTCGAAGAACTGATAGACGAGCAGTCGGGAATCGGAATAGTCCGGGGAGATATGGGGACTTTCGTAGAGTATCAGACCGCAAGAGCCATGAGGGATGCGGCAAAGCAGGAAGGGGGACTGGCAGGTCTGGGAGCAGGCGTGGCATTTGGAAATACGATTGCCCAGAATATACAGAATGTATCAAACGAAAGCACTCCTGCAAAGAGTAAAGCCGAACAGTTGAGAGAAGTTAAGAGCCTGTTCGATGAGGGAATTCTGACGCAGGAAGAGTTTGATGCGGAAAAGAAGCGGATTTTAACAGCAAAATAAAATCAATATGAGAGACAAAGGAGAGAAAATTCATGTCAAAAAAACCCAAAATGATAATTTGTAGAAACTGCGGTGCAACTATTCCGAAACAGGCAAGGATATGTCCGTCATGCGGGGCAAAAAACAAGAAGCCGTTTTATCAGAGATGGTGGTTTATCCTGCTCATCGTTATCGTTGTATTTGGAATCGTCAGCTCCTTCAGGGGAAGACAGAGTGAAAAGTTTGACTGGGATGAGACCGTGCTCGGGGAGAAGCTGCCGGAGCCTGCATCCAATAAAGGTTCCATCGTTATCAATGACAGCGAATATCTGAAGGTGCATGTAGATGAGACGTCCCCGAATGAACATAATGCGTACGTCGAGGAATGTCAGTCTCTGGGGTATACTGTCGAGAGTGTGCAGGATGGAAGCACATATAAAGCATTTGATGAAGAGGGATATATGCTTTCCGTGAATTACAGCGGAGAGACGATGTATATCGAGTTGAAAGCGCCCATGGAAATGGGAGAGCTGAACTGGCCGAAGAGTGAACTTGCAGGGTTGCTTCCGGTGCCTCAGTCCAAAGTCGGAAAAGTGGAGGTGGATGCATCTGACAGGTGTCATATCTATGTCGGGAAGACATCCGGGGATGATTTCAATGATTATACAGAAGAATGCTCCAATGCCGGATTCGCTGTTGACTATGAGAAAAGTGATGCATCCTATCATGCGTATGATGAAAAGGGGAACGAACTCTATCTGACCTATCAGGGGAATCAGATAATGGAAATCGAGCTTATCAAAGCAGCAGAGGAAGACGCATCATCACAGGAAGATGCGGAAATCACTGAGGAAGCGGAAGAGCCTGCAGAACCGGAGGAATCAGAAGAATCAGAAGAATCAGAAGAAAGCAGCGTGTCTGAAGATGAAATCCGGCCGGAGTTTAAGGAAGCTATGGACAGTTACGAAGCGTTCTATGACGATTATTGTGACTTTATGACAAAATACAAGGAAAATCCAAGCGACCTGCAGCTGATAGGCGAGTATACGGACATGCTTGCAAAAGTTGTTGAAATGGATGAAAAATTTGCGGCATGGGAAGAGGAAGACCTGACTGACGCAGAATTGATGTATTACGCAGAGGTAAATGGAAGAGTAGCGCAAAAGCTGCTGGAGGCAGGAATTTAAATTTGTGTTAGTCTTTCATCCGAATGACATGATACATGACATCCGCCTCTGCATCTCCCACCGGGATGATGACCCGGTCTTTCAGCACATCATCCGGGTCTGTTGCCAGGTTGGTGGTAAAGCAGGGCAGGGTGGAACTGCGGATGAGTTCCCGAAATTCATAATCATCTTTCTGTACGAGAAAGCGCGAGGCGGGCATCTTCTGACGGCACATCTCATTCCAGAATCCAATCTCAGAGCGCAGCAGAAAGTTAAAGCCATTGAGCATCTCAAATGTTACAAGACCGTGTCCGGACAGGGCATGGTCTTTTGTGACGCAGATGGAAAGGGTCTCCCGTAAGAACGGCGTACAGTCAAGGGCAGCGTCCTCGGTGGAAAAGGGAAGGATGCCGACCTGGCAGGCGCCGGTTTTTACATGTTGGATGATGTCGGGGATGGGGACGAGTTTAACTGTAAGTGAAGAGAAGGGCTTGGAAAAGTAATTGCCTTAAAAAGATTCCATGAGATGAATAAAAAGGAGGACGAACAGAATGGAATATGTAACGCTGAATAATGGAGTGAAGATGCCGTTGCTCGGATACGGAGTATACCAGACTCCGCCGGAGGAGACGGAGCGCTGTGTCCTCGAAGCGCTGGAGACAGGATATCGCAGCATTGATACAGCGCAGGCGTACTACAAAGGAAGGCGTGGGAAATGCCCTGGCAAAATGCGGGATACCAAGGGAAGAGATTTTTGTCACGACGAAAGTCTGGATTGCAAATGCCGGATATGAGAAGGCGAAAGAATCCATTGCAAAATCTCTGGAAAAACTTCGGACGGATTATGTGGACCTGCTTCTGATTCATCAGCCGTTCGGCGATTATTACGGGACCTACCGCGCGATGGAAGAAGCATACCGAGAAGGAAAGGCACGCGCCATCGGCGTGTCGAATTTCTATCCGGACCGGTATCTGGATTTGTTCCATTTTGCAGAGGTCAAGCCGGCAGTTAACCAGGTGGAGACGCATGTGTTCCAGCAGCAGAAGACAGCGCGGAAATATATGGAGAAGTACGGCACCCAGATTATGTCGTGGGGACCGTTTGCCGAAGGAAAGAACGATTATTTCCAGAATCCGGTGCTCAGAGAGATTGGCGGGAAATATGGAAAGTCTGTGGCACAGACGGCGCTCCGGTTTCTGCTCCAGAGCGGCGTGGTGGTGATACCGAAATCCGTGCATAAGGACCGGATGGAAGAGAACTTCGATGTATTTGATTTTACTCTGACGGAAGATGAGATGAAGCGCATCGAGGCGCTGGATACGGGAGAAAGTCTGTTTTTCTCCCACTATGCACCGGAGACCGTAGAATGGTTTATGAGTCGGGTATAAGCAGGGCTGTGAGTCTGGCACAGTCAGGATTGCCACACAGGTAGGATTGTCTCTTGACTTTTAGTCCGATTTCATACTATAATCATAGTACGAAATCGGACTAAGGAGACATATCATGAAGATACATTTAGAACAGGAAGTAAGTGCGTTCAGCCATCTCTACAAAGAGGTGGAGGACGTCTATCATGAAATTGCGCTGTCCGTAGGAGTTTCGGACGGCGCTTTTGACGTGCTCTACGTCCTCTGCGTGCTGGGAGACGGATGCCTGCAGAGGGATATCTGCCGGGAGACGTTCGTGAGCAAGCAGACGGTCAACTCTTCGGTGCGCAGCCTGGAGAAGAAGGGCTTTCTGTATCTGGAGAAAGAGGGGCGGGACAAGCATATTTATCTCACGGAGTCGGGAAAGCGGTTTGCAGACGAGAGGATACGCCCGGTTATCGAGGCGGAGAACGAGGTGTTCCTGGCGATGAAACCGGATGAGAAAGCGGAATTTCTGCGCCTGTTCCGGAAGCTCGCGGACGGGTATCAGGAGCGGAAGAAGCCGCTCCTTGAGAAGCTGAGGTGAAGGCGGAGGAACAGCTATGAAGATGATTCTTGATTTTCTGAAACCATACCGGCGGCTGTGCGTGTTTACGGTCCTCGTCATGGTCCTGGACGTGGCGGGCGGGCTTTTCGTGCCGAAGCTGACGGCGGATATGATTAATATCGGCGTGGCGGATGGAAAGATGGACTACATTATCGGCAGAGGGGCAGCCATGCTGGCGGTCACTCTCATTTCCGGCGCCGGAGCCCTGGCAGGGAGCTGGCTCTGTGCGGATCTGTCGGCAAAGCTGGGCAAGGATATGCGCAATGCGGTCTATGAGAAATCGCTGACGTTTTCCGAGTATGATTTCAGCCGGTTCGGAACAGGCTCCATGATAACGAGGACCCTCAATGACATCAACATCGTCCAGCAGTCCGTGGTCTGGTGCATCCAGATGGTGCTCCCGGTCCCGGCGGCGTGCGTGATGGGGGTCGCCATGGCGTTTGCGATTGATACAGTGATGGGATATGTACTGATTGGGGTGACCCTGCTCATTATCGTGCTCGCCGTATTTGTGACGAGAAGGGCGTCGGAAATCTTCGGCAGGCTCCAGCGCCTCCTGGACCGGATGAATGTGGTGCTCCGGGAAAATCTGACCGGCGTGCGGGTGGTCCGTGCGTTCCGGAAGGAGAAGAGCGAGGAGAAGCGGCTGCGGAAGTCTTTTGAGGAGTATGCGGAGACGTCCATCCGGGCGAATCTGCTTTTTGCGGGGCTTGAGAGTACGGCGTTTTTTGTCATCAATCTCTGTATCACTGCCATCCTCTGGGTCGGCGGAGACCGGGTGGGAGCGGGATATATGGAGATTGGCGATATCACGGCGCTCACCGAATACTCCATCCTCATCCTCTTCTATATCATCATGGCGCAGATGGTCATCATCCTCCTGCCCCGGGCGGCGGTCTGCAGCCGGCGCATCCGGGAGGTCCTGGAGCGGGAGCCGGAGATCACGGACCCGGAGATGCGGGAGCATGGGTGCGGGGCGGAAGACGGAGCGGTCGTGCAGTTCTGCGATGTGTCCTTCCGGTTTCCGGATGCGGATGCGTATGCCCTTTCCGGTCTGGATTTCATCTGCCGGAAGAAAGAGACGACGGCGGTTATCGGAGGGACAGGAAGCGGAAAGTCCACGCTTGCGAAGCTGCTCCTGCGCTTCCACGATGTGACGGAGGGCTCGGTGAAGGTAAACGGCAGGGATGTGCGTGAGATGACCCAGGAGGAACTGAGAGAGCGCATCGCCTATGTGCCACAGAAGGCATGGCTCTTTTCCGGAACTATCGCGGAGAACCTGCTGGATGGAAATGAACACGCAGGAGAAGAAGAGATGCGCCACGCCCTTGCCGTCGCGCAGGCGGACTTTGTGAGCAGTCTGGCGAACGGGCTGGACGCCCATGTGTCCCAGGGCGGGAGGAATTTTTCGGGAGGACAGAGACAGCGGCTTTCCATTGCGAGGGCGCTGATGAAACAGGCGGACCTGTATATTTTTGACGACAGTTTTTCCGCCCTTGATTTCCGGACGGATGCGGCGCTCCGGAATGCGCTGAAAACGGAAGTGGCGGATGCGGCGGTGCTTATCATTGCCCAGCGCGTCAGTACCATCCGGAATGCCGACTGCATCATCGTGCTGGATGAAGGCAGAGTGGCGGGCATCGGCAGGCATGAGGAGCTGATGGAAAGCTGCGGCGTCTACCGGGACATCGTCAGGTCGCAGATGAAAGGAGGCGGAGAGAATGTCGGAAACTGAGTCGATGCAGTACACAGACGATCTGGATTTTGAAGTGCCGGAACATGCCGGCAGGACGGTCCTGCGGCTCTGGCAGACTATGGGACGGCAGCGTCTCCGGCTGGTCATTGTGGCGGTCTCGGTAGTCTTTTATACCCTTCTCTCCGTGGCGGCTCCGGTCTACAGCGCAAAAATTGTGGATTTGCTGTTCGGGGAAGTGCAGGCGGCTGTGTCCGGAGAGCGCGTCTTCCGCGTGACGTGGGAGCACGGAGGGAGGGAAATCCTGTTCCTGCTCTTTATCTATACGGTGACCGGCATCCTGTATACATTTCAGAGTTTTCTGATGGCGGGGTTTGCAGAGCGTCTGAGCCTGGAGCTGCGCACCCGGATCAGCCGCAAGCTGAACCGGCTCCCCCTTTCTTTCTATGACGGACACAGACCGGGGGAGGTTTTAAGCCGTGCCACCAACGACCTGGACAAGATGTCGGAAGTGCTGCAGACCGGACTTTTAAAACTGTTCACTGCAGCCGGGATGGTTGTCGGGTCCCTTGTGATGATGTTCTGGTTCCATGCCGGACTGACCCTGATCTTTCTCTTCTTTACGGTTCTGTCCATGATATCTACGAAGATATTTGCGGGGAAGACGCTGCAGTGCGCTGCCAGACGGCAGCAGGCAGTCAGCCGGGTCACCGGCCAGGTGGAAGAGTCCTACAGCGGGCGCACGGTGATACGTGCGTTCAACCGGGAAGAAAAGAGTGCTGCCGATATGAGAGAGGCGGTGGAAGAACTGGCGGATGCATCCCGCAGGGCGGACTTTATGATGAATGCGGTGAATCCGTTTATCCGTCTGGTGAACCGGCTCGGACAGGCGGTCATCGCGGTCCTGGCGGGAAAGCTCCTTTTAGACGGCACTCTCAGCGTGGGCGTGTTTCAGGCATTTTTCCAGTATGTATATCAGGCGTCAGAGCCGCTGACAGAGGCGGCGTATATGCTCAATTCCCTCCAGTCGTCCATCGCGTCGGTGGAGCGCATCTTCCGTCTGCTGGATGAGGAAGAGATAAAAAAAGACCCTGCAGACGCCATCAACTGTTCCGGCGTGGAGGGACGGGTGGAATTTCGCCATGTGAGATTCGGCTATTCGCCGGACCGTCTGCTGATGGAAGATATCAGCTTCACGGCAGAGCCCGGACAGAAGATTGCCGTCGTCGGAAGCACGGGGGCGGGAAAGACGACGCTTATCAATCTGCTGATGCGCTTTTACGAGGTGGACGGCGGACAGATACTCCTGGATGGAAGAGATACGTCCCGGATGACTTATGCCGGACTGCGGGAGCACTTCGGCATGGTGCTCCAGGACACCTGGCTTTTTGACGGGACTATCGCGGAAAATATCGCCTACGGGCGTCCGGATGCTTCCATGGAGGATATCATCCGCGCGGCAAAAGCGGCGCGGGCGGACTTTTTTATCCGGACGCTGCCGGACGGGTATGATACGAGGCTGAGCGGCGACGGGGAAACCCTTTCCGCGGGGCAGCGGCAGCTTCTTACCATTGCCCGGGTGATGCTGTGCGACCCGGCGGTGCTCATACTCGACGAGGCGACTTCCAGTGTGGATACCCGCACCGAAATGGAGATAAGCGGCGCCATGGACCGGCTGATGAAGGGCAGGACCAGCTTTGTGATTGCCCATCGCCTCTCAACCATCGTGGATGCAGACCTGATACTTGTGATGCAGAACGGCGGCATCATCGAGCAGGGGAGCCACCGGGAGCTCCTCCGGGCGGGCGGAGCCTATGCGGGGCTGTACAACAGTCAGTTCGCATGACGCTTGGCCGCGTTCTGTACAGACCGGGACAGCAGAGTGACAAAGCGCCTCAGAGCAGGACCACGTTCGTCACCGCGGCAAAAGGAAAATATTATCAGCTGTACACCGGGAATTTTGCAGCGTAAGATATCCGGAACAGTGTCATATCCCCCCGCAGGAGAGCATAGGCTTTCCTTACGGGGGTGTTTTTATGATTTATGTGGTAAAGAGCGGTGATACGCTGCAGAAGATATCGGGGGAGACCGGGGTCTCCGTACAGAAGATTGCTGCGGATAATCAGCTGAAGTACCGGGACCGTCTGGCGCCGGGGCAGGCGCTCCTGCTCCGGGGGACGGATGGGGACAAAGAACAGGGGATGGGGGCGGGCTTTTTGACAGGCGGCTACGCCTATCCGTTTATCGACCCGCCGGTGCTGGAAGAGGCGCTTCCTGCACTGGATGAGGTGCTGGTCTTTTCTTACGGGTTTACGTTTGCGGGAGACCTGGTCCCGCCCCGCCAGGAGGAGCGGTGGATGCTGGAAAGAGCGCAGAGTATGGGAGTGCGGCCGTGGATGGTGCTGACGCCCTTCTCTTCCGAAGGGGCGTTTAACAACCAGCTTATCCGGGCGCTCGTTGAGAACAGCGGGATGCAGGAGCGGCTCATCGGACAGATTCTGTCCGGGATGAAGGAAAAAGGCTACCGGGGACTGGATATTGATTTTGAATACATCCTCCCGGGGAACCGGGAGCAGTATGCGCAGTTTGTGGGGAAGGTGAAAGAAAAGCTCGGTCCGGAGGGCTTTCCTGTGACGGCTGCTGCAGCGCCCAAGACTTCCGGGCAGCAGAAGGGAATTCTGGTGGAAGGGGTGGATTACGCTCTGCTGGCAGAGCATGCAGATGCGGTCTTCCTCATGACATATGAGTGGGGATATACGTACGGACCGCCCATGGCGGTGGCGCCGCTGGATAAGGTGCGGGAAGTGGTGGAGTACGCGCTCACCCAGATGCCTCCGGAGAAGATACTTCTTGGGATTCCAAACTACGGATATGACTGGACCCTTCCCTATGAACGCGGCATCACCCGGGCAAAGACCATCGGGAATGAAGAAGCGGTGGAGATTGCAGTGGAAAACGGAGTCTCCATCGAATATGCATCCGTGTCCGAGAGTCCCTGGTTCACCTACCGGAAAAACGGGATGGAACATGTGGTGTGGTTCGAGGATGTGCGCAGCATCCGGGCAAAGTGGAACCTGGTACGGGAGTATGGACTTTCCGGCGCGCGGTACTGGAATCTGATGCGCCCCTTCCGGGCGAACTGGCTGCTCATCGGTCCGGCAAAGAGGGGGCAGGGATGGAAAATACCGTGCCGCTCCCCATGGAAAGCCCGAGCAGAATGGATGTGAGGAAGGTCATCAGAGAGAATGCAGAGCCCACGGCAGCCAGGGCGCCTGCACCGAGAAACCGTCCGACGATGAGTGTATCCGCGATATTATAGCACTGCTGCAGCAGGTTGCCTAAAATCATGGGGACGGCGAAACGCAGCATTGTTTTCATGACAGGTCCCCGGGTCAGTTCATATTCCAAGTCAGGTCACATCGCTTTCTATCTGAAGTCATATCTGCAACATATGATAATCAGAGGGGTGTAAAATGTCAACAGATGTAAAATGTCAACATTGGCTATCATTTTTCCCCCATAGATAGTATAATGTCGGGAGAAAGAAAAGGACTTGGGTTATGAAAGAGACAGAAATCAGGAACATTATCCTCTTCAGTTTTACCCGCACCGGAACTTCCCTGGCGCGGGAACTTCTGAAACGGCAGCCGGGATGGACGGCTTATGCGCCGGAAAAATATGTGGGGGAAGGCGTGCTTCCCCTTCCAAAAGAGCGGGAAAAATTCATCGGTGCGCAGTGGGGAAGGGCAGCCTTTCTTTTTATCGGGGCGGCTGGGATTGCTGTCCGGTATATTGCTCCGTGGGTGCGGGATAAATATACGGATTCCCCGGTCCTGGTCATGGACGAGAGGGGCGCATATGTCATTCCGCTTCTGTCCGGTCATATGGGCGGCGCGGCGGTGCTTGCCGATGAGATTGCGGACCTTGCCGGGGCGACAGCCGTACACACGACGGCGACGGATGTACAGGGAAGGTTCGCGGTGGATGTGTTTGCAAAAGAGAATCATCTGACCGTCACGGACCGGACTGCGGCGAAAGAAATATCGGCGGCGGTGCTGGATGGGGAAGAAATCGCACTTTATATAGAAGACGCAGGATGGGACAGGGGACAGTCCGCCCTTCCGGAGGGACTTGTCTTCTGCCGGACGAAGGAAGAGGCGGGATTATTCTGCCGCCGCATCATCATCGCCCGGGAACTGCCTTCCGGTTTTTCCGGCACATGCAAGGGCGCTCAGACAACGCTCTTTCTTAAGATGGAGCTGCCGGATATCATTGCGGGCATCGGCTGCAGGAAAGGGATTCCGGCAGAGGTTCTGGAAGAAGGCTTTCGTGAGATTCTGGAAGAAACGGGTGTTGCTGTGAGCCGTGTGAAGATGCTCGCCAGCATTGACCTGAAAAAAGACGAGCCGGCGCTCCGGAAACTTGCGGATACATACCGGCTCCCCTTTGTCACTTATCCGGCAGAGGAGCTGCGAAGAGTCCGGGATGTTTCATCCGGCTCGGAATTTGTGGAGAAAGTGACTGGCGTTGACAATGTGTGTGAGCGCGCGGCGCGCCTGTGCTGTGCGGATGGCATCCTGCTCCGGGGGAAAACCGTCCGGAGCGGGATGACCATGGCGCTTGTAAAATGTCCGGGGACCATCCGGTTTTAACTGCTCAGTCGAGCATGGACTGCAGGGCGTCGTACCCGGTCTCTCCGGTCCGTATCTTCAGGGCGCTTCGGATTTCATAGCTGAAAATCTTGCCGTCGCCCATCTCTCCGGTGCATGCCGCCGTCCGGATGGCGTCGATGACTTTCGCTTCCCATTCTTCGGAAGATACGACAATCTCGAACTTGACTTTCGGGAGCAGGACGATATCCACTTCAGAGCCCCGGACAATCTCCCGGTATCCTCTCTGGGCGCCGCATCCCATAACCTGTGAAACGGTGATGCCGTTGACTTCTATCTGACGGAGCGCATCTTTGACTTCCTCAAATTTTTCTTCTCTTACGATTGCTTCTATTTTAATCAGCATGACCTGTACCTCCTTTTTATACCAGCGTGAGCCTGTGTCTGTACTGTGCACTTCCCTGTTCTGCCGGTCTTAGTCAAAACCGTTGAAGGACGGGTATGCCTGTTCGCCGTGCTGGGTGATGTCAAGTCCGAGCGTCTCCGATTTCTCATCTGCGCGGAGCTTCGTAAAGATACGGATGATGCCGATGCAGACAAGGGAGCCGATGACCGCCACGGCAATCGTTACCAGGATGCTGATAACCTGTGCCGTGAACAGGCCGGTCTCTCCAAATACAAGACCGTCCCACCGGGCAACGGAGTTGATGGAGCTCTGTCCGAACAGTCCGGTCGCGATGCCGCCCCAGATGCCGCCGACGCCGTGGCATCCGAAAGCGTCAAGCGCGTCATCAATCTTCAACCGGTGTTTGATGATGTTCATCATAAAGTAGCAGATAGGGCTTACCAGGGCGCCGATGATAAAAGATGCCCAGATTGGGACGAATCCTGCTCCCGGTGTGATGGCGACCAGTCCCACGACAAGACCGGTGGACGCTCCCACCAGGGTCGGTTTTCCGCCTTTCAGTGTGTCAATCAGCATCCAGGAAAGAAGTGCTGTGGCAGCGGAGACAGATGTAGTCATAAATGCATGTGCGGCAAGCCCGTCTGCCGCCAGCGCGCTTCCTGCATTGAACCCATACCAGCCAAACCACAGAAGCGCGGCTCCGAGTACGACGAAAGGAATATTGTGAATGCGGTAAGATGTCTTCTCGTAACCGCGTCTTCTGCCAAGGTAAACGGCGAGCACCAGTGCGCTGACACCGGAACTGATGTGGACCACATTTCCTCCGGCAAAATCGACGGAGCCGATGGATGCCAGAAAGCCGCCCTGTCCCCATACCATATGCGCCATTGGATAATAGACGATGACAGACCAGAGGGCGATGAAGGCGAACAGCGCCTTAAATTTCATCCGTCCGACCACGGCGCCGGTGATAAGCGCCGGAGTAATCATCGCAAACATCATCTGAAACGCGCAGTATACCAGATGCGGGATGCTGTCAGAATACGGTCCCGCTTCCCAGCCGACCTGAGAGAGCCCCAGCCATTCCAGACTTCCGATGAATCCTCCGTGGTCGCTCCCGAAGGAGAGCGAATAGCCGAACAGCGTCCACATAAATACGGAAAGCCCCATGATGGCAACACATGCCATCATCGTGTTTACAACATTTTTTCTCCGGACAAGTCCCCCGTAGAAAAAAGCCAGTCCCGGCGTCATGAGAAAGACAAGCGCCGAGCAGACCATCATAAATCCTGTGTTTCCTGTGTCCATAGTAATACCTCCCATTTCCAGCAGAAATAACGGCTTTTCATGATTCCCCGGGGTCCGGCGCCAGGAGGAGCAATGCGCCCTGTGCCGGTCACAAAAAAGTGTGAAACTGCTCTGTGATGATAAAGAAAAGGCGCCGGATGGTGAGAGTGTTTTTCGTCTCATCATCTGACGCCTTTGTCTTTATGGCGCATAGTCTATCAGATGGCGTGTCAAAAATCAAGAAAAAAAACAGAAAAAAATGATATTTGTACAAAATTTAGAAAAAATTCGATAAAAAACAGAAAATATCGACTGATTCCACAAAAGCCGGAGAACGGCAGGCGCATCGCCATATCTTATGCCGTCGGAGATTCTGGTAGTTCTTTGCCTCGGCTTTGTCAGAGGTGAAAATCAACCACTTGTAACCCCGGAAACGATTCGCTATAATGGGAAAGGAAACCGGCTGACAAAGCTGCTCGGGGTGCTGTTTTCCCCGAAGATAGATGCAGCGGCAAAAATAGACCGGCTCGAGCAGGAGTTTGAGATACCGATGGAAGAACAGATGGGAGAGGAGTTGAACCAGATGTGCAATCTGAGTGATTATGTAGTAAAAGTCAGTCTGCAGGAAGGCAGGGAGCAGGGAAAGGAACAGCTGCTCATGGAACAGGTGATGAAAAAGCATGCGAAGGGAAAGTCGGCTGTCGAGATAGCGGATGCACTTGAAACGGACGAAGAGACAGTCAGGAATATCCTGCGGAATGCGGGAAAGCCATGACAGGCGGCAATACGGACAGAACGGGTCCTGAAATCCTGATTTTTGCAGGAACGACAGAGGGCAGGGAACTGGCTGAGTATGCATCTGCCCGGTCAATCCGGTGTTTTGTGAGCACAGCCACCGGCTATGGAAAAAGCCTGCTTGACCATCTGGACTGCATTACGGTCCTTTCCGGGCGGATGGAGGAACAGGAAATCCGGGAATTTCTGGAAGAACAGGAAATCCGGCTTGTGATAGACGCGACCCACCCGTTCGCTCTTACAGCGACGGAAAATATCAGAAATGCCTGTGAAATGTCTGCGCGGGGCCGTGAAATCCGTTACGTGCGGTGCATCAGGCGCTTCGGGGAAAAGCAGAGGGATAAAGACATCCTGTATGTTGATTCCGTGCAGGCGGCAGTGAACTATCTGAAAAACACAGAAGGCAACATCCTGATTGCGACAGGGAGCAAGGAACTCCACCTGTATACGGAAATCGAAAACTACCGGAAACGCTGTTTTGCGAGAGTCCTCTCCACAGAGCCGGCGGTGGCACAGAGTGTCCGCCTTGGTTTTGAAGGAAAACATCTTTTCGCCATGCAGGGACCTTTTGGTACGGACATGAATCTGGCGCTGCTGCGTCAGACCGAAGCCGTTTATTTCGTGACAAAAGAGAGCGGCAGGGCGGGTGGATTTGAAGAAAAGGCGGAAGCCGCAGAGGAAGCAGGAGCAGTGCTCGTCGTGGTCGGGAGACCGGAGGAGACCGGGAACAGCCCGGAAGAAGTAAAAGAACTTCTGAGGGAATACGGCGGGATGCAGGACGCCTGAAACAGAGCCGCCCGGACAGCGGAAAAAGGACTGCTCAAACCGTGCAAAAATTCCTTGCAATGCCCATTTTTCTGTGATATACTACGAATGTTGCAAAAAAACACGCATGCGTATTTCTCTGACGGTGCCAAAGCCGGAAATCCGGACGGTCTCAGGGAAGAAAACATGCGGAAGATGAAAACCAAATGGAGGAAAGAAACATGAGTGTTATTTCAATGAAACAGCTTTTGGAAGCAGGTGTTCATTTCGGACACCAGACAAGAAGATGGAACCCGAAAATGGCTCCGTACATCTACACAGAGAGAAATGGTATCTACATCATCGACCTGCAGAAATCTGTAGGAATGGTCGACGATGCATATAAAGCCGTTTCTGACATCGCTGCTGAGGGCGGCACGATTCTTTTCGTCGGAACAAAGAAACAGGCGCAGGACGCTATCAAGGCTGAGGCAGAGCGCTGCGGCATGTTCTATGTAAACGAGAGATGGCTGGGCGGTATGCTCACAAACTTCAAGACGATTCAGAGCCGTGTGAAACGCCTCAAAGAAATCGAGGCAATGTCAGAAGACGGAACATTTGATGTACTTCCGAAAAAAGAAGTCATCGCACTGAAAAAAGAGTGGGCAAAACTGGAGAAGAACCTTGGCGGTATCAAAGAGATGAAGAGACTGCCGGATGCAATCTTCGTAGTTGACCCGAAGAAAGAGCGTATCTGCGTACAGGAAGCTCACACTCTTGGAATCACACTGATTGGTATCTGCGATACAAACTGCGACCCGGAAGAACTGGATTATGTCATCCCGGGCAATGACGATGCAATCCGTGCAGTAAAACTGATTGTCTCCAAGATGGCTGACGCTGTTGTCGAGGCAAATCAGGGAGCAGCTGCAGAGGCAGAGGATGAGTATTATGACGACGCTGCTTACGCTGAGACAGAAGCAGCGGAAGTGGAAGAGGCTGTAGAAGAGTAATATCTTGATTTATTAATGGAGGAATCTATCATGGCAATCACAGCAGGAATGGTAAAAGAGTTAAGAGAGATGACAGGCGCAGGCATGATGGACTGCAAAAAAGCTCTTTCAGAGACAAACGGCGATATGGACGCAGCTGTTGAGTTCCTGAGAAAGAACGGACAGGCAAAGGCTGAGAAGAAAGCCGGCAGAATCGCTGCAGAAGGCATCGTAAAAACAGTGGTAAGAGATGACAAAGTCGCAGCAATCGTAGAAGTAAACTCTGAGACAGACTTCGTTGCAAAGAACGACGAGTTCCAGAGCTTTGTAGAGGAAGTTGTAAATCAGGTAGCAGATAATAATCCGGCAGACATGGATGCATTCATGGCTGAGCCGTGGGCTGCAGACAGCTCCAAGACAGTAAAAGACGCTCTTGTAGAGAAGATCGCAGTTATTGGCGAGAACCTGAATATCAGGAGATTCGAGAGAGTAGAGGCACAGAACGGATGCGTAGTTCCGTATATCCATGGCGGCGGACGTATCGGCGTCCTCGTAGTTGCAGATACAGACGTTGTAAATGACGACATCAAGACATGCCTCAAAAACGTGGCAATGCAGGTTGCTGCAATGACACCGAAGTATGTATCCCGCGATGAGGTGTCTCAGGAGTTCATGGACCATGAGAAAGAAATCCTTCTTGCTCAGGCGAAGACAGAGAACCCGGAGAAGCCGGACAACATCATTGAAAAGATGATTATCGGACGTCTCAACAAAGAGATGAAGGAGTACTGCCTGCTCGATCAGGTATACGTACAGGACAGCGACCTGACTGTAGGAAAATACGTTGCAAAAGTTGCGAAAGAAAACAACGCAAACGTAACAGTAAAGAAATTCATCCGCTTCGAGACAGGCGAAGGAATCGAAAAGAAAGTAGACGACTTCGCAGCAGAAGTAGCAGCCCAGGCAGGGATGTGAGCGTTTAGCACAAGCGCGACAGATATGGAAATGGAGCCGACGCAAGTTTACTTGCGGTCAGCTCCATTTTTATATCTACCGTGCGACGCACGGAAAGCGAGATGGAGCGAAGCGGAATCGAGCTGAGCGCTTGTGCGGACGGCGGGAAAGCGGCGCGACAGGTCAGGCATTGTCATACATGCGCTCCTGTTGTATGATAGAATTGTTTGAAAAGCGGCATCGCCGGGCAGGAAAGGAGAATATGTTTATGCTGGAACAGTTGAAAAAAGAAGTCTATGAAGCAAATATGCTGCTCCCGAAGTACAGCCTCGTGACATTTACATGGGGAAATGTCAGCGGCATCGACCGGGAGAGCGGTCTTTTCGTTATTAAACCAAGCGGGGTGGAGTATGAGAAGCTCTCTCCGGAAGATATGGTAGTCGTCGACCTGAACGGCAACAAGGTGGAAGGAAGATACAACCCCTCTTCCGACACGCCGACCCACGTAGTGCTCTACAACCGGTTCCCGAAGATTGGCGGCGTGGTCCACACCCATTCTGCGTGGGCTACTAGCTGGGCTCAGGCAGGGCGTGCCATTCCCTGCTACGGAACGACCCATGCAGATTACATTTACGGGGAAATCCCCTGTGTGCGCAATCTCACAAAGGAAGAAATCGAGGAGGCGTACGAGAAGAATACAGGCGTCCTCATTGCGGATGAATTCGACCGGATGGCAAAGGACTATATTGCGGTGCCGGCAGTCCTGTGCAAGAACCACGGCGTGTTCACGTGGGGAAAGGATGCGCACGAGGCGGTGCACAATGCAGTGGTGACGGAAGAAGTGGCGAAGATGGCGGCGCGGAGCGAACTGATTAACCCCCAGGTCAAACCGGCTCCACAGGAACTCCAGGACAAGCACTACTACAGAAAGCACGGCGCGAACGCCTACTACGGACAGCCGGGAGACAGGGTGTGACAGCCGGGAGGCAGGCTGCAGCGGCAGACAAGTCGTAACAGTTCTTCATTGAAAACTCGCGCGGACATCGGTATAATAGCAGAAGAGCACAAATGAAACAAACAGAAAAGGAGCAGATAAAATGAGTATCAGAATCGGAATTTCAGGCTACGGCAACCTGGGCAGAGGCATCGAGTGCGCCATCAGACAGAATCAGGATATGGAACTTGCAGCGGTATTTACCCGCAGGGCTCCGGAGACGGTATCCATCCTGACAGAAGGCGTTCCGGTATGCCGTGTGGAAGACGCACCGGAGTGGAAGGACAGGATTGATGTAATGATACTCTGCGGCGGGAGCGCTACAGACCTTCCGGAGCAGACGCCGGAGTATGCCGGCATATTCAATGTCATCGACAGCTTTGACACTCATGCAAAGATTCCGGAGCACTATGCGGCGGTGGACGCTGCAGCGAAAAAAAGCGGAAAAATCGGCATCATCTCTGTGGGCTGGGACCCGGGAATGTTCTCCCTCAACCGCCTGTATGGCAATGTGATTCTGCCGGAAGGGAAAGATTACACATTCTGGGGCAAAGGCGTGAGCCAGGGACACTCCGACGCCATCCGCAGAGTGGAAGGCGTGAAAGATGCAAAGCAGTACACCATCCCGGTAGAGGCGGCTCTTGAGGCGGTGAGAAGCGGGGAAAACCCGGAGCTTACCACAAGACAGAAACATACGAGGGAATGCTTTGTTGTTCTGGAAGAGGGCGCAGATGCGGCAAAGGTGGAAGAAGAGATAAAGACGATGCCGAATTACTTCGCTGACTACGACACGACGGTGTATTTTATCAGTGAAGAAGAATTAAGGAGAGACCACAGCGGCATCCCCCACGGCGGATTCGTTCTGCGGAGCGGAAAGACCGGATGGAACGGCGAGAACAGCCACCTGATTGAGTACAGCTTAAAGCTGGATTCCAATCCGGAGTTCACATCATCCGTCCTTCTCGCGTACGCGCGTGCAGCTTACCGGCTTTCTGCGGAAGGACAGAGCGGATGCAGGACAGTGTTTGATATCGCGCCGGCTTATTTAAGCGCGATGAGCGGGGAAGAACTGAGAAAAAACATGCTGTAAAAAGGAGGAATGTGCAAATGCGGAGCAAAGAGGAAATCAGAGACATGATAAACGCCGGACAGGCAGTACTTGGCATAGAGCTTGGCTCCACGAGAATCAAGGCGGTTCTCATCGATACGGACAAGACGCCGGTGGCTTCCGGCAGCTATGACTGGGAGAACCAGTATGTGGACCACATCTGGACCTATGATATGGACGAAGTCTGGAAAGGGCTGCGCGGCTGCTACAGCGACCTGGTAAAAAATGTCCGGGAAACATACGGCGCGTCCATCACGAACCTTGCAGCCATCGGCATCAGCGCCATGATGCACGGCTATCTTGCATTTGATGAAAAAGACGAACTCCTGGTTCCTTTCCGCACCTGGCGCAATACCATCACCGGGGAGGCTTCCGGGAAGCTCTCGGAACTGTTTGCCTACCACATTCCCCAGCGCTGGAGCATCGCCCACCTGTATCAGGCAATCTTAAACGGAGAGGACCATGTAGATAAAATCCGTTTCTTTACGACCCTTTCCGGATATATCCACTGGAAGCTGACCGGACGCAAAGTGCTCGGAAGCGGCGATGCGGCGGGCATGTTCCCGATGGATATCAGCGCAAAAGATTTTGACGGCAGGATGCTGGACCAGTTCGACGCTCTTGTGGCTGAGAAAGGATTTCCGTGGAAGATACGGGACCTGCTCCCGAAAGTACTCCTTGCGGGAGAGAATGCGGGCTGCCTGACAGAAGAAGGGGCAAAGCTCCTGGATGCGGAGGGCAATCTGGCATCGGGCATCCCCATGTGTCCGCCGGAAGGCGACGCCGGGACCGGCATGACAGCGACGAACAGTGTGGCTGTGCGGACCGGCAATGTCTCCGCAGGAACAAGTGTATTTGCCATGGCGGTACTGGAAAAGGACCTGACAAAGCCCTATGAGGAAATCGACCTCGTGACAACGCCTGCCGGGGACCTGGTGGCAATGGTGCACTGCAACAACTGTACTTCCGACCTGAATGCATGGGTTGGACTCTTCAAAGAGTTTGCCGAGAGCTTTGGCATGGATGTGGACATGAACCGGCTTTTCGGCACCCTCTACAACAAAGCGCTGGAAGGAGATGCGGACTGCGGCGGACTGCTGGCTTATAACTATTTCTCCGGAGAGCACATCACGGGCTTTGACGAGGGACGTCCGCTCTTTGTGCGCTCGCCTGAGAGCCGGTTTAATCTGGCGAACTTCATGCGGGTGCATCTGTATACCTCTCTCGGTGCGCTCAAGACGGGGATGGACATCCTGCTCAAAAAGGAGAATGTGAAGCTGGACCGCATGATGGGGCACGGCGGGCTGTTCAAGACAAAAGGCGTCGGACAGAGGATACTTGCCGGAGCTATCAACACGCCGGTGTATGTCATGGAGACTGCCGGAGAGGGCGGCGCGTGGGGCATCGCCCTGCTTGCAGATTACCTGGTCCGCAAAGAGGACGGCGAAAGCCTGACAGATTATCTGGACAACAAAGTATTCCATGACGCGGAAGGGACCGGGATGGACCCGGTACCGGAAGACGTGGCGGGATATGAGAAATTCATGGAGAGATATGCCAGAGGACTGGCTGTCGAACGTGCCGCGGTGGACTGCGGGATATAGACAGGAAGGTCCGGGTGCAGGGTGCTGTGGCGGCATCCCGTGCCCGGACCGTTTTTTCTTTTGGATAAACAAAAACTTTTGGATAAACAGAAACTTATATTTACAGCAGTTCCTCAAATGTATCATAGAAGGTCGGATAGGACACTTCCACACACTGACTGTCGAGGATTTTCGTATTCCCTTCCGCTGTCAGCGCGGCGATGCTGAACGCCATGGCGATGCGGTGGTCCAGCAGGGTGTGGATGGCTGCGCCTTTTAACTTTCCCCCGGTGATGACCATGCCGTCTGCTGCCGGAGTCACCTTGCAGCCCATCGCTGCGAGGTTGTCGCATATCGTCTCGATGCGGTCGGTCTCTTTGACTTTCAGCTCTGCGGCGTCCCGGATGATTGTCGTCCCTTCCGCCACAGCCGCCATGACTGCGATGACCGGTATCTCGTCGATAAGGGTCGGGATGATGTCTCCCTGGATGACGGTCCCGTGCAGCCGGCTGGTGCGGACCAGGATGTCCGCTATCTTTTCGCCCCCTTCCACGCGCTCGTTCAGGAGCGTGATGTCTCCGCCCATATCTTCGCAGACTTTCAGGATGCCTGCGCGGGTCGGGTTGATGCCCACATTTTCAATCAGGATTTCCGAATCCGGCACAATCAGCCCGGCAGCGATAAAGTACGCGGCTGAGGAGATGTCTCCGGGAACAGTGACTTTCTGACCGTACAGCTCATTCCCGGGGGTGATGACAGCCGTCGCTTTTGTGCTGTCCAGGGCATAGACGGAGCGGATGTCCGCGCCGAATTCTTTCAGCATGAGCTCTGTGTGGTTCCGGGACAGAGAAGGCTCGGTGACGGATGTCTCGCCTTCTGCATACAGTCCCGCCAGCAGGATGCAGGATTTGACCTGGGCGGAAGCCACCGGGGAATCATAGTGGATTCCGTGGAGCTCCCCGGGAGTGATATAAAGAGGAGCGCAGCCGTTGCGGAGGATGCTGGAGATGTTCGCGCCCATCTGCGACAGCGGTTCGATGATGCGCTTCATGGGACGGGCGTTCAGCGACTCGTCTCCGGATATCTTTGACTCAAAGGGCTGGCCTGCAAGGATGCCGGAGAGCAGGCGGGTGGTCGTTCCGCTGTTTCCCACATCCAGGATGTGCTCCGGTGCCGAAAGACCATGGAGCCCTTTGCCGTGCACGGTGACGGTGTCCTCCTTTTCCTCGATATCGATGCCCAGTGTCCGGAAGCACCGGATCGTGGCAAGGCAGTCCGCTCCTTCCAGGAAACGATGTATCTCTGTGGTGCCCCGGGCGATGGAGCCGAACATCACACAGCGGTGTGAGACGGACTTGTCCCCCGGGACGCTGATTTTTCCTCTTAAACCTGTAATGCTGCATAATTCCATGATGAATCTGTCCTTCCTATGTCTCGTAAACGATATAATGATATTTCTGCAGGAGTTCCACCGCTTTTGCGGAAGAAGCCCCGTCGTAGAACTCGATGCGGAGCGCGCCCTCTTCAAACTCCCGGTTGTGGATGATGCCGATGTTTTTGATATTGATGTTGTTGCTCGCCAGGATGGTGGCGATGGTGGCGATGCCTCCTGCTTCGTCGATGATATCGCAGTAGAGGGCAAACTGTTTCTTGATCGGACCTGCCGAGCCCTCGGGCATGGAATCCCGGTAGCCGCGGGATGTCTCGAACAGTGTGTAGAGCCTGTCCTCATCTCCGGAATCGACGGCGTCCTTTGCCTGCCTGAGCGCCTGGATATAGCTGTCCAGGATGTGAGAGATATTTCCCCCGTTTTTCAGGCATATCTGCTGCCACATGACCGGTGAGGACGATGCGATGCGGGTGATGTCCTTGAACCCTCCGGCAGCCAGCGCCTTCATCAGCCTGTCCGGAGTATCGTGGTCGCGCACGTAATTGACCAGCGTGGCTGCGATGATATGGGGCAGGTGGCTGATGGTCCCGGTGACCAGGTCGTGTTCCCGGTAGTCCAGGACGATGGGGATGGCTTTGAGCGATGAGAGGAACTCCCGGAAGGATTCGACTTCCGGGGCAGGCACCTTCTCTGAGGGAGTCAGGATATAGTAGGCATTCTCGATGAGATGCGCCCGGGCGTTTGCAAAACCGCTCTTTTCCGAACCCGCCATGGGATGCCCGCCGATGAAGCAGCTCTCCATGCCGAGCGCGGCGGCTTCCTCGTGGATGGAAGTCTTTACGCTCCCCACGTCCGTCAGGATGCAGCCGCTGCCCATAACGGACTTTAACTGCGCCAGATAGGCGGTATTGCACGATACCGGCGCGCACAGGAAGATATAGCGGCAGCCGGAAAAGCTCTCGTCGATGGAAGAGCAGGCGGTGTCTATGAGATTGTCCTGTACAGCGAGCGCCAGTGTCTCCCGGCTCTTGTCAAATGCGATGAGCTCATGCTCCGGGTAGTACTTCCGGATGGCTTTTGCCACGGAGCCGCCGATGAGCCCGAGCCCGATAAATCCGATCTTGGATGATGTCATAGTAAGCTGTGTCCTTTCTGTCTGCGCGGTGAAAAATAAGTCCTGACCGCGCTTATGAGTCCTATTTTACCATTTTACGGGGAAAAGGTAAACTCTTACTATTCTTTATGAAAAATGAATAAAATAGTTGTAATCATACGGTAATTTTAGTACAATATATCCATGATGTGCCTGCCGGAACGTGCAGATGGCAGGCGAAATAACTACATAACAAGGAGGCAGCAGCATGAAGGTTTACAGAACAGACGAAATCAGGAACGTAGTATTGCTCGGACACGGCGGAAGCGGAAAGACAAGTCTTGTCGAGGCAATGCTGTATGTATCGGGTGCGTCGAACCGCATGGGCAAAGTTTCAGATGCCAGTACGGTGAGTGATTTTGATAAAGAGGAGCAGAAACGCGGATTTTCCATCAGCACGAGCCTGATTCCCATTGAGTGGGAGAAAGCAAAGATCAATGTCCTGGATACGCCGGGCTATTTCGACTTTGTGGGCGAAGTAGAGGAAGCGGTCAGCGCAGCGGACGCGGCAGTCATCGTCGTATCCGGCAAGGCGGGCGTACAGGTCGGGACAGAGAAGGCATGGGAGCTCTGCGATAAGTACAACCTCCCGAGGATGGTTTATGTGACGGAGATGGATGTGGACGACGCCAGCTTCCGCCAGGTAGTGGAAGACCTGACCGCACGCTACGGAAAGAAGATTGCGCCTCATTTCCAGCCGATTCGTGAGAACGAAAAGCTGGTCGGATACATCAATGTCATCAAGAATGCAGGGCGCAGATATACCGGTATCGGACAGAGAGAAGAGTGCGAGATTCCGGATTACTGTATGCCGAACCTCCAGATACTGAGAGATTCCCTGATGGAAGCGGTGGCAGAGACGAGCGAAGAGTTCATGGAGCGCTACTTCAACGGGGAAGAGTTCTCCATCGAAGAGATACGCGCAGCCATGCGTACGGAAGTGATGGAAGGAGATATCGTGCCGGTCGCTATGGGCTCCAACGTACAGGCCCAGGGCGTGGCGAACCTCCTTTCCGATATCGTGCGCTTCTTCCCGAGCCCGGACAAGAGAAAGTGCGCGGGCATCAACCGCAGGACAAATGAGATATTCGAGGCGGATTACGATTTCTCGAAAGCCAAGACGGCATATGTGTTCAAGACCATGGTGGACCCCTTCATCGGGAAATATTCCTTTGTAAAAGTATGCTCCGGCGTGCTCAAAGGAGACGATGTCCTCTATAACGCAGACACAGACGCAGAGGAGAAGCCGGGCAAGCTCTATACCATGAGCGGCAACAAGCCTTCCGAAGTGAGCGAACTCTTTGCCGGCGATATCGGAGCCATCGCAAAGCTGGCGAATACCCGCACAGGCGATACCCTTTCCACAAAGGCGAACCCGGTATCCTATGCAAAGACCGACTATTCAGTGCCCTATACTTATATGAAGTATACGGTGAAGAATAAAGGCGATGAGGACAAAGTATCCCAGGCGCTGGCAAGGATGACGGCGGAGGATGTGACGCTGCGCGTTGTAAACGACAGCGAGAACCGGCAGACCCTCCTGTACGGCATGGGCGACCAGCATCTGGAAATCACGGCGAGCAAGCTGGCCGCAAGATACAAAGTGGAGATTAATCTGGAGACGCCGAAAGTGGCGTTCCGTGAGACGATACGCAAGAACTCCGACGTGGATATGAAGTACAAGAAGCAGACCGGAGGACACGGACAGTACGGACATGTCAAGATGAAGTTCGAGCCGTCCGGAGATTTGGATACACCGTATATCTTTGAAGAATGCGTTGTCGGAGGCGCGGTTCCGAAGAACTACTTCCCGGCAGTGGAGAAAGGACTCCAGGAATCGGTCGTGAAGGGACCCCTTGCCGGATATCCGGTCGTCGGCGTGAAAGCCATCCTGTACGATGGCTCCTACCATCCGGTGGACTCTTCGGAGATGGCGTTCAAGACAGCCACATCCCAGGCGTTCAAGAAAGGCTTTATGGAGGCTTCGCCGGTTCTCCTTGAGCCCATTGCATCCATCAAAGTCACCGTGCCGGATGAGTACACAGGCGACGTCATGGGCGACCTGAACAAGAGGCGCGGGCGCGTGCTTGGCATGACCCCGGTTGCCGGAGGCAGGCAGGTCATAGAGGCGGATATCCCAATGACGGGAGTGTTCGGATACTGCACTACACTTCGTTCCATGACGGCGGGACGCGGTACCTATGAGTATACGTTCGCCAGATATGAGCAGGCGCCGTCGGATGTGCAGGAGAAAGAGATTGCAGCGAGGGCGGGAGAAGAGTAAGGCAGAACGCCTGAAAAAATCTGAGACAGTCTGAAAAAAGACGGAAGAAAGAAACACGGAGCATCCGGAACCACAGAGTCCCGGGCGCCCCGTGTTTTTTATCCGGACTTCGGGCGGTGTTAAGAAGCTGCTAAGATTTCAGAAGAAGAGCATGAGACCATCCTTGTACTTTAGATACAAAGGTGCTATAATTGCTCTGCTGTCTGTACGGCAGTGCGGAAAAATATACTTACAGAGGGAAAAAGAATGAAGATTGTTATCATCGGAGATGGGAAAGTAGGATATAAACTTGCAAAACAGCTTTCTGTCGAAAACTATGACGTGGTGATGATAGACAGCAATGAAAAGAAACTGCGTTTTGCAGTGGACCGGCTGGACATCGCGTGCGTGACGGGAGACGCGGCGGACGCCGAAGTGCAGAAGGAGGCGGATGTACCCCATGCGGACCTTGTGATTGCCTGCACCTCTGCAGACGAGTGCAACATGCTGAGCTGCCTGATTGCAAGGAGGCTCGGCGCGAAGCATACCATCGCGCGCGTGCGCAATCCCATCTATTTCAAACAGATTGGTCTGTTAAAGGAAGACCTTCATCTGAGCATGGCGGTGAACCCGGAGCTCATCGTTGCGGATGAAATCAGCAGACTTCTGTTGTTTCCGGATGCCAGCAAGATTGAGACTTTTGTAAAAGGAAGAGTGGAGCTCATCGAGTTCCCGGTTGGAAAGGACACCCAGGTTGTGGACATGTCCCTTGCGGATATGTACGCCAGGTTCCAGATAAAGCTTCTGGTCTGTGCGGTAGAGCACGGCGACGAAGTGCTGATTCCGGACGGAGATTACCGGATACGGGAAGGGGACCGGCTGCATGTCGCGGTCTCCCACAGCGAGGTGGAGCGCTTCTTCAGCATGTTCGGAAAACACAAAGGAAAGATAAGGAAGGTCATCATCTGCGGCGGAGGCAGGGTGGCATATTATCTGGCAATGCAGCTTCTCAAGCTGGGCATGCAGATTAAGATTATCGAGCGCGACGAGAAGCGCTGCGAGGAACTGTGCGAGCTGCTGCCGAAGGCGACCATCATCAACGGAGATGCGACGGACCACGACCTTCTGATAGAGGAGGGCATCGAGGAAGCGGATGCCTTTGTGGGGCTGACCGGCATGGATGAGGAAAATATCATCACAGCGCTTTTCGCAAAGACCCAGGGTGCGTCCAAGATTATCGCCAAGATAAACGAGGACCGGCGCGCCAGCATGGTGGAGGATTTCGGAATCGACAGCATCGTATCCGCGAAGACGGCGACGGCAGACGCGATCTTAAGCTATGTCCGCGCGCGGAAGAACTCCCAGAGCAGCGCCAATGTGGAGACGCTCTATCAGCTTGTGGACGAGCAGGTGGAGGCGCTGGAGTTCATCATCAAATCGGAGACAAAGTACACCGGAGTACCGCTCAAAGAACTGTCCATCCGCCCCAATAACCTCATCGCATGCATTGCCCGGAAGCGGCAGATTATCATTCCGGGCGGCGACGACTGTATGGAAGTGGGCGACAGCGTCATTGTCGTGACGATGGACAGTCATATAGAAGACCTTGAAGATATTTTAGTGCAGGTTCGTTGATATGAACAGGAGAATGATCGTATACATACTGGGGAGGATGCTCGGCGTGGAGGGCGCCGTCCTTCTGATACCGGCATTTGTCTCCCTGCTGTACGGGGAAAAGAGCGGCGTCTCTTTCCTCATCGTGGGCGCCATCCTGGGCGTCCTCTTCCTCATCTTCGGCAGGAAGAAGCCGAAATGTACCAGAATCTACGGGAAGGAGAGCTTTGCCATCGTTGCGCTGGCATGGCTCCTCTGGTCCGCGTTCGGAGCGCTCCCCTTCGTGATATCGGGGAGCATCCCATTTTATATCGATGCTTTTTTTGAGACAGTGTCCGGATTTACGACAACAGGCTCCACCATCCTTCAGGAGATAGAGAGCCTTCCGATGGGCATTAATTTCTGGCGGTGCCTGACCCACTGGATTGGCGGTATGGGCGTGCTCGTCTTCGTGCTCATGATTACCTCTCTGGATGACGAGAATTCCATGCCCCTGATGCGGGCGGAGATGCCGGGACCGGAGTCAGACAAGCTCGTCCCCAAGGCAAGGAACACGGCGACCATCCTGTACGGGATGTATTTTGCGCTGACGGCCCTTGAGGTCATCCTCCTGATGCTCGGAGGCATGAACCTTTACGATGCGCTTGTGCACTCGTTCAGCACGGCGGGGACCGGCGGATTCAACAACCGCAATACGAGCGTCGCCTTTTATGACAGCGCCTATATCGACGGGGTCATCACGGTATTTATGATTCTGTTCGGCGTGAACTTCAACCTGTACTTCCTCCTGCTTTTAAAGGACTGGAAGAGCGTGCTGAAAAACGAAGAACTCAGGGCATATCTGGGCGTCATCGCGGCATCCGTCACGGTGATAACCATCAATATCCTGAGCATTTATGAAAATGTATTCCATGCATTCCGCTATGCGGCATTTCAGGTGGCGTCCATCATCACGACCACCGGATTTTACACGGCGGACTATGAGCTGTGGCCGGAGCTGTCGAAGGCGATCCTGCTTGCCATCATGTTCATCGGCGCGTGCGCAGGGTCCACCGGAGGCGGCATCAAGGTGTGCCGGTTCGTGATACTGCTCAAATCCATCCGCCATGAGATACACAAGATTCTGCATCCCAATGCGGTGACCGTCGTCAAGCTGAACGGCAGGAGAGTGGGACAGGACACGATGCGGGGCATCAACGTGTATTTTGCCGCATATGTATTTATACTGGTGGCATCGGTGCTTATCGTATCCATCGATAATTTTGATTTTGCCACATCATTCAGCGGCGTGCTGACAACAATAAATAACGTCGGACCGGGTATCTCCAAAGTAGGACCGGTGGAAAACTTCCACATGTTTTCGCCCCTCTCCAAGATTGTGTTCAGTTTTGACATGCTTGTTGGAAGACTGGAGATTATCCCGTTTCTGCTCCTCTTATCTCCGGCGCTCTGGAGAAAGAAATTTTAACCGGCGCTCCGGAGAAAGAAATAGGAAGAGGACGCAGGTCCTGACTCGGGAAAGGACAGATTTATGAAGAAATTCAGACGGAACATCATCATTGTGCTCATTGTGCTGCTCGTACTTGGCATCTATTATTACGTGGCGCTCCCGGCGGTTAATATCCATGCGATGGAATTCTGGATATTCCTCGGGGTGCTCATCCTCGCGGCAGCGGCGCTCTACGCAAAGAAGAAGCGGCTGAACCGGTACGAACTCAGGGAATCCAGAGGATTGAAAGCAATCCTGGGTGTATTTGCCGCGGTCGTCATTGTCTATCTTGCAGGCGCGCTCCTGTCTTCTCCAATCGTCAATGCGGAGAAATACCAGAAACTTTTGACGGTGGAGACCGGGGAATTCGCCACGGACATTGAAGAGCTTTCCTTTGACCAGATACCGCTTCTGGACAGGGATTCCGCGGCGCTGCTGGGAAACCGTGAGATGGGGAGCATGGTGGATATGGTCTCCCAGTTCGAGGTGGACGAACTGTATTCCCAGATTAATTACCAGGACCGTCCGGTGCGGGTGTCCCCGCTGAAATACGCCAGCATCATCAAATGGCTCACAAACAGCGGCGAGGGTATCCCGGCTTATGTGAAGATTGATATGGCGACCCAGGACACGGAGCTGGTGAAGCTCGACGAAGGGATGAAATACACCGCGAGCGACCATTTTAACCGCAATATCTACCGCCACCTCCGGTTCCGCTACCCGACCTATATCTTCAATGACCTGAGCTTTGAAGTGGACGAGGAAGGGACGCCGTACTGGATATGCCCGGTGAAAAAATACAACATCGGACTGTTCGGAGGCGTGACCATCGGCAGGGTCGTGCTGTGCAATGCCATCACCGGAGAGACAGAGGACTATGCCATCGAAGATGCGCCGCAGTGGATTGACCGTGCCTTTTCCGCGGACCTGCTCGTGGAGCTCTATGATTACCACGGCACGCTCAAGCACGGGTTCTTAAACAGTGTGCTGGGACAGAAGGACTGTCTTGCGACGACAGACGGGTATAATTATCTGGCAATCGATGATGACGTGTGGGTGTACACCGGCGTGACATCCATCACAGGCGACCAGTCCAATGTGGGATTTGTCCTTATGAACCAGAGGACGATGGAGACGAGATTCTACGAGGTGGAAGGCGCGACGGAACAGTCCGCCATGGATTCCGCGGAAGGGCAGGTGCAGAACCTGCACTATACCGCCACATTCCCGCTCCTGCTCAACATCTCGGGGGAGCCGACGTATTTTATCGCACTCAAGGATGATGCCGGGCTGGTGAAGATGTACGCCATGGTCAATGTCCAGAAATATCAGATTGTGGCGACAGGGGATACGGTCAGCGCATGCGAGGAAGCGTATACGACGCTGATGTACGAGAGCGGCATTAAGGAAGTGGAAGAAGACACCCGGGAAATCAGGACCGTCACAGGAGCTATCACGAAGATTGCCCAGGGCGTTGTGGACGGGAATTCCCACTACTATATCATGGTGGAAGGCTCGGATGCCATCTTCGATGTGCCGGTCGTGGAGTATATCGATATCATCCGCTTCAATGTGGGAGACAGCATTACTCTTGAATACCGGGAAGGAGAACAGACGAACACGGTCCTGTCCGTTCGGGGAGGCGGGCAGAGCGCCGGCAGTCCGGACGCGGATCATGCGGGCGCCGGCGATTCGGATGCGGATCATCCAACCGCCGACGGTTCGGCACAGTGACAGAATACACAGAAAAAGGCAGCTGCGGAATCATCCGCGGCTGCCTTTTTTGGAAGCGGTTTCGCTTTCTATACTTACTTATCCGGATTTCTATGCGAGCACTGCATAATCATCTACAGAGCCAATGCCGGAAATCTCTCCTTTGTCTGCGCCCACGCTCAGATAGAAATCGATATTGTTTTCTTTGCTTATCTTATTCAGTTTCTGCAGGAAAACAGGGAGGCTTTCGAGAGTGATGTTTGCCTGTTTGAGCACGCTGTCGATAAAGACTGCTTCGATATCGTGGTTGCCTGCAACCATGCCGTACAGAAAACCGATGAACTCTTCAAGAGTAAGGATGTCGGGATAATCAGCCATCCGGATTGCACGGATATTGAAATCTACCGTGTAGGTATCCTTGTGGCTCTTTTTGATCAATACTACGTTTCCGTTGGATGTTTTCACCTTTTCATTTGCAAGGTCGATCATTTTCTGTGTCTTTCCGCTGCCTCTGGGGCCTGTGATTAAATTTACCATGGCGAATCTCTCCTTTATGTATGTATTGTTTGAGACTTTTCACCTCTCAAATATCATACATCCATTATACACGAAAGACAGGTGCGGAACAACTAAAAAAAGGATAAACCTTTCTTTTTTTTGCCGGGAACGGAGAAGACGCGGGGAAACGTATTGACAGAAATCATTCTCCCGGCATAAGATAAAATAACGGGTCTAATCAGTCAGAAAAGGAGAGAAGAGATGAATCAGAATACACTGGTCGGGATACTCATACCTTTCGCCGGGACGGCGCTTGGTTCGGCGATGGTATTTTTTATGCGCAGGGAGATGAACGAGAAGCTCCAGAAGATGCTGCTGGGCTTTGCATCCGGCGTGATGATGGCGGCATCCGTATGGTCGCTGCTCATCCCTGCCATCGACATGGCGGAGCAGGAGGGAGGCATCCCGTGGATGCCGCCGGCTGTGGGGTTCCTTCTGGGGATGGGATTTCTGCTCCTGCTGGATACGCTGACGCCCCATCTCCACTTTACCGATGAGAAACCGGAGGGCGTGCCTGCCCATTTAAAAAAAACAACCATGCTTGTCCTTGCGGTCACGCTCCACAATATCCCGGAGGGGATGGCGGTGGGCGTCACATTCGCAGGGGTGCTCAGCGAGAATACAGCGATGACCCTTGCGGGCGCATTTGCCCTGTCAGTCGGGATTGCCATCCAGAACTTCCCCGAGGGAGCCATCATCTCCATGCCGCTGAAAAGCCAGGGGCTGTCTAAGGGACGGGCGTTCCTCTACGGGGCGCTTTCCGGCATCGTGGAACCTGCAGCGGCGTTCCTCACCATTCTGCTGACCGGGCTTGTAGTCCCGCTGCTCCCCTACCTGCTCTCGTTTGCGGCAGGGGCGATGATCTATGTCGTGGTGGAAGAGCTGATACCGGAGGCGCAGACCGGGAAACACTCCAATATCAGCACAATCGGGGTGGCGGTCGGATTCGTGCTCATGATGATACTGGATGTGGCGCTGGGATAAGATGCCCTAATTGTGAATCTCGCTCAGCGGCAGGATGCGGTATCCCATTTCTTCCCATCTTGTCAGCAGTTCATCCAGGATCGCTGCATTGGTGGATGAGGTGCTGTGCAGGAGAACGATGGCGCCGGGGTGGATGCGCCCCAGCAGCTTGTCGAAGGCTTCTTCCTCTGTGGGCTGGTCGTCCTGATACCAGTCCTCATAGGCGAGGCTCCAGAAAAAAGTCTGATACCCCAGTTCTTTTGCCATCTCCAGATTCTTTTCATGATATTTCCCCTGGGGCGGACGATAGTACCGGTCCAGCTCCTTCCCTGTTGCGCGGGAAAATGCGTCCTCCACAGAGACGATTTCCTCGCGGAAGGAATCCATATCCGAAATCCGGGACATATCGGGATGGTGCCAGGTGTGGTTCCCGACAGAATGGCCTTCCTCCACCATCCGCCTGACAAGTTCGGGCTCAGATTCTACGTAGGTCCCTACCACAAAAAAGGTTGCGGGCGCGTTGTGTTTTTTGAGGGCGTCAAGGATGGGCGCGGTGTTCCCGTTTTCATATCCTGCGTCAAAAGTGAGATAGAGGATTTTCTCGTCGGTGTCCTGTGCGTACCATGCATCGTATCGGGCGAGTTCCTCCATGGTGGCGTTGCCGACGGGCGTCTGTCCGGTTTCCGGAAAGCTCAGCCCCCAGCTGCCCTCTGCTGAGACGGGGAGCGCCTCTGCCTGCGGTCCGCTGTCTTTGAGAACGTCTCTCAGGCGGGCGGCACCGCTCCCGGCGAGGTAGGCAAAGAGGAACAAAAGAAGGAATAAAAATGGTCGGAAATGTCTGGAAGTCTGGTTCATATCTGCCTCACAGTGCGGCTTTGGTCTGGTCTATCATATGAATCCCGGAATTGAAAAATGCGGTGGATTCTGTTATCATAGCAGTAGGCAGCGTCCGTGTACAGGGGGACTGTATTGCCCGCTTGTAGATGGACGTAAAACAGAGATGTTTACAGGAGGAAGCTATGGCGGAAGAGTATACGGGAATGGCGGTCGGAGTATTTGAGCTGGAAAGTGAATGTATCTGCTTTGTGGCTCTGGATGCGGCTGCAAAAGCGGCGAATGTGAAGATACAGGCGGTGGAGCGCAACAGGCTGAAATCCGGGGCGTGCGTGAAGATGCGCGGCACGGTGTCGGATGTAAAGGCAGCGATGGAGGCGGCGCTTGCAGCGGCGGAAGGGCGCAGCAAAGTCGTGTCCCATACGGTGATCGCGTCGCCGTCTGCGGATACGGAGAAAGCCCTTGCCATGACCATTCAGAAATAAGAGCACAGGAAAGGACAGGTACAGATATGACATATGGAGCTTATGGACTTGTAGAAGTGGTGGGCGAGGCAAATGCAGTCCTTGTGACGGACCGCATGCTCAAGACTTCGGAAGTAGAATACGTAACACAGGACACCAAGTGCGGCGGCCACGCCCTTGTCTTTATCGGCGGCGACGTGGCGGCGGTAAAAGCGGCAGTAGACAGTGTGAAAGAAGACCCGCCGTGCGAGGTGGTCGAGTCGGCGGTGATATCCAACCCGTCCCGGGAGATGGTGGATATCGTAGAGATGTTCAAAAGCCGCAGGAAACGATGAAGATATTTGTCTACAGTTACCGGGAATTTGATGAAGCGCAGTATTTTCAGCAGTTTGCAGAAGAATTCGGCATTGACCTGGGATTCACGACAGAGGACCCGGCGCCGGAGAATGCGGAGCTGGCAGCCGGATACGAATATCTGAGCATCATCACCACAAAGATTGACGCGGCGCTGATGCAGCGGTTTCATGACCTGGGCGTGAAGATGATATCCACACGGACCATCGGGTACGACCATGTGGACCTGGATGCGGCAAAGCGGCTCGGCATGCACGTGAGCAATGTGTCCTACTCGCCGGAGTGCGTGGCAGACTATACGGTCATGCTGATGCTGATGTCCATCCGGAAGATGAAGCGCATCATGCAGCGGGAGGAACTCAATGACTTTTCCCTGCCCGGGATACAGGGGCGCGAGATGCCGGACATGACAGTGGGCGTGCTGGGGACCGGGCGCATCGGACGCGCCGTCATCCGGGACCTGACAGGATTCGGCTGCCGGATATACGCGTATGATAAATACGAGGACGATGACGTCAGGGAGCATGCGGAGTACGCAGACCTGGATGCCATCTTCCGCGAATGCGACATCATCACCCTCCACATGCCGCTTTTGAAGGACAACCGCCATATCATCGGCGCGGATGCAATCGCGAAGATGAAAGACGGCGTCGTGCTGATTAACACGGCAAGGGGCGGGCTCATCGACACAAAAGCCCTGATAGAAGGGATTGAGTCAGGAAAGGTGGGCGCAGCCGGGCTGGACGTGATAGAAGATGAGTTCGGCATGTATTATTTTGACCGGAAGTCAGACGTGCTGGCGAAGCGGGACCTCTATATCCTGCGGGGATTCCCGAACGTGACGGTGACGCCCCACATGGCGTTCTACACGGACCGGTCGGTGAGCGATATGGTACGGAATTCACTTCTAAGCTGCATCTGCCGGGAGACCGGGAAAGAAGACCCATGGCGCGTCCTGTAGGGACGGCACCTGAGCGCCCTGGGAGAAACATTTTCAGCAGGTGACAGGATTCTTCCTTTTTTGCACATCCACAGTGTTATACTGTGGCAAACTCATATCGGTCCGGAAGGAGCATGTCCGGATGCCGGTGTGCAGATAAAGGAGGAAGGACATGAAAGGAAAGAACAGGACGGCAGTCATCGCTGTGATACTGGCGGCGCTCCTTGCCGCCGGAATCCTTGCGGGGACATACCTGTACAGCAATCGCTTTGACGCGGCGGACTATGTGCAGGCGGTAGTGGATGCGTCATATAAAAACGAGACGGAACTGTATGTGGAGATTACAGGGGTATCCGAGGAAGAGGCGCAGGAGATATTCGAGGAAAATCTGGATGCCACAATGGAGGGGTTTGAAAGCTCGGACATGCCACAGGATATGCAGCCGAAATACCGGGAACTCTTCGGCGAGCTGGCGAAAAACATCAGCTGTACCGCAGGGGAGCCGAAGGAACAGGAGGACGGCAGCTACATCGTGCCGGTCACAGTAAAGCCTGTCACCGTCTTCACCGATACATATGCGACTTTCCAGGCGCGGGCGCAGGAGTACGCACAGCAGGTCACGGACCAGGTGATGGACGGGGGCGAGATGCCGGAGGATGCCAGGATGCAGGCGGAAATCTACGGGATTTATTATGAAGTGTTAAAGGAGCGCACGGATTCGGGGATGCTCTACGGCGGGGCAAGAAATGTGGATGTTCATGTCACAAAAGAGGGCAGCAGGAACTTTTCCATCGACGAAGGAGATATGGACCGGCTGGATTCAATGCTTATCGAGAGTGTGCACACAGAGCCGGAAGAATAAAGCCGCGTACACAGAATGTTCACTAAGATAAAAGAAGTATAAACAATTCTAAAATAAGTGATAAAGTCACTGACAAAACCGTTTTGGTCTGTTAAAATGCAGGCGTAACATGAAACAGCAGGCAGTTGATGCAGATTCACGCCGCATGGCAGGAGGAACGGATATGACGCTGGAACGTTATTATAGATTCATCAATACAGGGATTGGAAAGAAGATAAAGGAAGTCTTAAACGGACTCATTCCGGGACTTGTCCCGGAGCCGGTCCCGGTCAGAGTGCCCGTCCGGCAGCCGCAGAGAGTCCCCGGCAGCCGGAGGAGAAGATGACGCAGGGGACAGAGATACAGGTACAGACAGGACAGGCGGACAGGGGAAATTTCCCCGGTCCGCCTTTTTACGGCAGGATGCCGTGCTGCCCTGCGCACAGTGCCCGCTCTGGAATATCCGGGCATTCCGTGGTAAAGTAGAGGTATCAGGAAATCATCAACTCCCGGAAAGCAGAAGTTTCGTGAAAGCAGAAGTTTTGGGAAAGCAAAAGGAAGGAACGACAGCAGGAGATGGCACACACAGACAGAACCAGGGAGACGGAAAAAAGAGTTGGGAATACAGACCGGAGCAGCCAGGGGAAGAGGCTGCGGCTTATCTGCATGGCGGCAGCCGCCACCAGTCTCCTGGCCGCATGCGGCGTACTGGAGAGCGCAGAGGACCGGGAGGCAGACGCAGAGCGGGCGGTGCAGTCGGCAGAGACTCTGGCAGAAGTGCCTGCCTACAGCGGGGCGCCCTATGTGGAGATAAACGACAATCAGCCGGAGTTTGAGGACTACGAACTGACGACCGTGGCATACGAGGAATACAGTGAACTGGACAACCTTGGCAGATGCGGCGAAGCGAAAGCCTGTGTGGGAGAGGAGACCATGCCCACGGAGGAGCGCAAGAGCATCAGCGAAGTAAAGCCCACCGGCTGGGTCAATGAAAAGTATGACAGCGTGGACGGGGAATATCTCTACAACCGCTGCCATCTCATCGGTTTCCAGCTCACCGGGGAAAATGCCAACGAAGAAAACCTCATCACAGGCACCCGCTACATGAATACAGAGGGGATGCTTCCCTTTGAGAACCTTGTGGCAGATTATATCCATGAGACGGACAACCATGTCCTCTACCGGGTGACGCCCATCTTCGAGGGGGACGACCTGGTGGCGTCCGGCGTGCAGATGGAGGCGGAGTCCGTGGAAGACAACGGAGCGGGCGTCTGCTTTAACGTGTATGTGTACAATGTACAGCCTCAGATTACCATCAACTATGCGACCGGAGAAAACTGGGAAAGCACGGACGTTGTCTCTTCAGAGGGACTCGGGGAAGAAGACCGGACGGAATATACGGATTCCGGCGAACTTGCAGCGCCCCAGGGGAACTGGGTAGAGCAGGAGCAGACCTACATCATCAACACCAGCTCCGGGAAGTTCCACAGACCGGACTGCTCCGGCGCAAAAGACATCAAAGAGAAGAACCGGCAGGAATATACCGGAACGCGGAGCGAACTGCTGGCGGAAGGATACGAGCCCTGCGGGATGTGCGAGCCGTAAATCCCGTCCCTGCAGTCCTGCGGAGACAGACACCGGCGGCAGATGCGGACGGACAGGCAGGGACAGTATTCCGGCGGCAGATGCCGGACGGACAGCCAGGAAAAAGTCCAGGCGGCAGACAGGAGAAGGAGGACCGGACATGAAGAACTATAAGCGGATATTTGTGATTGTCATCGATTCCCTTGGCGTAGGGGAGATGGAGGATTCCCCGGAGTACGGAGATGTGGGCGTCAACACGCTGGGGCATATTTCCCGGTCGGTGGAGCGCTTTTCCATACCGAACCTGCGGAGCATGGGGCTGGCGGACCTGACGCCTTTAAAGCAGGTGGAGCCGGTGGGACGAAGTCTGGGCTACTACGGGAAACTGCGGGAAAAGAGCAGGAGCAAAGACACCATGACCGGGCACTGGGAGATGATGGGGCTTGAAGTGACGACGCCTTTTCGGACCTTTACAGAGACCGGCTTCCCGCCGGAACTCATCGCAGAGCTGGAGAGGAGGACCGGGCACAGGGTCATTGGGAACCGGAGCGAGAGCGGCACAAAGATACTCGATGAACTGGGCGAGGAGGCAAACGCCACCGGGAACATGATTGTCTATACGTCTGCAGATTCCGTCCTCCAGATATGCGGGAACGAGGAGACCTTCGGTCTGGAGGAACTGTACCGGTGCTGTGAGATTGCAAGGGACATCACCATGAAAGACGAATGGAAAGTAGGCAGGGTGATTGCCCGCCCGTATGTGGGAAAGAGGAAAGGGGAGTTTTGCCGGACCGCCAACCGGCACGACTACGCTCTGAAGCCTTTTGGAAGAACAGCCCTCGATGCTTTGAAAGACGCCGGACTGGACGTTATCTCTGTGGGGAAGATACAGGATATCTTCGCGGGACAGGGCATCACGGAAGCGTACAGGTCCAAAAGCTCCGTCCACGGGATGGAACAGACGGCGGCGCTGGCGAAGAAGGCGTTCCACGGGCTGTGCTTTGTCAATCTGGTCGACTTTGACGCCCTCTGGGGACACCGGAGGGACCCCAGGGGCTATGCGGAGGAACTGGAGCGCTTTGACGTCCGTCTGGGACAGCTCCTTGCGCTCCTTCAGAAGGACGACCTGCTCATCATCACGGCAGACCACGGCAATGACCCGACTTACAGAGGAAGCGACCACACGCGGGAAAAGGTGCCGTTTCTCGCCTATTCTCCTTCTATGGAGGGATGCGGGCGGCTCCCGGAAGGAGAGACCTTTGCGGTCATCGGAGCCACGGCGGCGGATAACTTCGGCGTGCTGATGCCGGAAGGGACGATAGGGGAGTCCTGGCTTGGGAAACTCAGGTGACAGCTTTAGCAGTTGACACCACAGCATATGGATGTTATCATTTCTATGAATACAGGAACGCAGGATAGAGGTTGCATGTTCCAAGAGTACGGCGAGGGATGCGTCAGGAGCAGTGGAAATCGCCGGAAAGGGGAAGATGCCGAAAGGATGAGCCGCCTGAAAACTTGTCCTTGGGCATGACGCGAACAGCGGCATGACTGTCATCACAGGATGGAGCGCTATCCGGATACACAGATACACAGGTGTATATTCCGGAACGGCACATCTTGCCGTTTCTTTTGTTGTAGAGCAGCAGTACAGCATATCATATGGATGAAGAGGAGGAATTCAATATGGCAATTTTTAAAGGCGCTGGCGTAGCAATCGTTACTCCCATGAAGGAAAATCTGGAGATTAATTACGATAAGCTGGATGAAATCCTGGAAGAACAGATAGCGGGTGGTACAGATGCCATCATCATCTGCGGCACGACCGGCGAATCCGCGACGATGACGGAGGCGGAGCACAGCGAAGCGATACGTTTTACCGTCGAGCGGGTCGCACACCGCATCCCGGTCATTGCCGGAACCGGCTCAAACTGCACAAGGACGGCTGTGGAGCTTTCCAGAGCAGCCGAGAAAGACGGCGCTGACGGACTTCTCCTTGTGACTCCGTACTACAATAAAGCGACGCAGAACGGACTCATCGCGCACTACACACAAATCTGCAGCGAGGTCAGCATCCCGGCAATCCTCTACAACGTGCCGAGCCGCACCGGATGCGCGATACAGCCGAAGACCCTGGCAGAGCTTGTGAAAAACGTAGACAACATCGTGGGTGTGAAAGAGGCGTCCGGAAATATCAGCAACGTGGCGGAAATCATGAACCTGTGCGACGGGAACATCGACCTTTATTCCGGAAACGACGACCAGGTCGTACCGCTCCTCTCTCTTGGCGGCATCGGCGTAATCTCCGTGCTTTCCAATGTAGCTCCGGCTTACGTGCATGACATGGTGTACAAATATCTTTCCGGTGACACGGCAGGCAGCGCAAAGATGCAGATTGACGCAGTGCCGCTCGTAAACGCTCTCTTCTGCGAGGTCAACCCCATCCCGGTAAAAGCCGCGATGAACATGATGGGCAAAGAGGTGGGACCGCTGAGAGCTCCGCTGACAGAGATGGAAGACAGGAACAAAGAAGTACTGAGAAAAGCCATGACAGACTTCGGGCTGCTGTAAAAACAGAGAAAAGAGCAGCGCAGGCAGGCGCGTCATGGATGTGAAACGGGGATGCAGTAAATCCGATACTGCATCCCCGTTTGTACATCCGCAGGAAAAAACTTCCGGTCAGCGCTTCGCTCCGTAGTGGACAAGCCCTACGACGCCGGGACCGGCATGGGTCCCGATGCTGGGGCTCACGTCGTTGATGATGACGTTGGTAAATCCGAGCTCTTTCACCATATCCGCCACAGTCTGCGCCTCGTCCAGGCAGTCTCCGTGGAGCACTGCGACCATCCGGTCCTTCCCGTAATGCTCCGGGTCCAGCGTGGCTTCCATCCGTGATACAAGGGTCTTCAGGGATTTCTTGCGCCCCCGGACCGTCCCGTCTGATTTCAGTTCCCCTTCCGCTGTCACTTTCAGGATGGGCTTGATATTGACCAGGCTTCCGACGACGGCGGTAGTCTTCGATACACGTCCGCCCCTCTGCAGGTGGTACAGGTCGTTTACCGTAAAGGACACATTGATGTGTTCCCGCTCCTCCATCAGGATGTCGTACAGCTCCTCCATGGTCTTTCCCTCTTTCATGAGCTCCACTGCGCGGTAGACGGACACGCCTTCGCCAAGAGAGGCGTTGAGTGAATCAAAGACCGTGATTTTCCGGTCCGGATACTCTTCCAGCAGTTCGTTTGCGGTCATGATGACGTTGTTGCAGCTTCCGCTCAATGCGCTGGAAAATGCGATGTGGAAGATGTCCTTTCCCTCTTTTAAGAGTTTCTCGAACCGCTCCCGTATCACTGCCGGGTTGTTCGCCTGAGATTTCGGCAGCTCGCCGTTTCGCATCGTCTCGTAGAATTCGTGGGGCGGCATGTTCAGCTCATCCCCGTATACCGTATCCCCGAAGGAATAATACTGGGGGATGATGGTGAGATTGTTCTCTTTGATAAATTCCGGCAGCACGTCGGAATTTGAGTCTGTTGTTATCACGTATTCAGACATGTTTCTCCTC
>DXAL01000006.1 GCA_019117125.1 Candidatus Mediterraneibacter merdipullorum
TGATACCTTCTGGTATCTCAGGCAGGATCCCCTGCTTATATGATTCAATACATTTACGCTTATATTCATAAGAATATCGCATATGAAAATACCCTCCTTACTGGTTGTCCAGTAAAGAGGGTACATATCATCCGACCAAAGATGCAGGGCGGCTTACTTATTTTTCAAATTCAGAATTGCAATCACGACAAGTACGAATGTAAGTAAAATTTGCATTTCTTCATATGTGGTCATAAGTATTTCCCCTTTCCGCAAGACTCGGATCGGGAACCAGCACGCCCCTCGGCTGCCTGGATAAACACATTATTTTGTATGGCTGTCCTGATGGTTCTGAGAGTACACTGACGCTACGTAATAATCAGGACTTATTTATTGAGTTCCTGTTTTATGAATTTAGCATACTCCATTATACGTTTCAGCTGCTCTTCTGTATATCCGCTTCCATCGAAATGAACGGAAAGCGTGGCAGGCGCATCAGTGTTGTCATCGTCAACCAAATAATCGATAGTACATCCAAAATATGAAGAAAGTTTTCTAAGAGTAGAAAGCTTTACGTTATCAGCGCCTTTCGCATAAAATCCGGCAATAGTGGTATATGGTATGCCTGATTCTTTTGATAATACAGATTTATTTATTCTCTTATCAGCCATTAACGCATCTAGTTTATCTGTAAATGACATTTTTTTACACCTCCTGTTGATTTCTATTATATACGCAAAGCAAACGTTGTAAAGTAAAAAAGTTACCCTGCAAAGTAAAAGGTTTGGTGCATTGCCACAGCACACTGAAGCTGGAATAATACGAGGTCACTCTGCAGATTATTTTCATATTATACAACAGCATAAAACAAAATCATTCCCTATTCCCCTCGCCTATGGTAATATAGTAACAAATGTATTATAATCCGTAACGGAAAGGAGACCTGACATCATGAAGAAAGAGATACGGGATTATGTTGTGGAGAAGACCCACGAGATGATGAATGCATTTTCCTGCAGTGCGGAGGCAAAAGCGGCAGGACAGGCATGGCTGGATGCGCTCGGGACCGACAGGGAGACCCGGGAGACAGAGAAGTACATCGCGGAGCTGGAAGGGGACATCATGCCCGTCGATATGCTCATAGCGTTTGCAGAGTCCGACGGCGGCGCTCAGGTATTCGGCGCGGAGAAGACAAAAGAAGTCGCGGCGCATGCAAAAGAGATAAAGGCTGCCGGAGCGAAATACTGTGACTGTCCGGCGTGCGCAGCCGTGGAGGCAATCCTCGCAAAGAAAGAGGAAATGCTCGGCTGAGACGATTCCGAAAGATGGTACAGAAAGATGAGGAAAAAACCGCATACCGGACGCCGCCTTAAGGCGGCGGCAGTCCTGCTTTTCTTAAGCGCGGTCCTGCTGCTCCTTGCGGCGAACAGACCGGGATTCGCACAGTGGTACGCACGGACCGTGTACCCGCTGCTTGTCGGGACGCTGGGCAGAGTGAGCGGATGGTTTCCCTTTTCGGTATCCGAGATGGGGATTTATGTTCTGCTCATCCTTTTCTTTGTGATGCTGGCGCGCCTGGCATTCCGGTGCGTCAGACCCGGGAACAGCGAAAGCGCTGATTGCAGCGGCGGCAGGCAGGAAGGGGCTGCATGGCTTTCGGGAGTGCTCCTGGCGGCAGGCATCCTGCTCTTTCTGTACACGGTCTGCTGCGGGGTCAATTACCACAGGAAATCTTTCTCAGAGGAAGAGGGCATCGTTACATACCGGTACAGTGTGCAGGAGCTCGAAGAAATCTGTCTCTGGCTCACTGGGGAAGTCAACCGCATCGCCGGGGAAGTCCCAAGGGACGCACAGGGCGTGATGCAGCTCTCTCCCGTCGGCAGCGAGAAAGAGGGCGCCGTCCAGGCGATGCATCATCTGGCGGAAACATTTCCGTCTCTGGAAGGATACTATCCGGAACCGAAAGAACTGGCGGTATCCCAGATTCTCTCATACCAGGGACTGACAGGCATTTATCTGCCGTTTACCGTGGAGGCGAATTACAACGGGGACATGACGCCGTACAACAAGCCCTTTACCGCATGTCACGAACTGTCTCATCTGCGCGGGTTCATGCAGGAACAGGAGGCGAACTTCATCGCATTTCTGGCATGCATCTCGTCGGAACGGACGGACTTCCGCTACAGCGGTTACCTGTCCGGGTGGGTGTACTGTATGAATGCGCTCTACCGGGCGGATGCCGGGAGCTGGCAGGAAGTACGGGCGTCCCTTGCGGAAGAGGCGGAACCGGACCTTGCCGCGAACAATGCATTCTGGGAACGCCACGAGGGAACGGTATCGCAGACTGCGGAGAGGATAAACGATACATATCTGAAAGTGAACGGCCAGCCGGACGGGGTCCGAAGCTACGACAGAATGGTGGATTTGATTGTGGCATATTTCGGGGATGAGATATCGGACACCTGGCAGGACTGATCCCGACAGGACTGACCCCGGCAGAGCTGCCCCCGGCAGGACTTGACCCCGACAGGACTGACCCGGACCGGAAGGCTGAAAAAAACAGATTCAAGCGGAGGAAAAAGGATATGAAACATACGAAAAGACTCGCTGCTCTTGCAGTGACAGCAGCAATGACCGCAGCCCTGATGTCGGGATGCGGCACAAAGGCGACCCCGGAGAATCTTCTGCGGGACATGGTGGACCGCGCAGATAAAGCGGAATCCGTGGCAGCCAATCTCAAACTGAGCATGAATATGGGGGATGGCACGGAGCAGATCGCCATCGCCATGGACATGGACATCGATACAACGGCGGAGCCGGAAGCGTCTTACGGAGCAGGTACGATAGAAATGGGGTTCGGCGGCATGGACCTGGGCATGGATACGGAGATGTACTCGCTGCAGGAAGGCGATGAGTACGTCACATACATGCTGGTGGAGGACCAGTGGACAAAGGAGACTGCCGACGAGGAAGCGCTTTCCGCAGATGTGGAGGGCATGACGAGTGAGATAGAAGACTATGCGGAATATTTTGAACTCTCGGAAGAGCTCGTCACGGTCAACGGGCAGGACTGCTTTGAACTGACCGGGGAGCTGGACGGCGAGATATTTGCGGACATGATGCAGACAGACCTGCTGGAATCGTTCTCCGGGACCGGCATTGACGAAGATGCGCTCAAAGAGATGGTCTTTCCGTGTACCATCTGCATTTACCAGGAAAGCATCCTCCCGGCAAGGCTCTATTTTGACATGGCGGATACATTCGGCGCCATGCTGGAAGAACAGGGCGTGACCGTGTCCGAATGTTATGTGGACATGACATTTTTGGAGTACGATAACGTAGAGCCCATCACTGTTCCGGAAGATGTGATTGCGGCAGCAGAAGGAACAGGCGCAGAGGCATGGGAGCCGGAAGCTTCCGCATCGGACGGGAGCGGCAGTGACGGGGACTCCGGCGCAGCTTCAGCGGCTCCGGCTGCACAGAGCGCGGCTCTGGGCGGTGACTGGGAGAGCTATACCGTCCAGATTAACGACACGGTTCTGACGCTGCCCTGCACGATTGCAGACCTGGAAGCGGCAGGCGTGACCATGGACAGGGAGTACACGCCGGATGATTATGTGATTAACCCGGAAGAGTACGAACTTGCCTGGTTCGAGGATGCAAACGGAAATGAGATTACAGCGGACATCGTCAATATGACTTCCGAGCCCATGGAGCTGAAAGACTGCCTGGTGGGCGGGATTTCCGTGGATGAGTGGTCGGTGTCGGAAGGCGGGATGACGGTGCTCTTCCCGGGCGGCATCCAGATCGGGTCGCCAATCGAGGATGCGCTGGCTGCCTACGGGGACCCGGACAGCAGTTACATGGACGAAGAGTACGGGGATACCTATACATGGGATGCTGATGACAGTTACTATAACGGCTGCGATATCTACACGGAGGCCGGCACAGGCATCATCGACTCCATGGACCTGGAGCGTCACGAATAACGCGGAACTGGAAGAAACAGGAAGGGAGCATCTTTCGGGGTGTTCCCTTTTTTCGTGCAGTATGGTAAAATACCACTGTTGAGCGGTCACGGCGTCCGGCAGAGAGCATCCGGTCTGGGGCTGCGGGTTCAGGATTCAAGAAGGAGGAGACAGATGATCAGGTTATACGATAACGGCGTCTATCTTTTAAACGGCGCTGAGATAGTGGAAGATACAGGAAACGCACAGGTTCCCCTTTCAAAGGAAGAAGCGGCGAAGAACACCATGGCTTACGGCATCTTGAGCGCGCACAACACTTCCGGCAATATGGAGAACCTTCAGATTAAATTTGACAAGCTGACGTCCCATGACATCACGTTTGTCGGCATCATCCAGACCGCAAGGGCATCGGGACTCCGGAAGTTCCCCATTCCCTATGTGCTGACGAACTGCCACAACAGTCTGTGCGCGGTGGGCGGCACCATCAATGAGGATGACCACATGTTCGGGCTGACCTGTGCGAAAAAGTACGGCGGCGTCTATGTACCGCCGCATCAGGCGGTCATCCATCAGTATGCCCGCGAGATGCTTGCAGGCGGCGGAAAGATGATACTCGGTTCGGACAGCCACACCCGCTACGGCGCGCTGGGCACCATGGCGATGGGAGAGGGCGGTCCGGAGCTTGTAAAGCAGCTTCTCAACAAGACATATGACATCAAGATGCCGGGAGTCATCGCAATCTACCTGGACGGCGAGCCGGCAAAGGGCGTAGGACCTCAGGATGTTGCCCTTGCCATCATTGGCGCGGTATTTAAAAATGGCTATGTAAACAATAAAGTGATGGAATTCGTCGGACCGGGCGTCGGAAAGCTGAGCGCAGATTTCCGCATCGGCGTGGATGTCATGACGACGGAGACGACCTGCCTGTCTTCCATCTGGACGACCGATGAGAAGATTGAGGAGTTCTACGAGATACACGGAAGAAAGGACGACTACAGCGAGCTGGCTCCGGGCGCATGTACATATTATGACGGATGCGTATACGTGAACTTAAGCGAGATACGTCCGATGATCGCCATGCCCTTCCATCCGAGCAACGTCTACACCATTGACGAGCTGAATGCGAACCTGAAGGACATCCTCCACGACGTGGAGCAGAAAGCCTTTGTCAGCCTGGACGGAGCGGTGGAGTATTCCCTCCAGGACAAGATACGCGACGGGAAGCTCTATGTAGAACAGGGCATCATCGCAGGCTGTGCGGGCGGCGGATTTGAAAATATCTGCGCGGCAGCCGACATCATCCGGGGACACAATATCGGCTCCGACGCATTTACGTTCAGCGTCTATCCGGCAAGTATGCCGATTTATATGGAGCTTGTGAAGAACGGCGCAGTGGCGGACCTGATGGAAGCGGGGACCGTCGTGAAGACCGCGTTCTGCGGACCGTGCTTTGGCGCGGGAGACACGCCGGCGAACAATGCGCTGTCCATCCGCCACACGACGCGGAACTTCCCGAACCGGGAGGGCAGCAAGCTCCAGAGCGGACAGATTTCTTCGGTCGCGCTCATGGATGCGCGCTCCATCGCAGCCACAGCGGCGAACAAGGGATACCTGACGCCGGCGACGGCTTTGGATGTGGAGTACAAAGGACAGAAATATCACTTTGACAGCAGGATTTACGCGAACCGCGTCTTTGACAGCCACGGGAAGGCGGATGAAACCGCAGAGATACAGTTCGGACCGAATATCAAGGACTGGCCGGAGATGTCTCCGCTTCCGGAGAACCTCATTGTGAAAGTCGTATCCGAGATACACGACCCGGTGACGACCACAGATGAGCTCATCCCGTCGGGCGAGACTTCTTCCTACCGCTCCAATCCGCTTGGTCTTGCAGAGTTCGCGCTCTCCAGGAAAGACCCGGCATACGTGGGACGGGCAAAAGAAGTGCAGAAAGCGCAGAAAGCCATCGAGGCAGGCACCTGCCCGCTGGATGCGCTGGAAGAGCTCAGACCGGTCATGGCAGAGATACAGAAAGTCTATCCGGAAGCAGGAAAGGGAAATATCGGCGTGGGCAGCACCATATTCGCCGTGAAGCCGGGCGACGGCTCCGCCAGGGAGCAGGCGGCTTCCTGCCAGAAAGTGCTGGGCGGCTGGGCGAATATTGCCAATGAATATGCGACAAAGCGCTACCGCTCCAACCTCATCAACTGGGGCATGCTTCCGTTTATCACAGAGGCGGACCATGAGCATCTTCCGTTCCGGAACGGAGACTATCTCTTTATCCCGGGAGTGAGAAGCGCGGTCAGTGAAAAAGCGGATACCATTAAAGCATATGTAGTGGGAGACGGGCTGAAAGAGATGGAATTAAAACTGGGCGACCTGACAGATGCAGAGCGCCAGATCATACTCGACGGATGCCTTATCAACTACTATAAGGCGGAATAAAAGCAGAAGAAAAACAGACGTAAAACGGACATGAAAAGAGGAATTGGCAAACCTGTCTGTACAGTTCAGACAGCGCCGGTTCCTTTTTTCCGTACAGCAAATTTATGTAATTCAATTTTCCATGCAACAAAATCCTGTCCGCAGGACTCTTATATACAACAGATAAAACGGCAGCGCCGTCCTGTTTCATCTGTTTTGCTGTGCACAGTACGGGAGGAGGGATGCAGATGTACGATTACGAGAACTGTTCGGAATCCGAACTGATACGAAGAGCCAGGCGGGGCGATGTGAAAGCATTTGCCCGGCTGTATTCGCAGATTTACAGGGACCTGTACAGATTCGCGCTCTGCGTGATGCGCCATCCGCAGGAGGCGGAGGACGCTGTGAGCGAGGCGGTGCTCTCGGCGTATGAGCATATTTCCGGTCTGAAGAAGGAGGCGTCCTTCCGGAGCTGGATGTTTACCATTCTGGACCATCAGTGTAAAAAGAATCTGTCGAAACACCGCCTGGAAACGACTGTTCCGGGCGCGGATGCATATCTGGAAGCGCAGACGGCGGCGGAGCCTGATTATGCCGGGCAGCAGGACGTGCGCCGTGCATTTGCCGAACTGGATGAGGAAGAGCGGATGATCGTGGCGTTTTCCGTATTCGGCGGCTATCCGAGTGAGGAGATTGCCCGGCTGACCGGGAGAAATGCAGCCACCGTGCGCTCCCGGAAGAGCCGCGCCCTTGCGAAGATGCGCGCGCGGCTTCAGGGATGACCGGGTCAGGCGGAGAGGAGGATGAAGATGATGGAAGAAAAGAGAAATCAGAATCCGGATGCCGGATATGAAGAGACGGCCGGCAGACTGAGAAAGATGACGGAAGAGATTCCCGTTCCGCCGTCTCTGGAGCCGGAGGCAGTGGAGATGATGTTAAGGGAGAGAAGAAAGACGCGCCTGAAACGGTACCGCCGCTATTCTGTCGGCGCGGCAGCGGCAGCCTGCGTCTGCGCGGCGGTCATTGCAGGGGCAGTGCTCATTCCCGGAGATTCGGGAGACGATATGGCGGGGGCAGAGAGCGCGGCGGCTCCGGAAAGCGGGAAGGATGCAGGGGGCGAAGGGGCGTCCCGGGATTCTCGGGCAGGCGCTCTTGTGTGCGCTGCAGATTACGATGAGATATACGGATACATTCAGGCGGAAGCGGAAGAGCAGCAGGCGCGCATGTACGGGGGCGCCATCGCGGAGGAATCGGCGTCTGACATGGCTGCGGGGAGCGCGGCGGACACAGGAAGCACTTCTGCCGGAGCTTCTTCTGAGGCAGGGAGCATCCCTGCATCCAGGGATTATTCGGATACCAATGTGCGGGAAGAAGGCGTGGGCGAGGCGGATATTGTCAAGACCGACGGAGAGAATCTGTATATTGTAAACGGGCAGAATGTGGAGATTATCGGAATCGGGACTGCGGAAATGCAGGAACTTTCGGAGATACAGCTGCCGGAAGAATGTTATGTCAATGAAATCTATGCCCAGGCGGAGCGCCTGGTCATTCTCTATACCAGACAGGACTATGATGACGGGGAGAGCGGATACGACGGATATTTCCGGCAGTACACCTGTGCGGAGACATACGATGTAAGCGACCCGGGCTCGCCGGAAAAGCTGGGGACGGTTTCCCAGAGCGGAAGCTATCACACGATGCGCGCAAAAGACGGATACATCTATGTCCTGAGCGATTTCTACGCAGACACCGCCGCGCCGCGCGATGCCGTGGGAGCCTATATCCCGGAAGTGCAGGGGAAGGCAGTGGAAGCGGCGGATATCTACATGCCCCAGAGACAGATGGGGAGCAGCTACACCGTGATTGCGGCGTTCTCACTGGAGGAGCCGGGAGAAAAGACGGACAGCAAAGCGGTATTCGGCGCAGGCGGCATGTGTTACGTCAGCGGGGAAAATATCTATATCACAGAGGCGTACTATGATGCCCCAAAAGGGGAGGACGCCGCGGTGACGCAGACGTCGGTGCGGAAAGTCGCCTATCAGGACGGCACGGTGGAAGGCGCTGCCCAGACAAAAGTGGACGGTACACTGAACGATTCCTTCAGCATTGACGAGTACAACGGATATCTGCGGCTCGTGACCACCGTCACGCCGCTGAACACGGAGGACGGATTCTTCTCCGGAGGAGCTGAGGATACGTCGCTGCGCGAGGGGCGGGACACCAACGCGCTCTACGTGCTGGATGAGGACCTGGAGCTGACAGGAGAAATCCGGGACCTGGCGCCGGATGAAAGCGTCTATTCCGCGCGGTTTATGGGAGATGCGGGATATTTCGTGACCTTTGAGCAGATTGACCCGCTCTTCTCCGTGGACCTTTCGGACCCCGCGGCTCCGGAAATCATCGGCGAGCTGAAGATACCGGGATTCTCCGAATACCTCCATCCCTACGGGGACGGGAAGCTGCTCGGCATCGGCATGGATGTGGACGAAGAAGGAGTGACGACAGAAGGCGTGAAAGTCTCTATGTTCGATATCTCCGACCCGTCCGATGTGGAGGAACAGGATACCTGCATCCTGGAAGACATGTACGGGACAGACGCAGGGTACGACTACAGGGCGGTGTTTGTGGATGTGGAGAAGAATCTCTTCGGTTTCCTGGCATATGGGGACACCGGGGAATACGTCGTTTTCACGTGGGAGGAAGGCGAAGGCTTCCGGCAGGTATTTGCAAGGGAATTAAATTTCTACGGAAATGTCCGGGGACTGTACGCAGGAGAGCGGTTCTATCTCGTCAGCGGGAATACCGTGGAGTCATATACCCTGGACGGATTTGAGAAGATTGATGATATCGTCTTGTGAGAATCGGCTGCAGTCCGGAACATGTTATTTGTCCACGAATGAATTAAAAATATATAATTTTCTGAAAATTAAAACAAAAATACCAGAATAATAAATTTATTTAAAATAAAACACAAAAATGTGTTGACAAATTAAAACCCCGGTGCTATCATAAAACCATCCAAAAAGGATACCTAAATCACTTATTTGATTAGGCTGTAAATACTGAACGGCAGGAGGTTAAGTCCCATGGACAGTATAGTTTCCGTTTTTCATCAATATGTCAGTGGTACGGCAGATGGAAGTTCCTGTGATGTAAGAGACCTTTGTCAGAGTGATGAACGATAATCCGGATATATTTATATTTTAGAAGAGAAGAATCGAAGAGTACGGAATCCGGAAAAACATCAATCAGATTTAACATTTGCAGACGTATTGAATATAGATACCACATATAGCAGAATTTCCAAAGATGTGTAAAGAAACATCGAGTAGAATACTATTTTATAGTAAAGGGCACATAGTTATAGAAGTAATAATTCAATAGGCGTAAGAGTATCGGGAGAGGTATTGTTACAGCTGAACAATTATAGGAAGAATAACCTGGGTAGTCCTTTAAGAGTATAAGATAGTACCAGATACCGGAACGTAAGTGAAAGCGATAAGGATGCTGCTATGAACCTCAAATTTGTTATTGAAGGAGGGCAGATTTAGTAAGCAGGTCTTAATAAATCGACCGCTGATGAGATAACAAACGGCAGAGGTCTCACAGGAACGAATCGATATATTTCCTTCGATTTCATATATAAAATGATAAAATTAAATAAGAAATAAAATGCATCTTCAATGTCAACTGAAGGTGCATTTTTTTGACATAATCAAAGTCATATGATAAACTATTGAAAAAGTCTGGTCTTTTTGAAGATACGAAAGACAAATACTGACCGTTGTATAAAATATTTTTTATGAGGTGAATGCGGTGGACAAGTATGAATATAAGCAGAAGACAGAGCAGATGCTTGAACTGATGGAGGAGGGCTCTCACAGGAAGGCAGCGGAAATCGCGGATACGATTGACTGGAAACGGGTGCGGAATTCTGCGATGCTGACGAGCGTCAGTGATATTTATGAAAAGTGCAAAGACTATCAGAAAAGCTATCAGGTGCTGAATCTTGCTTACCGCCGCGCAGAGGGCAGCAGAAAGATTGTCAGCAAACTCTGTACGCTTGCGTTAAAGACGGGCAATGTGGATGAGGCAATCGACTATTATGATGATTTCATGCAGATTGCGCCCAAAGACCCGAACCAGTATATCCTGCGCTATCAGATACTCCGCGCCCAGAGAGCGCCTGTGGAGCAGCAGATAGAAGCGCTGGAAGAGTATAAGAAATCCGAATATATCGAAGAGTGGGCATATGAGCTCGCCAAACTGTACCAGGAGGCGGGCATGACGGCGGAGTGCCTGGAAGAGTGCGACGACCTCATTCTCTGGTTCAGCGAGGGGCAGTATGTCTATAAGGCGATGGAGCTGAAGATGCAGTATAAGCCGCTGACTCCGTCCCAGCAGGAGAAGTACGACAGAAGATATGAAAAACTTTCCGGAGAGACGGAAGAGATGCCGGATGTGGTCACCTATGCAGAATCAAAAGCAGATGACGAAGACGAAGCATCTGCGGATGACGAAGAGCAGGATGTGACGGCAGACGCCGCAGGGACAGAAGGCACAGAGCCGGAGAGCGCGGCAGCGGAAGCGTCAGAGGAAACAGCTGCTGGCGCAGGAGACAGCGCGGGAGATACCGCCATCGGCACGGATACGGGAAAGAAAAAGAAGATAGGGAACACGATGCCCCTTGACGAGGCGCTGAGACAGCTGCTCCATCCTGAGAGTGAAGAGAAAGAGGAGGCGCCCGCAGAACCGGAAGAGCCGGAAATCGGGGACCTGGAGAATGCCATCGACGAGATTGAAGCGGTGGTGGATGTGGATATGATAAAACAGCTCACCGAGGAGCGGGAGAAGGCGCATGCGCAGAAGACAGCGGAAGCATCTTCTGCTGTCGGCATGACAGAACTCACGGTCGAGGAAGACGGGGAGATGGACGGACAGATGAGCCTGGACGACATCTTCAATGACTGGGAAGGACTTCCGGCGGAAGACGCGGAGGAAATCCCGGAGGAAGACGAGTTCCCGGAAGAGGAGTTCCTTGCGCAGGATGCTGCGGAAGATGTCCCGGAGGACGAGCCGGAGACTCCGGCTGCTGCACAGGCAGAGACAGAAGATACGGCGGCGCCGGAAGAGGGAGAACTTTCAGAAGAAAGTCCGGCAGAGCCGGAAGAGGACAGGACAGAAACAGGGGAGACAGAAGGGGTTGCTATGGACAGACAGGAAACAAAGAAGATAGAGCCGATACTCCCGCCGGATATCCAGCGGATGATCGACGAGATAGAGGGCGTGATACCGCCGGAGGAAGAGAAGAAACCTGCTCCGGTTCGGGTACAGAAGAAAGAAGAGCCTCATGAGAACATGGGCAAAGTTGCAGAGTCCCTCCGCATAGATGAAGAATTTGAAGAAGACGAGTTCGATGAGGACGGCTATGCGGATGAGGAAGAACTGACGGATGACTTTGACGAGCCCGATGACATCGATGCGGAAGACGGCGAAGAGTACTTCGACGAGGAAGAGGAGTTCCTGGACGAAGAAGAGGATTCCGACGGGGAAGATGAGTTCTTCGATGACGAAGAGGAGTTTGAGGAAGAGGAGTTCCTGGATGAAGAGGAGGATTCCGACGGGGACGAGTTCTTCGATGACGAAGAGGAGTTTGACGAAGAGGAATCCTTTGATGAAGAGGAAGACCTGGACGAAGACGGATTCTTCGATGAAGAGGAGGACTTTGACGAAGACGAATCCTTTGACGAAGAGGAAGACTTCGACGAAGAGGACGTTGACGAAGAGGAGTACTTCGGGGAAGACGATGAATCCGACGGAGAATATGACGACGAATATGACGAGGAAGAGGATTACTTCGGCGAGGATGAAGTCGAGGACGATGCCATTGACCTGGATGAGGAATTCCGGGTGAATCCGGAACACGCGGATATGCCGGACGACAGAGAAGTCCCGGATGATGACGACGACAATATGGACATCCTTTCCGCGACTACGCCCCTCAGCCGCAAAGAGACGGCAAAGATGATTGCAACCGGAAAGACGGCTCCCCTTCCGCTGGATGAGATTTCCGATGCATTGTCCATATCCGATACAGGCTTTGTGGTACATGGAAGATACGACCTGGCGATGCAGAGCGGCATCGGCACGAGAGCCGGTCTGACGGAAGAGCAGAAGAAGCTCTTCTCCTACTTCGTTCCGGTCCGGGGCATGAGCGAGCAGCTCGTGGACGTGCTGGAGCAGGATAAGAACTGCACGAACAGGCAGGGCACTTCCAGGACAGGAAACCTGCTGATTGTCGGAAACAAAGGAAACGGAAAGACCGTCCTGGCAGTGGATGTGGTGAAGGCTATCCAGAAGCAGCGCAACATCCGTCAGGGGAAAGTCGCTATCGTGACAGGAGATTCGCTGAACAAGAAAAAGATTGGCGACATTTTCGATAAACTTTACGGCGGCGCTCTCATCATAGAGAAAGCCGGAAAGATGAATGAAAAGACCGTGGCGCGCCTGAACAAGGCGATGGAAAGAGACACGGGAGAGCTTCTCATCGTACTCGAGGAACAGAGAAAGCCCATCGACCGGCTGCTCTCTTCCAACCGGGAGTTCAGGAGGAAGTTCACATCCCGCCTTGAGGTGCCGATTTTCATCAATGATGAGCTCGTCACATTCGGTCAGACTTATGCGCAGGAGAACGGATACCGCATCGACGAGATGGGAATTCTGGCGCTGTACAGCAAGATTGATTCGCTCCAGAGAGAGGACCACGCAGTGACCGTGGCGGAAGTGAAGGAAATCATGGACGACGCCATTTCCCATTCACAGAAAGCATCCGCAAAGAAGCTGGTGAAGCGTGTGTTTGGAAAGAATACGGACGAGGCGGACCGCATCTATCTGTCAGAGAAAGATTTTAATATGTAAGGAAACCCGGCAGGGGCGCTCCTTAAGCTGCGAAATGGCTTGAGGGGCGCTTTTTTTGCGCGGGATGTCAGTATTTTTTGCGCGATTTCCGGTAATTTTTCGGAGAAAATGTGTCAAAAAGGAGACAGAAATATGATAATAGAAAAGTATGTAAACAAAAGGCAATAATGGAAATTAGATACAGGAGGCTGTACCATGAAGGGGAGCAAACGAAATAGATACAGGAGATTTCTGTGCCTGTTCCTGGCACTCGCCACGGCATTTACCATGATGCCGGGCGGAACGCTGTCCGCTGCGGGACCGCAGGAGAACGGGACAGCATATACCGATACGGACCGGAAGGACAAGCCGGACGGGGAAAGCGCCAACGACCAGGAAGAGTCCGCCGACAGAAAAGAACCGGCAGACGGGGAAGAGCAGGGCAGCAGGCACCCCGGCGGCGGTACATACCGGGTGCAGATTCCTGCCAACACACTGCCGTCGCAGATTACGGTTCCAGCCGGTTCGGAAGGGGAACCCGGTCAGGATGAGGAACCGGGCCAGGGAGGAAATGTACAGAAGGACGTATCCTGGACATTCGCGCCCGGAGAGGCAGACGGCTACCGTCTCCAGGAAGTGACAGAAGAGAATAAGGATTCCTACGGTGTAGAACCGGGTTGGTATTACATGCTCGAGACAGAGTTTACCTTTTCCATCCGCCCCAGGCCGGGAGAAGAGAAGTATCTCACGGCAGATACGATAGAGAACCAGATTCTTGCGCATTTCTATCTCTATGACCGGGACGGGACGAAACGGCAGTCTCCCATTTCCCAAGAGTCCGTCCGCGTCAGCGGGAATGAGGACGGGACCTATACGGTCACGGTAGAAGGACTGGACAAGTACGATATCACCAGCGCCATGCAGGTGTGGTATGCCCGTGCGGAGGTATCAGATGAAAATCCTCTCCGGACAGCAGACATGCCGGAAGACGACTGGCTTTCCGTCGTCTATGACAATGCGGCGTCGGTCAATTACGGTTCTGTGACAACGCAGGTGCATCAGGGCGGTACCGCAAGGGAGCAGGCTATACAACGGCAGCCGCAGTGCGCGATAAGGACGGTCAACTTCTGGAGCTGAAACTGGAAGACCTTCCGAAGAAAAATTCGGCAGATACATCAGGAACAGGGGACATATATGGGATTTCCTTTGATGACCTGGACAAATACGGACCGGAAGGGTATGAGTACGTCTATGTGGTCCGGGAATACCTTTCGGGAACGACCGCAGACGGTGACCCTGCCGACCACTATGAACAGGTCTTCGGGCGCGTGGAAGCCTCCGGAGATGGAGATGCGTCTGTCACGGACGTGGTGGATACAGACGGAGAGGTTCAGGAAGTAACCGGTGAACGGACCGACAAGGGAAATACTTTCGTTTACGATAACGGACCTGAATGAGTACGATGAGGACGGACATGAGTACACCTACATGCTCATCGAGAGACAGGTGACTGGCTACGGCATGCCCTCCTATAAGACGGTCCGCGATGAGACGACCGGCGATTATGAGACTACGGTCACAAATGCACCGGGCGAGGGCAACTATATCATGGTCGCCAAGAGCTGGATTGACGACAGCGATGTGGAACACCGGGAGCCGGTGACAGTGACGGTGTATGACAGAGACGATAATAAAAAAATCGACAGTGTGACAATGGACAGCCATCAGTGGCATGCCTATGTAGGGATTGAAGAGAAAGAGCCGGAGGATGTCTACATTCTGGAGACGGCAGTGGGGAAAAATAATAAAATTCCTCTCCAGTCCTATCTGCTGGACAGTGAGGATGAGCCGTCATATGATGCGAACGCGCCGACAGAGTATTCCGGAACCGGCGATGGAGACCATACCCGCATCCAGTACACCACAGACGACCACCGGTACGAGGTAGTATATACCAGTACCAAAATCGAAGGACTGCAAGTCTACACGGTGGTGAACCGCAGGCTCGGGACCATCGATTATACGGTGACGAAGAAGTGGGTCGACGGTGCGGGAGCAAATGCGGGCGGACTGCGCGCAGCGCTGCAAAATGCGATTGAAGAAATAAAGAAGGAAGATGGTACAGAACTGATACCTGCCCTGAAGCTGGAGCTTTCCGGGGAGAATGCAGCTTCCTATGAGATTACTTATAACAGCTTCCAGGGAGAAGACGGCAGCGATAGCGGTAAAAGCGGCGATACGGTGACGCTCGGAAGCCTGGGCGGAGCGGTTCCGATTCAGAGTCAGGTCGGCAGTCCGGCAGCAGCTTACCAGCCCATCAGCCTGGAGAAGGATTCTTCGGATTACTATTTCTTCAACCTGCCGAAATACGACGATACCGGAGCGGCGGTGAGCTATTCCGTAAAGGAAGTATGGCTGAAAACAGGGCAGGACGGGAAGCTCATGGAGATGACGAAAGATAAGGTCATAGAGGAGCATCCTGGGTTGAAAGAGTTCCTTGCAGACTATGGGGTCAGCTATGAGCTGACAGATTATCAAGTGGGCAGTCACCATACGAAGGATGAGCAGAAGGCGGTTGTGAAAACCGGCTGACCGGTCAGAAGGATATTTCCTGGCACAAGCTGTGGAAGGACAACTATATCTCCGACGGCGGGCGGCGTCCGGATATCCATCTGGCAATCTACCGCACGGAACACGTCCGGGACGAAGAGACCGGGCAGGTTGTTACAAAGACTGTGCCATATCAGGCAAGCTACCGGTGGACCTATGAGGATGAGGACCATCACAAGACCCACTGGAAAGTGGAAATCAGCGGCGTGCCCAAGTATGACGACCTGGGCTATGAGATGACCTATTACGCGGTGGAGCAGTCCAGCGCAGATATGTCCGGATTCGATTATGCGGATACGATATATTCAGTCGCAGGAACAGCACAAGGGGAGCTGACAGAGATTGGGACAGAATATGAAGTCCAGAATACATACATGGATGAGGTCATCAACGTGGGGACGGATGAGGCGCCCCACTATGCTCTGAAAGAAGACGGGACATTTACCAATACGATACAGAATACGGTGACCATCGAAGGACAGAAAATCTGGCGGTCCCTGCCCGGAAACTGGGATGACGCGGACCTGCCCCAGGTAGAGTTCACCCTGTACCGCAGCCTGGCAGACACCGGGAGCACAGATAGCGGAAGCGCAGATGCCGGGAACACAGATGCCGGGGATACAGGTGATGGCAGCGGCGCAGATACGGAAGGAACTCCGGATGCAGGCGGCACAGAGGATAAGATGGAAGAGGTCGCGACCCTGAAGATAACCGACTGGGAAGACCTCTATTCCGGTACTTTCTACCGCTTTGAAATGAAATACGAAGGGGAAAATACCGTTTCTGTAGATGAAGACGGAGCCATCGTTGTGACCGGGGAGAAAGGGAAACCGGAACTTCCCAAATATGACGGTGAGGGCAATCTTTATGCCTATACGATACGGGAAACAAACATCACCTATTCTGCCGATGCAGACGTTCCGAAAGGCAGCCGGGCAGAGGATATGTGGGATGTCTACAAGAATCCGCCGGGCGTCAATTCCTACATCGTGACAAATGTCTATGACAGTGTCAAAGGCGCTGTGGCAGTGAAAAAATTCCTGTCCCTGCCCATGGGAGATGACGGGAAACCGGAGGCGTACCCTGCGGTGACCTTCCGCCTGACAAGGACTTATACGACGAATCAAGGAACAACCTCCAGCCCGCAGACAGTGGAGACAAAGAGATGGACCTCCGTAGAAGTAAAGACGGCATATGAGGCGATGCATACTTCATCCGGACAGTCCGGACAGGACGGCTCCGGAAACGGGGCGGCAGAAATCTCAGAGGTGCTTCTCTTTGAAAATCTGGATGTCTACGCGCCGAACGGCTCAAAGTTCGTCTACAGTGTGGAGGAAGTCATGGACCAGCTCGGAGGATACGACGTCTGGGCGGCGGCAGCGGCGCTGTTTGTGAGAAGACGGACCGGGCGGAGGGACGGGAAACAGTAACCCTTCAGCCCGCGCCGTTTCGGGAAACGCGTTCCGGTACGATGCAGAATGGCACGATATCGAAGAGATTGTCCGCTTTCCCTTTATTTTTCCGTGCTGATTCAGTATAATATAGATATTATAAAATGAGCGGCGAGGTGTCTTTTATGAAAAAAGAGAAAACCACAAAGAAAAAAGTCGAGCCTTATGAGATTGGCGAACTGGACCAGTACTTGTTCGGACAGGGAAATCATTATGAAATCTATCAGAAGCTGGGCGCTCACAAGGCGGTGCGCAAAGGCGAGGAAGGCGTTTATTTTGCCGTATGGGCGCCGAATGCCCGCCGTGTTGCGGTCGTGGGTGATTTCAACGGCTGGGATTTCGAGGCGGACTATATGGAGCGGCAGGAACCGCTCGGCATTTATACCTGTTTCGTGCCCGGCGTAAGGGAAGGCGACATGTATAAATTCTGCATTGAGACGCAGCAGGGCAAACGCATCTTCAAGGCTGACCCCTTTGCCAACTATGCAGAGCTCCGTCCGGGAACCGCATCCCGCGTGACGGACATCTCCCATCTGAAGTGGACGGACAGCGCGTGGATGACGCGCCGCCAGACATGGGACCACAAGAAGAATCCGATGTCCATCTACGAAGTGCACCCGGGTTCCTGGATGCGGCATCCGGGCAGGGATGACGAAGGATTTTACACATACCGGGAATTTGCGGACGCCATCATAAAATATGTGAAAGATATGGGATATACCCACATCGAGCTCATGGGCATCGCAGAGCATCCCTTCGACGGCTCGTGGGGATATCAGGTGACCGGTTATTACGCGCCCACTTCCAGATACGGAACGCCGGAAGATTTTGCCTATCTGGTCAATGAGCTCCACAGGAACAATATCGGCGTCATCCTGGACTGGGTGCCGGCGCATTTCCCGAGAGACGCACACGGTCTGGCAGACTTTGACGGAACGCCGACTTTTGAGTACGCGGACCCGAGAAAGGGCGAACACCCGGACTGGGGAACGAAGATTTTTGACTACGGCAAGGCGGAAGTAAAGAACTTCCTCATCGCCAACGCGCTGTTCTGGATTGAGCATTTCCATGTGGACGGCCTGCGCGTGGACGCGGTGGCATCCATGCTCTATCTGGACTACGGAAAGCAGGACGGTCAGTGGGTGGCAAATGAATACGGCGGCAATGAGAACCTGGAAGCAATCGAGTTCTTCAAACATCTCAACTCGGTCGTGCTCGGAAGGAACAAAGGCGCTGTCATGATAGCCGAGGAATCCACGGCATGGCCGAAAGTAACGGGCGCGCCGGAGGACGGCGGACTGGGCTTCAGCCTGAAGTGGAACATGGGCTGGATGCACGACTTCACGGAGTACATGAAACTGGACCCCTATTTCCGGAAAAATGCGCACCACATGATGACATTTGCAAGCTCCTACGCCTACAGCGAGAATTACATACTCGTCCTCTCGCACGACGAGGTGGTCCACCTGAAGTGTTCGATGCTCAACAAGATGCCGGGACTTGGATTTGACAAGTATGCAAACCTGAAAGTCGGGTACGCCTTCATGACCGGACACCCGGGCAAGAAGCTGCTCTTCATGGGACAGGAATTCGCCCAGCTCAGAGAGTGGAGCGAAGAACGGGAGCTGGACTGGTTCCTGCTGGCTGAACCGGAACATCAGGCAATCCAGAACTGGTACCGCGACCTGCTCCATCTGTACAGGAAGAACAAAGCGCTGTACGAGATGGATTCCGAACCGGAAGGCATGGAATGGATTAACGCGGACGATATCTTCCGCAGCATCTACAGTTTTGAGAGACACTCGAAAGACAATAAAAAGAACCTCCTGTTCGTCTGCAATTTCACGCCGATGGAACGCCCGGATTACCGCGTGGGCGTCACAAGGAGAAAGCAGCTTAAGCTGGTGCTCAACAGCGACGACAAGAAATACGGCGGCTCCGGCGCAGAGCGTCCGCTCATCTACAAACCGGTGAAACAGGAGTGTGACGGACAGAAGTATTCCATCGCCTATCCGCTTCCGGCATACGGCGTGGCAGTATTTGAATTCTGACGGCACTTTCGCAAATGAGAAGAGAAGCCCCTCTTCCGGCAGGATATCCCCCGCGGGATATTCCGCCGGGAGGGGGGTTTTTTATTTTGCTGTGAAATAAAAAAGCTCCGCAGGGAGCGCGCTGCGGCGGCAGGAGCCGGGACTCGTCCGGCACAGAAATGTCGCTAAAAATTTACAATTAATCTATATTAAAAAACACGAAGAGATGATATAATAGACCACATATAGATTCAAAAAGGAAGGAGAGATTTTTAATGGACAATCAACTGGCACTACTGACATTATGCGGCTCCATCATCGCGCTCCTGTTTGTGGCAAGCAGAGCGCAGAAGGTACTGCGCTTCCCGGAAGGGAACGATACCATGAAGAAGATTTCCGCATCCATCCATAAGGGGGCGATGGCATATCTGCGCCGGCAGTACAAGATACTCATCGGATTCTTCGCCGTTATGTTCATCATCCTGTTTGTGATGGCTGCGCTGGGACTTCTTACCTGGTTCGTTCCTTTTGCATTTGTAACGGGCGGATTCTTCTCGGGACTGTCCGGATTCGTCGGGATGCAGATTGCGACGAGGGCGAATGCAAGGACAGCGGCTGCATGTCAGAAGAGCCTGAACAAAGGACTCAACGTAGCGTTTTCAGCGGGTTCCGTAATGGGATTCACCGTGGTCGGACTCGGACTGCTGGATATCTCCATCTGGTATCTCCTGCTGAAACTTGTATTTAAACTTTCCATCGAAGATATCACGAGCACCATGCTGACATTCGGTATGGGCGCTTCTTCCATGGCTCTGTTTGCCCGTGTCGGCGGCGGCATTTACACAAAGGCTGCGGACGTGGGAGCAGACCTTGTCGGAAAGGTCGAGGCGGGCATCCCGGAGGACGACCCCAGGAACCCGGCTGTTATCGCGGACAATGTAGGCGATAATGTAGGCGACGTTGCCGGAATGGGCGCGGACCTCTACGAATCTTATGTAGGCTCCATCCTCTCTGCATGCGCGCTGGGCGTCATCGCATTCAACAAGATTGCGGAAGTCGACCGGGTCAATGCGGTCATCATCCCGATGGTGCTGGCGGCAGTCGGCGTGCTGGCATCCATCCTTGGCTCCCTGCTTGTAAAGACGGGGGAGAGCACGGACCAGAGCACACTGCTCAAAGCCCTGAGGCGCGGCACGAACACGAGCGCGGTCATCATCGCGGTAGTTGCGTTCCCGCTGGTATGGTTCATCCTCGGAAAAGATTTCATCGGATTCTATTTTGCAATCCTCGGCGGTCTGCTCGCAGGCGTGCTGATTGGATTCTTTACCGAGTACTTTACATCTGATACTTACAAACCGACCCAGAAGCTTGCCGGCAAGTCCGAGACCGGCTCCGCGACCATCATCATCGGCGGACTGAGCCTCGGCATGCTCTCAACGGCAGTGCCCATCATCATCATTGCCATCTGCGTTATGGCTGCCTATGCATTCTCCGGCGGATTCATCGAGACCACGAGAGGTCTGTACGGAATCGCCCTGGCGGCAGTCGGCATGCTGTCCACGCTGGGCATCACCCTTGCAACGGACGCTTACGGTCCCATCGCAGACAACGCGGGCGGTATCGCAGAGATGGCAGGACTGGACGCGGAAGTCAGAAGACGCACGGACGCGCTGGATTCTCTTGGAAATACAACGGCTGCAACCGGAAAAGGATTTGCCATCGGTTCTGCTGCCCTGACAGCTCTGGCGCTCATCGCTTCTTATGTGGAGAAAGTCCAGGAAGTAGGCGGCGCGGATGTTGCGCTTGACATGAGCGTGATGAACCCGACGGTCCTTGTAGGCATCTTCATCGGCGCATGCCTGCCCTTCGTGTTCGCAGCTCTGACAATGGACTCTGTCGGACGCGCGGCGCAGAGCATCGTGGTCGAGGTGCGCCGTCAGTTTAAGGAGATTACAGGGCTGATGGAAGGAAAGGCTGAGGCGGACTATGAGACCTGTGTCGATATTTGTACAAAGGCTTCCCTGCATGAGATGATACTTCCGACGCTGCTGGCTATCATCACACCTGTGGTGACAGGTCTTGTGCTTGGATACAACGGCGTCATCGGACTTCTGACCGGGTCCACGGCGACCGGATTCCTGATGGCCATCTTCATGGCGAACGCAGGCGGCGCATGGGACAACGCGAAGAAATACATTGAGGGCGGAAACCACGGCGGCAAAGGAAGCGACTGCCACAAAGCTGCTGTCGTTGGCGATACGGTAGGCGATCCCTTTAAAGATACGTCAGGACCGTCTATCAACATCCTTATCAAGCTGCTGTCCATGGTATCCATCGTGTTCGCAGCACTGGTCGTGAATTATCATATCTTCTAGAGGGATATTCCGGGGAAGGTCCCCGGAGGGAAGATAGAATAAAGGAGAGTTCCGTATGTATGGGAAGACCGTACATGCGGAACTCTTTTTTGCACGTGCGGCGTCCGGGGTCCGGGAATCGGTCATCCGGGGAGAATTGCCCGGGATGACGTGTGCAGGAGAGCGTAGGGAAAAGGGGTGCCAGGTCGCATGCAGAAACGGGTGCCAGAGTCCACGCAGGAAGTACTTGTCAAATGAAGTGCGCTCCACTATAATTGATAGCGGACAAATTGCAATCTGAGTAAAAGACCAGGAGGGAAACTTTGAAGAAGGAATTGGTAATCGTCCTTGACTTCGGCGGACAGTACAATCAGCTTGTCGCCAGACGGGTCAGGGAGTGTAATGTGTATTGTGAGATTTATTCTTACAGAACGGACCTTGAAAAAATCAGGGAAATGAACCCGAAAGGAATCATCCTGACAGGAGGTCCGAACAGCTGCTATCTGCCGGACTCCCCCACATATACGGAAGAACTGTTCCGGCTCGGCATCCCCGTGCTCGGGCTCTGCTACGGCGCGCAGCTCATGATGCATGTGCTGGGCGGCGAAGTGAAGAAAGCGGACGTCAGAGAGTACGGCAAGACGGAAGTCGTCATCGACAAAACAGCATCAAAAATATTTGAAAATGTATCCACCCCGACCATCTGCTGGATGAGCCATTTCGACTATATTGCGCAGACGGCGCCGGGATTCGAGATATCCGCGCACACGGCAGACTGCCCGGTGGCAGCGGCGGAAAATGAGGCAGAGAAACTGTATGCAATCCAGTTCCACCCTGAAGTGCTGCACACGGAAGAAGGCACGAAGATGATCAATAATTTCGTGAAGAATGTCTGCGGCTGCGCAGGGGACTGGCGGATGGATTCTTTTGTGGAGAGCTCCATCCGGGAAATCCGTGAGAAGGTAGGGGACGGCAAAGTCCTGCTCGCCCTTTCCGGGGGCGTGGATTCCTCCGTGGCGGCAGGTCTGCTCTCCAAAGCAATCGGCAGACAGCTCACATGCGTCTTTGTAGACCATGGTCTGCTCCGCAAGAATGAGGGCGACGAAGTTGAGGCGGTCTTCGGTCCGTCCGGCGATTTCGATTTGAATTTCATCCGCGTGAACGCCCAGGAGAGATATTACAGCAAACTTGCGGGCGTGACAGAGCCGGAACAGAAGCGGAAAATCATTGGAGAAGAATTCATCCGCGTGTTCGAGGAAGAGGCAAAGAAAATCGGCGCGGTAGACTTTCTCGCGCAGGGAACCATTTACCCGGACGTGGTGGAAAGCGGCCTGGGCGGTGAGTCCGCAGTCATCAAATCCCATCACAATGTGGGCGGACTTCCGGATTACGTGGATTTTAAAGAAATCATCGAGCCTCTGAGGGACCTTTTCAAGGACGAGGTGCGCAAAGCGGGGCTGGAACTCGGACTGCCGGAAGAACTGGTATTCCGGCAGCCGTTCCCGGGACCGGGACTTGGCGTGCGCATCGTCGGAGAAGTTACAGCTGAGAAAGTGCGCATTGTGCAGGACGCGGATGCCATCTACCGGGAGGAAATCGCGAAAGGGGGACTGGACAGGAGCATCGGTCAGTATTTCGCAGGGCTCACGAATATGAGGAGCGTGGGCGTCATGGGCGACGAGAGGACCTACGACTACGCTGTGGCGCTGCGCGCCGTGAATACAGTGGACTTTATGACTGCAGAGGCGGCGGAGATTCCATTTGATGTGCTGCAGAAAGTGATGAGCAGGATTATCAATGAGGTGAAAGGGGTCAACAGGGTACTGTATGATCTGACGAGTAAACCGCCGGGGACGATAGAACTGGAGTAGTAAACAGAGAGCCGGGAAGCCGCATAAACAGCAGACTTTCCGGCTCTTAGTGTGTGGCGTGATACCTTTTTGATACCTATATAGAGAATATTTTCAGTACTCTCTAAGACTAGAGATAAGTCTCTAATTTAGATATTTTATTTGTTACATTTTGCTGTAAGATAGTCTGATATATATTAGTGGGTACTCTGCTAGATAAACGCTGATTTTCTTCTTTATATTTTTCTAATAAGTTGGCAGCCCTAGTTTTGCTAAAAGCTATTCTTTTTAAGACACAACAAACTCTTAAAGCATTATTGATGGTGTTTTAAGTGATTAAGTGAGATTGATAAATGCTTAAGACATATGGAGACACAAAAAGCTGTAAAAATTCACGTTGAATTTTACAGCTTTTTGTATATAATAAAAGTGACGGAAATAATATGAAATCAAGGAAGGAGCTGAAAGAATATGGCAAATATTTTACCAGTATCTGATTTGAGAAATTATAATGAAGTCTTGAAAAACTGTCATAAAGGAGAACCCGTATATCTGACAAAGAATGGCAGAGGTCGTTTTGTAGTTATGGATATTGAAGATTATGAGCGTGATCGAGCAGAAAAAAAACTTCTGATGAAGCTGCAGGAAGCTGAAGAAACAGTGAAAGATGGCGAAGGATGGCTGGATTTGGATGAACTGAAAGCACTTGTGGGGGAATAAGATGTTAAAATTACGGATTAATCCGATTGTTGCAAAGGATTTAAAGAATATCCGGGATTACATCGCTGAAGATAGTGAAGAATATGCCGCAAAGACTATAAAGGAAATTTATGGTAAACTTGAGAATCTCCAGATGTTTCCGGGAATGGGTTCAGACCTTTCAAAGCGAGTCAGCTTTCGGACAGACTATAAATATGCGATATGGGAAGATTATGTGATTATCTACAAGGTAAGCAACGAGTATGCAGAGATATATCGTGTCGTCAATCGGTATCAGGATATTACAAGAATTTTTGATTGATAACAGAAATAAGATAAATACAAAAATGTATAGTGACAAAAACTCATTTGCGAGTTTGAGTAATAGACAGAACCCCGGAAATGCTGATGAAATGGGCATTTCCGGAGTTGATTTATGTCTTATGGCTCAAAAATGACTCTAATTATTTTCTGTACAGTTTTTTTAGGAATAATAGCGGAAAGCGTTGACGTGTAACGACAAAAGCGTTACAATTAAAGCGTAAATGGAGGTGAAATTATGGAGAAATCAGCAACACTTAATCTACGGATTAATCCTACATTAAAATCAGAGGCAGAGACAGTTCTTTCGCGTCTGGGCATACCAATGTCAACGGCTGTCGATATGTTCCTGAATCAAGTAGTTTTAGTTGGAGGAATTCCGTTTTCCGTTACGCTTCCAAAGGCGCCGGCAGATATAGATGCCTCTCAGATGACAGATGCGGCTCTTCATGCGAAACTTCAGAAAGGTTATGATGATTACAGAGCCGGAAGGACAGAGAACGCTGCAGAAGCATTCAAAAAGTTTAGGGAGACTCATAGGTGATGGGAAAACGGATTGTAGAAATTACCCAGACAGCCCTTGAGGACATGGAAGGAATCTATGACTATATAGCAGATGTTCTTTTGGCAGCGGAGAATGCTATGGGTCAATATAACCGTATTGCAGATGCCATTCTCACTTTGGAAAGTAATCCTGAGAGATGTCCGGTTTTTGAGGTAGAGCCGGAACACTCTTGGGGAATGCGCAGAATGGTAATTGACAATTACCTTGTCTGTTACATTGTAGATATGGATAAAGTGACAGTTACAGATGTGTTATATGGAGCTTCAAATGTGCATGCAAGACTGAGAACAAGGCATATGGCAGCCCCGGACACTTAAGTGAGCGTGATAACATCATCATGATAACAAATTGATAACACTAGCAGAGACAGACCATAGAAACAAGACAGTTGGACACAATTAAAATCAAATGGAATCAAATCTCCTATACAAAACTGTATAGAATTGGATTTGATTTTGTGAACTGGAGTAACAGACAGAACCCCGGAAATGCCGACAGAATGGGAATTTCCGGGGTCGATTTATGTCTTTTGGCTCTAAAATGGCTCTAATTGTTTTCTGTGCAGTTATTGTCAGAATAATAGCGGAAGGCTTTCACAATATATTCGCTGCTTCCTGCACCATGTTTTGTGTCAAATACTTTGCTTAGATAATCATTAGAATAAGTGTCGATCATCATCCGGCAATAATTTTCTGAACCTCCGATCAGAAGTTTTGGGGCAGTGGTCTGAGCGTTGGCTATGATTTCCTTTACAATGCTTTGAACCGGTTCCGAAGCCACATCTTCTCCTTTGTGAGAAGCCAGCTTAAGAAATTTATCTTCTGTCCGCATTTCTTCCGGTATCTGTGATTGCCACTTTTCCATTATTTCAAAGAAATGTTCCAGATTATGTTTCATTTCTTCGGTATATTTTTCAATACTGCCAAACTGCTGGATGGCGAGTTTTGCCACATGTTCTTCATCATCTCTGATTTTCTGAATGAACATATCAAAATTTTCAATACTCCCCCAGTGTTGAATGACGGTTTCTGCCTGATTGGATTTGAAATCTTCCAAAGCGTTGATGTAATCTGACAGGTCAAATTCTTGAAAGCTCATACATTGTTCTCCTTTCTCAAGACGTTCGAGAAGCTGTATAAGCCGGTCAAGGCGCTCCCGTTTCAGCAGGAACAGTTCTTTTTGCCTTTTAAAAGCAGCAATCCTGTCAAAATCTGGTTTCTCCAAAATCTTTTTTATTTCTTTTAGTGGAAATCCCAGCTCCTTAAAAAACAGGATTTGCTGCAAGGTCTGCAATGCGTTATCATCATACATCCGGTAACCAGCTGCAGTGAGTTCGCTTGGTTTCAACAGCCCGATTTCATCATAGTATTGAAGTGTCCGTATGCTGACGCCGGTCAGCTTTGCAACCTGACTTACACTTTTCATCAAAACAGCTCCTCTCAGTACAGGAAAAAACAGGAATGAGCGCTCATATCTGTTGTTCCCTGAGAAAAGAATAAAGCATTACGCAGCGTGAGAGTCAAGAGGATTTGGAAAAATTTTAATATAAGAATTTTTCCAAATCCTGCCGGCGGACCTTGCTGTAAACTGTCAGGTGAGTTGAGGAAACCAGCAGTCGGTTGAGTTCAGAATGGAGAAAATGATATCATATGTTCATCAGATAAAAGGAGTGTAAGTATAATGAAAAAACAGACGTTTGGAAGTATGGTTGCAGCTTTGCGCAAAGAGCAGGGTTTGACACAGCTTGAGCTTGCTGAAAAAATGGGTGTTACAGATAAAGCGGTATCAAAATGGGAACGGGGAGTTTCCCAAACAAAAGGATATTAGAAACAATCCATGAAATACCTGCTTGCAGATAAAAGAACTTGTTTCCGTTCTCATATTACCAAACGACCATAGAGGCTATGCTCAGCAGTATCCAGAAAGGGTAGCATTTGCTGCACAACCTCGCTGACGATTTCTTCTTTCATTCTCGTCATCCTCCTTTTACATAATTATTCCAGAGAACGACGCCAACGGCTGTTCATTTGGTGAAACTCTCGCCGTTGATGAGAGTTTTAAATCAAAATTTAGAGCAGCAAGCTCAGACTTATTTCCAAGAATTGTTCGTCGATAAGGCTGATCCCGCATGGCATTTCAGGCAAATGGTTCGCTGGAGGCCGGATGATCCTTCACAGATCGCGGCAGGTGAGAAGTACACATATACCGTAGTGGTGAGTTATAACGGTGAGGAGATCCGGCGGGAGAAATGGAGCTTCGTCTTCAATGAGATCGCCGATCCGATCACAAATTCAACAATAACAGTGACAAAAGAGGGATAAAAAATGGACAGAAAGAAAAAAAGATTTCCAATAGGACAGGTGATCGCGGGATTTCCAGAATACATATTTCACAAAGCATATGCCGGTGCAGGCGGACGGCCGTTTTGACGCGATGAGTCTGGTGGCGCTGGCGCTTCTGATTGCGGAGTGCTGGGCGGTCAGCTTTGTAATCAAGATATTCAACAGAAATGTGAAGCTAAAGAGCCGTCATGCCGAGACGCTGAAAAGCCTCGTCTGCAACTTTATTAAATATGTGGTCGTGATTTACGGTCTGATCTTCGGATTGTCCATTCTCGGGGTAAATATGGTGGCTGTCATCGCTTCTCTCGGCGTCCTGGGTCTTATTGTAGGATTTGGCGCCCAGACTCTGATCGAGGATGTGATCACCGGACTGTTTATCATTTTTGAAGGTCAGTTCCATGTAGGCGACATTATTGCCATAGACAATTACCGCGGAACGGTCACTTCCATCGGAATCCGGACGACGCAGATCACGGATGCCGGCGGCAATATTAAAGTTATCAACAACTCGGACATCCGGACGCTTGTCAATCTGTCCGAGGTCGCTTCCACGGCCATCGCGGATGAGGGGATCTCCTACAATGCGGATCTGGAGAAGGCGGAGCAGGTCATCCTTGCGCTGACCGAGGAACTGCCGGAAATGTATCCGGGAATATTTCATGACCGCCCGACGTTTATGGAGGTGGAAGAACTTGCGGATTCAGCTGTGATCCTGCGTGTTGTCGCAAATGTGGATGAGCCGAACATTTATTCCGGACGCCGCATCCTGCTCCGGGAGCTGAAGCTTGCGCTGGACCGGAACGGAATCGAAATCCCGTTCCCGCAGGTCGTAGTGCATCAGGAGAAATAACCGAAATACAGCAAAACAATCGTGCGGGAACTGCAATAGCGGTTGTCCGCACTCTTTTTTTCATCTATAATATCCTTAGCAGTATAAACGGTTCATCAATCATACAGAAAAGGAGATAAAACGATGGATAACAACAAACGTCCGGACGAAATGGTCCGTATTACAACGAATGAACTGGCGGAGGCTTTTATTGAAGAGCAGGTGAAAGAAATCCAGGCCCAGGTCGGGGAGAAGAAGGTGCTTCTGGCGCTGTCCGGCGGCGTGGATTCTTCGGTTGTGGCAGCGCTGCTGATCAGAGCCATTGGGAAGCAGCTGATGTGCGTTCACGTAAACCACGGGCTGCTGCGCAAGGGTGAGCCAGAACAGGTGGTCGAAGTATTCCGCAACCAGATGGACGCCAACCTGATCTATGTGGATGCCATTGACCGTTTCCTCGACAAGCTGGAAGGCGTGGAGGAGCCGGAGCAGAAGCGCAAGATCATCGGCGCGGAGTTCATCCGCGTATTTGAGGAAGAGGCGAGAAAGCTTGAAGGGATCGAGTTCCTGGCACAGGGCACGATCTATCCGGACATTCTGGAAAGCGACGGCGTGAAAGCGCATCACAACGTGGGCGGGCTTCCGGAAGACCTGCAGTTTGAACTGGTCGAACCGCTGAAGCTGCTCTTCAAGGATGAGGTGCGTGTCGTGGGCAAGGCGCTGGGCCTGCCGGACGGAATGGTTTACCGCCAGCCGTTTCCGGGACCGGGACTTGGCGTGAGATGTCTCGGCGCGATCACCCGTGACCGTCTGGAGGCGGTGCGTGAGTCTGACGCGATCCTGAGAGAAGAGTTCGCGAAGAACGGCCTGGAAGGCAAAGTATGGCAGTATTTTACCGTGATCCCGGATTTCAAATCTGTCGGTGTGAAAGACGGTAAACGCTCCTTTGAGTGGCCGGTGATCCTGCGGGCGGTGAATACGAAAGACGCAATGACGGCGACGGTTGAGGACGTGCCGTTCTCCCTGCTGCAGCATATTACGGAACGGATCACGAAAGAGGTCCCGGGTGTGAACCGGGTGTGCTATGACCTGACGCCGAAGCCGACCGGGACGATTGAGTGGGAATGATGACTCCCGGATGAGATATGCCTGAAATCCCGTGGTCGTGCGGGGTTGCAGTGAAACTGAGAATAGGAGTAATGAAAGGATTCTGACGAAAATGGCAGAGGAGCATAAAGAAGTATTACGAAAATACTAACCTATGCCAAGTGAACGGGAAATAAGAAACCTCTATGTGAATGGACGAACCATTTGTATAGAGGTTTTCTTTTGCTTCTTAAAATTTTTCA
>DXAL01000049.1 GCA_019117125.1 Candidatus Mediterraneibacter merdipullorum
TATATAGACTACTACAATAACGAGAGGATCCAGGTTAAAACAAAATGGATGCCACCCGCTAAGTACAGGGAAGCATCCATGTGTTAGTCGTAACCATAAATCAATGTGTCCAGGATTCTGGGTACATATCAAAGATAGGCGGCTTGCTTAACTAATTATTTTTGCCGGGCGGATAGGTGTGTTCTATCTTCCGGCTGTCTTGCTGAGTATATTATAGGCAATATTTTCAGATATGTCAAATGATATCCCACAAGATAACGCTGATTCATATCCCATAAGACAACTCCAATCCATCCCTGATAAGACTTCAGATTCCTAAAGCCCCCTCAGCTCCGGCAGGATTTCAGCGCCGGATACAGCTTCTGAAACTCCCGGTACCGTTCTTCATACTTCTGCACCAGTTCTGTTTCCGGCTCTTCGGTCCCGACGACTTTCACCAGTTTCTTCGCCGCTTCTTCCACGGATGCATACACGCCGCATCCGACAGCGGCGAGGATGGCTGCACCGTACCCCGGTCCTTCCTCACTCTCGATCAGGTCAATCTTCATATCCATCACATTTGCGATTATCTTCCGCCACAGCGGGCTCTTCGCCCCGCCGCCGCAGATTTTCGTCCGCTTCGGAGCCACGCCGATGCTCCGCGCCACTTCCAGGGAATCCCGCAGACCGAACGCGACGCCTTCCAGCACCGCAAGAGTCATATCTGCCCGGGTCGTATCCATGCTCATGCCGATGAAGGCAGCTCTTGCATCCGGATCATTGTGCGGGGAGCGCTCCCCCATCAGATAGGGCAGATAAAAGACCCGGTTTTCTCCCAGCTTCATGATGTCCGCCTGTTCTCCGGCGTAATCTTTTGTCTTCAGGATATCGTCCATCCACCATTTGTTGCAGGATGCCGCGCTGAGCATACAGCCCATCAGATGGAAATGCCCGTCCGCGTGCGCGAATGAATGAAGCGCGTTATTCTCATCCACGCCGAATCGCCTGCTGGAGATGAACAGCGTCCCGGAAGTCCCGAGAGAGATATTGCATCCGCCGTCTCCCACGGTCGCCGTCCCCACCGCCGCAGCCGCATTATCTCCCGCGCCTGCGATGATTTTCACACCGGACGGAAGACCGAGTTCCTCTGCGAGTTCCGGCTTCAGCTCCCCTACAGGCTCCCAGCTTTCATGAAGCCTGGGGAGCTGTTCTTCCCGGATGCCGCAGATATCCAGCATCTCTTTGGACCAGCACCTGTGCTCCACATCCAGGAGCAGCATGCCGGAGGCGTCCGAATAATCCGTGCAGAATGCTCCGGAGAGCCTGTATGCCAGGTAATCTTTCGGAAGCATGATTTTCTTTATCTCCGCAAAATGTTCCGGCTCATTTTCTTTCAGCCAGAGTATCTTCGGCGCGGTAAAGCCTGCGAAAGCAATGTTCGCTGTATACCGGGAAAGGGTTTCCTTCCCGATGACCTGGTTCAGATATTCGACCTGCTTTCCCGTCCTCCCGTCATTCCAGAGGATTGCCGGGCGTATCACCCGGTCCTTCGCATCCAGCGCCACAAGCCCGTGCATCTGACCTCCGAAGCTGATGCCTTTCACCTGGCTTTTCTCGCATCCGCTGACCAGTTCTTTGAGCCCTGCAATGGTCTGCTCCATCCAGTCTTCCGGGTTCTGCTCCGACCAGCCGGGCCGGGGGAAATAAAGCGGATATTCCTTAGAGACAATGTGATGTATCGTCCCCTTCTCATCCATGAGAAGGAGCTTCACTGCCGATGTCCCTAGGTCGATTCCGATAAAAAACATGTCGCCACCTCTTTAATGAAACGGATTCTCTGTCGGGTATCTCACGCCCGCCGGCTGATTGTATCCAATCTCTTCCACCGGCACACCGATGTACTTAAATACTTCAAAGAGCGTCTTTCCGTAATGACCGAACGCCACCGCGCCGTGATGCGGATAGTTTTTCTCCACCAGCACATGGCGGTAGAACCTGCCCATCTCCGGTATCGCAAAGACGCCTGCGGAACCGAAGGATTTGGTTGCCACCGGAAGAATCTCGCCCTCTGCCACGTATGCGCGGAGGAGATTGTCCGATGTGCTCTGCAGGCGGTAGAAAGTAATCTCGCCGGGCTTGATGTCTCCTTCCAGAGTGCCCTGGGTCACCTCTTCCGGCAGGGACCTTGCCATAATGAGCTGGTAGCGCATCTCGCAGGACGTCAGTTTTCCGGAAGCAGTGTTTCCGCAGTGGAATCCCATGAAGGTGTCCTTCTGTGTATACGGGAACTTCCCTTCGATACTCTCTTTATACATATCCGCCGGCACGGTATTGTTGATATCCAGCAGGGTCACTGCATCCTGGCTTACAACAGTGCCGATGAACTCGCTCAGGCATCCGTAGATGTCCACTTCACAGGAGACCGGGATGCCCTGTCCCGTCAGGCGGCTGTTCACATAGCAGGGAACGAAGCCGAACTGGGTCTGGAACGCCGGCCAGCATTTGCCCGCGATTGCCACATATTTCCGGTAGCCTCTGTGCTCCTCGATCCAGTCTTTCAGGGTGAGCTCATACTGCGCCAGCCTGGAAAGTATCTCCGGCTTCTTGTTGCCGGCGCCCAGCTCCGCCTCCATCTCTTTCACTACATCCGGGATGCGCGCGTCGCCCGCATGCTGATTATATGCCTCAAAAAGGTCCAGTTCGGAGTTCTCTTCAATCTCCACACCCAGGTTGTAGAGCTGCTGGATGGGCGCGTTGCAGGCAAGGAAGTTCAGCGGTCTGGGTCCGAAGCTGATAATCTTCAGGTCATGGAGCGCCACAACCGCCCTTGCGATGGGCTCGAACTCGTGAATCATATCTGCGCACTCTTCCGCAGTCCCGACCGGGTACTCCGGGATGTACGCCTTTACATTTCTCAGTTTCAGGTTATAGCTCGCGTTGAGCATGCCGCAGAACGCATCGCCGCGCCCCTGTACCAGGTCGTTCTGTGTCTCCTCCGCGGCCGCGATGAACATCTTCGGTCCGTCAAAATGTTTCGCCAGCAGCGTCTCGGATATCTCCGGTCCGAAGTTGCCAAGATAAACTACAAGGGCGTTGCATCCGGCAGCCTTGATATCCTCCAGCGCCTGCACCATATGGATTTCGCTCTCTACGATGCAGATGGGACATTCATACACCGTCCCCTCTCCGTACTTCGCCGTGTAGGCGTCGATGAGCGCCTTCCTCCGGTTCACGGACAGGCTCTCCGGGAAACAGTCGCGGCTCACCGCGACAACTCCAATCTTCAGTTCCGGCATGTTGTTCATAGTTATATCCTCTCTTTCTTTTTTGTTTCCTGTTCTTCTTGTTTTCTCTGCTTTTTTTCGCGCGTCGCCCCGTTTCTTCCGCAGCCGCAGCGCTCTTTTACGCCGTCAGGTTTTCCCCTCTGAGCCCGCAGCAGGCGCCTTCGATCCCGGCTTCCTCATGGGCGATGAGCCATTTGTTGACTGCAGTCAGGAGACGGCTCTCCCCTTCTTTGTCCGGTACAAACGTCAGTTCCGTGTTCGTCCCTCTCGGAAGGATGATGACACAGCGGAAACCGCTCTCTTCCACGGAACAGGGGGCATAGTGGAGCGTTGTCCCGTAAAGTTCCACCGCCGTTCCGGCAGGCACGAAGAACGCTTCCGCCTTCGCCGTATCGTATGTATCATCCGGTCCGATATCCTGCTGGCATCCCAGGATAAGGATCAGGTCCGTGACCGCGATATCGATTTCCGAACAACGGTGGTACTCCAATGCATTCAGCTTGTGATTGTTCCCGTTGCAGTACCCGATCTGGACCGGCAGACCGCCGAACCCTTTCCGGCACACATCAACCGCTTCCGGCAGGACTTCCATCGCCTCCACGGACGGCACATAGACAACATCCTCCGGCAGCGGAGTGTGTTCCATCTCTTTCAGGATTTTCTCATAGGAAAATCCTGTGACCACTTTCCCGTATCTGCCGAAGGATGCATCGGTTGCATTTTGAATTTTCATCTTCACGACCTCCTCACTGCGGAAGGAACCTCTGTAACGGGGCGCATTGCACGCTCCTCCTCCGCGTCTGTAAGGTCATTTTATCATCTTTTTTATCCCTTTACGACCAAAAAATTAGCTATTTCATGTCCATTTCTTATCTTTTTACAGTTTCCGAGCCCGAACCGAACCGCATGCGGTATTCACTCGGAAGTATCCCGTACTTTGCGCGGAATGCCCGGGAAAGCGCCTTGCTCCCGGAAAATCCATTTTTCAGCGCTGTCTCCGTTATACTCAGGCGTCCGCCCTCCAGGTCTTTGAGGACATATTCCAGCCGGATGCTCTGCACGTATTCTTTAAACGTGATTCCGGCGTACCTGCGGAACATGCGGGAGAGATAATTGGGAGAATAATCAAAAATGCGGGCGATGGTCTCCAGCGAAAGGTCCCCTGTATAATTTTCTTTCATATAAGAGGTAATGGCGGACAGCCTGTTCAGGTTCCGGTTTCTCCGCAGGAATGTCCCGTCCACCTCCGTCAGGCGGTAATCCTTCACAAGCAGGTACATAATCTGATAGAAGATGCTCCGCATCTTCATATCATAGCCGCATTTTCCCTCCTGATATGTCTCGTACAGTTCCCGGACAAGCGCCATGAAATGCTCATCCCGCCTGCCCGGCTCATGGGAAAACCAGATGAACTGCTCGCCGGTAAAATAATCCTCAAACAGTTTCAGCGGTATCTGGAGCACGATAGTCTCATTCGGTCTGGAAGAATCTACGGAGTGGACCTCATTGGAATTCACAATCATGAACTCTCCGCCGGTGAGCGGACACAATTTCTCCCCAATATAGAATCCGATCCTGCCCCGGCATACCGCAAATATCTCCACGGACCTGTGCCAGTGTTTCTCTCTGTAATAATTCCCCCGGCTCCCCTCAAAGAGAAACAGTTTAAAGGGGAACCCCGTCTCCGGGACAATGAGCTCATGCGAAACGCTCATCCGCTGTCCTCCCGTATCCAAAGCATCTATTTCCGTTATGCGCCGCTGTATCCGAAGTAGGCATCGATTCCGTCTGCAATCCCCCGGCTCAGCTTCTCCTGATACGCTTCTGTCGCCATCTGATCGTCTTCCTGCGGATTTGTCATATAGCCCATCTCCACTATCGTCGCCGGCACCTGACTCCAGTTGTTCCCGCTCATGCTGTCCGTCTCCCAGACGCCGTCATTTTCACAACCAGTTTCCATACAGAGCCGGTCAATGATGCAGTCGGAAAGTTCCCGCGACCGGGAGTACAGTTCCGGATAAAACGGATTGTCCGGAGTGATGCAGATTGTCATGGCTCCCTGTGCGGAAGCGTCCTCGCTCCCGTTTGCGTGGATGCGAACAAATGCATCGGCCTGCGCATGGTTCGCCGTCTCAGCCCTCTGCACACAGCTCACCGGCACGTCGTTGGAGTTCCTTGTGAGCACCACGGTATAGCCCCGCTCTTCCAGTTCCGCTTTCAGTTTCCGGCTTACCTGGAGCGTCAGTTCATACTCCGGGATGCCGGTAGACGTGCCGCTCGTACCGGACGTATCTGCAGCTTTCTGCTCGGAAGAACCAGGACCCAGCGGTTCTGTCCCCTCCGCCACCACGGAAGAATGTCCGGGGTCCAGCACGACCACTTCTTCCCGGCGCTCCGCTTCCTGCGTCTCGCCGGAGCCGTCCGGAGCATCTCCGTCCTGACTGCCGTCTGCGGCGTCCGGAACCTCAATTTCCAAATCGGGGACTGTCTGCTCCTGCGCTGCATCCCCGTCCTGTCCTTCCTGCACATCTGACTGGTCCTGCTCCTCACGGGCGGACGTCCCTTCCTCTTTCCCGTCTCCAGAAGAGCATGCCGCTGCGGTCATCACCACCGCAAATGAAACGCCAAGAAGCACTGCTGTCATTTTCCCCTTTTTCACTGCCATCCCCTCCACACTTTACTGGTCCAGCTGATAGCCGCCCGGCTCCAGCTCATTTTCCGCGTCGCTTAGAAATTCCGCGTTTTTCTTCTCATTCTCGTTCAGGATAGAGCCGCTCTGTGCATCAAACTCCTCCGCCGTGTATTCCCCCTCGTACCACGATTTGCTCTCAAAGTATTCCCGCAGTTCGGGGGAATCAAAGATTCGTCCGTGCCTTGCGTATATCTCATTCTTTGCATAGTTCAGCTCCCGCGCAGACAGTCCCTCGATGTCTGCATCCGTCAGCAGACGGCTGCTGCTGTCCGGAAGGATATAGTCCCCGTCCAGCTCCTCTTCTTCCTCATCCACCGGTTCTCCGGTCCCGCTTATCTGTATCTGGTCTTTTATCTTCTGCTCCGCTTCCAGCGGTCCGGATGCCTGGAGTTCCTCTTTTTCCGTCCGCACAGAGGACTTTCCTCCATTTCCGTCAGGCCACAGGAGCAGAAGGACAAGCCCCGCGAATGCCATCACGATGAGCACTCCGAGCACTGCCGCCGCACATTTCCATATCGCATGATTATCCGAATGATTCGCCATAATTTCTATCTCCTTCCCACACAGGACTACGTCCAGAATACGATTGAATAGGGTATGGAAATCCCCTGCAGCTTATAAGTCCCGTCCTCATATACAAATCCCGCGCTCATACCGGTCTCGCCTTCCGCGGTATCCCGCTTGCTGCCTCCGCCGAACATCGCATGATAACTGTAATCCACCACATAGCGGAAGTCCATTGTCGCCGCGATCACGCCGCCGCTCATGGCAAATCCGCACTGGAAATCTTCAAACTGAAGCCCGGTGAGCGTATAATAATCATCCGGTTCGCTGCTGAGGTACTCTTTCATATCATTGTAGTACTCTTCATTGCTGTACCCCTCATATGCCTCTCCCGCATCCGACGCGAACAAATCCGCCACCTCGCTGTAATCTTTCCCTGCGATTGCCGCGTCAAAAATGGTTTCCAGCGCCTCCTGCATCTTTGCCTGGAATGCCGCTTCCCCCTCCTTCGTCGGTGTGAGGATGGAAACAACCGTCCCGCTGTCCGCAGATGTGTCAAAATCCATCTGCGTCACTTCACACCAGGGCGCTGTCACAGAGAGGGTATGGCTTCCGTTAAACAGGGAAATCTGATACGTATCCTCCCAGGCGCTTTCCGACGGGACCTGGTATTCTTCCGTCAGGCGCACGCCATCTACCGCTGCCTGTGCTCCTTTCGGAACTGTGACCGTATATCCTTCCGTGATGAACCCCTCCGCGGATATCTTCCACTGGTCGAAAAGGAACAGCGCTTTTTCACTCTTCTTTACCGCAGAAACAGGCAGTTCCGCCACGCCCTGTCCTTTCACCGAATACTCTACATGAAACACCCGCGCAATATCCTCGTTCACTCCGGGCATCTCACTTATCACATAGTTCGTAATTTCCGGAAGCTCCATCCGTTCCATCGTATCTGTAAACTGATCTTCCTGCAGGAAATCCCCGTCCGGCAGGTCCATCAGTCCGTATACTTTCTCCCAGTCATGCGCCGCATAGGCTTTGAAATAATCTTCCGCCACTCCCTGTGCGCTGTAGCGGGTCCGCCCCACAAGGAAAAATGCGGCGATGATGAGCACCAGACACACCGCTTCCACAAGAACAGCGATGTGTATCGCGGCAATCCCTTTCCGCGGCGGCGCCTGCATCCGTGCACCCGCCTGTCTCTGCGGGCGCGGCGGCGTCTGCGCCTGCGGTCCCGTCTGTCTCTGCGGGCGCGGCGGTGTCTGCCCCTGCGGACCCATCTGTCTCTGTGGACGCGGCGGCGTCTGCGCCTGTGCATCCGTCTGCCCCTGCGGGCGCGGCGGCATCTGCGCCTGTGCATCCGTCTGCTCCTGCGGGCGCGGTGCTTCCTGCACGGATGCCTCATCCGGAGGCGCCGCTCCCATCGTCTGTACGGACGCTCCTTCCAGTCTTGTACCACAGTTTTCGCAGAATCGTGCAACGTCTTCATTCACCATCCCGCATGATGGACAAATCTTCATAATCGTACCTCCATTCCCCCAGATATAACCATCGTATGATGCCGGAACTTCTCTATCCCCTATTATAATTTTCCCGCCCCTGTTTTGCAAGCGAAACGGCGCTTACTGCCACACCGGAATACAGGGGCTTCTTCACCGCAGGTGCAGACACCTCCCGGTGCGGTCGTGCATATATTAAAACCATAGCTCCCTGCCGGATATGTCTGCTGCGGCAGCATCCAAAGACAGGAGCGCAGAGCATTTTGCAATGCAGTAGAAAAGGAGGTTACATCTATGAGTATAAAAGGACTGGACGTCAGTCAGTTTCAGGGAGAGATTGACTGGGAAAAGGTCAAAGCCGCAGGCTATCGGTTCGCCATGCTGCGCGCAGGTTACGGCTACAACACGATCGATAAACAGTTTCGGAGAAACGCCTCCGAGTGCAACCGTATCGGACTTCCCATCGGAGCCTACTGGTTCTGCTATGCATACTCTCCGGAAAAAGCCGTCCGGGAAGCGGACGGATGCATGAAGACCATCGCAGATTACCGGCTGGATTACCCGGTCTGCTATGACATCGAACAGGCAAGCGCAGATTATGTGAAAAAACAGGGCGTATCGTTCACCCCTTCGCTTGCGCGGAGCGTCGTGCGCAGCTTCTGTAATCGTCTGGAAGAAAAAGGTTGGTTCGCCATGTTCTATACAAACCGGAATTTTCTGGACACTTATCTGGATCAATCCCTCATCCGGCGCTACGCCTTCTGGTACGCGCGCTATACGGACAGTTTCGACGGAACGGACTGCGGCATCTGGCAGTATATGAGCACCGGAAAAGTGCCGGGCATCTCAGGAAACACGGACCTGGATATCGCCTACATCGATTATCCGTCCGTCATCCGCAGAGCCGGGCTCAACCACCTGTCCGGAAAGCCTCCCAAACCGGACCCGGCGCCAACGCCCCAGTACATCACCTACGTCATCCAGCCGGGGGACACTCTGAGCCATATCGCGCGGAAATATCACACAACCGTCGCAGCCCTTATAAAACTGAATCACATCAAAGACCCTGACCGCATCTATGCCGGGGATACGCTCCGCGTTCCGGAGAGCAGCAGATGACCCGGAGCGACAGCTTCATATTTTCATAAGTATTTTTCTTTTTCTTTAAGAGTTTAAACATACTTTTGACACATTTTCTCCTTATACTGGGTACCAGATAGTTGATAAGACAACTATCTCCCCCCTCATAAAGTAAAGACATCCCGGGGAACCGGGATGTCGCACTTTACTCTCATTCCTTTAGATAACGATAAAACACGAAACCCGCTAACTTTTGTGGTTGGCGGGTTTTCGCCGTCTGCGGGAGCAAAAGTCCTTTTCGCTCCCGCTCAGTCTGTCAGGTCATACAGCCTGTACATGGACAGCATATTCTGGTACTGCAGTATGTTTCTGCATTTTCTTATCCCAGCCCGTTCCACTTTTTATCCTGCGCCACTCTGAGCCTGTTCATTGCTCTTGCCAGCGACGCCTGCGTATGGTAGTATTCCTGGATGCTCTGCTTCTGCCGCATCTGTTCCTCCGCCCGTTCCTGCTGTTCCCGGGCGCGGCGCACGTCGATATCCTCCGGGCGCTCCGCCGTATCCACAAGCAGGGTCACGCGGTTGTTGACAATCTCGGCGAAGCCGGAGCCTACCGCCAGGTCCTTCCATTCGTCCTCTCCTGCCAGCTGGACTCTCGCCGTGCCGACAACGATGGCGATGACCATGTTCTCATGGTTTGCAAGGATTCCCTTTTCCCCGTCGGGCGCCGGGATAATGAGCTTTCTGCAGCGCCCTTCGTAAAACACTTTATCGCTCGCTATGATTTTCAGACCAAATGTATCCATAATGCATACACTCCTGTTCTACCCGGCGGTCCTATGCGCCCGCCGTTTCAGCGGTCTCCGCCTTTGCCTTTGCAATCACGTCATCGATGGTTCCCACGTTGAAGAAGGCAGATTCCGGATACGCATCCATCTCTCCGTCGATGATCATCTTAAAGCCCCGTATCGTCTCTTTGAGCGGTACATATTTTCCGGGAATGCCCGTAAAGGTCTCCGCCACAAAGAAGGGCTGGGAGAGGAACCGCTGTATCTTCCTTGCACGCATGACAGTCGCCTTGTCTTCATCGGAGAGTTCCTCCATGCCGAGGATGGCGATGATATCCTGCAGTTCCTTGTATTTCTGGAGGATGGCGATGACTTTGTTTGCCACCTCGTAATGCTCTTCGCCCACCACGTCTGCCTCCAGGATGCGGGAACTGGACTCCAGCGGGTCTACCGCCGGGTAGATGCCCTGCTCCACGATTTTTCTGGACAGGACGGTCGTCGCGTCCAGATGGGCAAATGTGGTCGCCGGCGCCGGGTCGGTCAGGTCGTCGGCGGGCACATAGACTGCCTGTACAGACGTGACGGAGCCGTTCTTTGTCGAGGCGATGCGCTCCTGGAGTTCGCCCATTTCCGTTGCCAGCGTGGGCTGGTAGCCAACGGCCGAAGGCATACGTCCCAGCAGCGCGGAGACTTCAGAACCCGCCTGTGTGAAACGGAAGATATTGTCGATGAACAGGAGCACGTTGCGGTGTTCCTCATCGCGGAAGTACTCTGCCATCGTAAGTCCGGTCTCCGCCACGCGCATACGCGCTCCGGGCGGCTCGTTCATCTGTCCGAACACAAGGGCTGTCTTCTCCAGCACGCCGGACTCTTTCATCTCGGTCCACAGGTCATTTCCCTCACGGGAACGCTCCCCGACTCCGGTGAAAATGGAATACCCGCCGTGCTCGGTGGCGATGTTTCGTATCAGCTCCTGGATGAGCACGGTCTTTCCTACTCCGGCGCCGCCGAAGAGACCGATTTTTCCGCCCTTTGCATAAGGCGCCAGGAGGTCGATGACCTTGATTCCGGTCTCCAGTATCTCGACCACCGGACTCTGGTCTTCAAATGTGGGCGGCTCCCGGTGGATAACCCACTCCTCGGCATCGGTTATCTTTTCTCCGTCATCAATGGTCTCGCCGAGGACATTGAACAGCCTGCCCAGCGTCTTCTCGCCCACCGGCACTTTGATGCCGGCGCCTGTGGCAGTCACTTCCATGTCCCTGTGGAGCCCCTCGCTTGCCGCCAGCATCAGGCAGCGCACCTCGTTGTTCCCCAGGTGGGATGCAACTTCCATGATGCAGGTTTTTCCGCCATTTTCCACTTCCAGCGCATCTTTGATAAAGGGAAGTTCTCCGTCTTCAAATACTACGTCAACGACAGGTCCCATGACCTGTGTAATTCTTCCTTTATTCATACTCATTCTCACTTTCCTTTTTGCATGCTCACTTCTGCTGCGCCCTTGCCCCGGCGCAGACTTCTGTGATTTCCTGGGTGATCGCCGCCTGGCGCGCCCGGTTGTACAGGATGGACAGCTCGCGGATAAGGTCCCGGGCGCTGTCGGTCGCGGCTTTCATCGCCATCATGCGGGCGTTGTGCTCGCTGGCATAAGCCTCTACCAGGCAGCCGTATATCATACCGGTCACGTAGTTCGGCACGATGCTCTCCATCACCGCCTCTGCCGACGGATACAGCTCGATGGACTCCCGGTGTACGTTCAGCGGCATGGTCATTTCGTTAAAGGAGCTCCGCTCCAGCGGGAGGAGCCGCAGCATCTCTGCCTCGGACTGGACGGAGTTTTCCATCCGCGTGTAGACGATATAGATTTCATCCAGTTCTTTATTTTCAAACTGGTCCAGCAGTACGGCTGAGATGTCCCTCGCCCGGTGCATGGTGGGTTTTTGTACGGTGTACTGGAAATTGGTATCGATTTCCACGCCTCGCTTCGCGAAATAATGCCGTCCCAGCTCACCGACGATGAACAGTTTGTGAATGCCCGGTTTTGCCAGTATCTCTTCTTCCAGCTTTACGATATTGTGATTATATGCCCCGGCAAGACCTTTGTCCGCCGTTATGACGATGGAGCCGATCTTCCGTTCCTGCTGCGGCACTTCCTGTCTCTGGTCGAAGAACCGGTGCTCCAGTTCCGGAAGATGCCGCAGGATACGGGATATCTCGCCCTGAAGAGCGTAGAAGTAGGGCTCGGTATCCGCCAGTTTTTTCTTTGCCTGGGTCATCTTGGAAGAGGATATCATGTACATCGCATTTGTAATCTTCATCGTGTCCCTGACACTGCTGATGCGGCTCTGTATCTCTCTGATATTTGCCATGTTATCACCTGTTTTCCTTAAAGTCCTTCGCAGCCTTTACGATGCGCTCTGCCAGGTCGTCGGACAGGACCTTCTTCTCCTCGATCTCACGTCCGATTTCCGGATGTACGGAATCGAAGTAGGTCAGCATGTCTCTCTGGAACTGTTTGACCTGTTTTTTATCCACTCCGAGAAGCACCTTATGTGTCGCCGCGCACAATGTGATGACTTTCTCATGCAGCGACAGCGGATGATACAGGGGCTGTCTGAGGAGTTCCATCAGACCGCTTCCGTATTCCAGCTGCTCCTTGGTCGCCGCATCCAGGTCTGAACTGAACTGGGTGAACACTTCCATCTCCCGGTACTGTGCCAGGTCGATACGGATGCTTCCCGACGCCTTCTTCATAGCCTTTGTCTGGGCTGCTCCGCCCACACGGGACACGGAGAGCCCCACATTGACCGCCGGTCTCATCCCGGAAGCGAACAATCCGCTCTCCAGGAATATCTGACCGTCCGTGATGGAAATCACATTGGTCGGAATATATGCAGATACATCTCCCGCCTGGGTCTCGATGATGGGCAGCGCTGTGATGGAACCTCCGCCCTTCTCATCGCTTAAACGGCTGGAGCGCTCCAGCAGCCTTGAGTGGAGATAGAACACGTCTCCCGGGTACGCCTCGCGTCCCGGAGAGCGTCCCAGCAGCAGGGAGAGGGCGCGGTATGCCACCGCATGCTTGGACAGGTCATCGTACACGATGAGCACATCCTTTCCCTGGTACATGAAATATTCCGCCATGGCTGTCCCCGCATAGGGTGCGATATACTGGAGCGGCGCGCAGTCGCTGGCCGTGGACGACACGACGATGGTATAGTCCATGGCGCCGTGGGTCTTCAGCGTGTTCACGACTTTCGCCACAGTGGATGCCTTCTGTCCGACCGCCACATACACGCAGATAACATCCTTGCCTTTCTGGTTCAGGATGGTATCCAGCGCGATGGATGTCTTGCCGGTCTGCCGGTCCCCGATGATAAGCTCGCGCTGTCCGCGCCCGATAGGGAACATGGCGTCAATGGAAAGGATACCGGTCTCCATGGGGACGCTGACCGATTTGCGGTCCACGATGCCCGGAGCCTCCTGCTCCACCGGACGGTAATCATCCGCCTCGATGTCCCCTTTTCCGTCAACCGCCTCGCCAAGCGCGTTGACGACTCTTCCGATGTAGCCCTCGCCCACCGGCACGCCGGCTTTCTTTCCGGTCCGGGACACTTTGGTCCCCTCGCGGATTTCCGTATCGCTCCCGAACAGGATGCAGCCCACGGTATCTTTGCGGATATCCTGCACCATGCCTTTTAATCCCGTCTCAAATGTGACGATTTCCCCGTACATGGCGTGCCCGATGCCGTAAATCGCCGCGATGCCGTCGCCGACCGATACGACGGTGCCAACCTCGCTGTCTTTGCTCATTGTATCAAAATTCTCGATTTCCTCCCGGAGGATCGAGATAATCTTATCTGAGTTTATCAAACTCACCTTGTCCACCTCCATGTGATATTAAGAGTATGACAGACGCTCCTGCCTTTACTTTGCGCCCAGCGTCTGCGCAAGCCTGTCAAGACCGCCCCGTATGCTCCGGTCATACTCGTCGCTGCCCGCGCGGAGGATGAATCCTCCCAGCAGGGAATCGTCCCGGCGCACTTCGATGCGCACCTCTTCCGCGCCGTATTTCCTGCGCAGGAACGCTTCGAGCCCCTGCATCTGCTCTCCGTCCGGAGGCGTTGTGCAGGTGAGCACCGCATGGAGTATCCTGTTTTTTTCGTCCATGCACTGTCTGTACGCTGCAAATATCTCCGGCATCAGGTCCATCCTGTGGTTTTTGCACACGGTCTTCAGGAAATTTCTCATTTCCTCCGGAAAGACCCGGTCGATGACCGCATACTTTTCCTTCACAGGCACCACGGGATTTCGGAACAGTTCCAGAAGCTGCGGGACTTCCCGGAATATCTCTTCTGCTTTTTCAACGCTCTCACAGGGGCACTCCATCCCGAAGAGGACTTTCCCGTATGTGACCGCAGGAGCAGGACACCGGATTTCCTTATCTGTCTGCATTGTCATCTTCTTCACCTGCTTCTTTCAAAAACCGGTCATACGCATCCCTGTCCGCTTCCTGCCCCGCCTGTCCGGCAAGCATCTTCGCCGCCGACGCCGCTGCGAGTCCTGCAATCTGCGACTTCAGCTCTTTCATCGTCTGCTCACGCTCCATGCGCACGCTTTCCTTTGCAGATTCCAGCATGTGGTCCGCTTTCTCTTCCGCTTCGGTGACGATGCGGTCGTATTCCGCTTTTGCATTCTTCCTTGCATCCTCGATCAGCTTCACAGATTCCTGTTTCGCCCCGAGCAGGGAAGACTCATACTCCTGTTTCAGGCGGTCCGCTTCCGTCTGCGCTGCCTGCGCGTTCTGAAAGCCCTCTTCTATTATCTTCCGCCGCCTGTCCATGACCGCTGTCACGGGACCGATGAGGAAATGTCTCAGCAGGAAGTAAAGGACGATGATGTTGATCACGGTCCAGACAAGGTTCAGATCTATTGAAATCACCTTTTCAGCCCACCTTTCATCTTATCGTCTCTGAGATTCTTCTCCCTTACAGGAGGATGATGATAAGAAGTCCGATGATAAAGCCGTAGATGGCTGTCGCCTCTGCCAGCGCACATCCGAGGATAAGGTTCTTGCTGATTTTTCCTTCTGCCTCAGGCTGTCTTGCAATGGCTTCCGCTGCTTTTCCTGTTGCGATGCCGATGCCCACGCCGGCTCCGATACCTGTTAATACTGCGATAGCTGCTCCGATAGCAATGATTGTTTCCATGTTGTGTCTCTCCTTTTCCTTCTCTGATTGATATGATAGTTTATCCAGACTGTATTCCCGTGCCTGTCACTCCATCTCTTCGGTCATAAAGAGCGCTGTCAGGAATACGAATACATACGCCTGCAGCAGACCGTCAAAGATGTCAAAATAAAAGCTGACCGGGATTGGCACGATGAGCGGCACGAAGAACTTCAGAAGTTCCAGCACCACGAACCCGGCGAGCATATTTCCGAAGAGCCGCATACAGAGCGACAGAGGACGTATCACGATCTCCAGGACTGTGATAGGCGCCACGACCGGGACCGGCTGAGCGAAATGCTTTACCCAGTGGACGATCCCGTTCTTTCGGATGCCCGAAAATTCGATGAGGCACATGCTCATGACCGCAAGCGCCGCCGTCACGTTCAGGTCTTTGGTCGGCGGCTTGAATCCGAACAGCGGCGCTATCGTGTTCGACGCTGCCAGATAGATGAGCACGGTGATGAGATACGGCGTGTACCGCCTGCCCTCTTTCCCGATGATGCCCTCGAAGAAATCCTGCGCCCAGCTGATGCCTGCCTCAAGGACAAGCTGCACTTTTCCGGGATTTTCCACTCTGAGCTTCCGGGTCAGTATCACGGACACGATGACCAGGACCGCCATAATAATCCATGTGACGACCACGGACTCCGAGATGCCGCCCACCACAGGAAGGGTGAAAAGCGTCTCACAGTTCAGCTCTTCCATCAGTGTTTCTGTCAGATTTTCCGTATTGCTCCCTCCTTTGCTGATATCGATATGTATGCCGGAATTCTTTTTCTGCGGACGATGAAGGGTCGGCAGAGCCCGATTTAGGTATAAAAAAAAGAGCTGCTCTCCATTGAACCCCCTGATATCCGTTTTCACTTTTCAATTCCGGTCGGCTTTTCGGTATTCCTTACTTATTATATATAGGCGCTCCGAAAAGCTGAGTAAATAGTACGCCCCGCGTCAAAATTTGTCAATCACCATTATGTACAAAACCCACAATTTTTGCATTAATTTTTGTATGTTTTGCACAATATTTTCTGTGTTTTGCCATTTTCACAGAACACGCAGAAGGATGGGCGTGCTGCCGGCCGTCCGGATGAAAAAGCGTCGTCCGCATGAAAGAAAAAGCGCTGTCTGCATGTCCGGTTGTCTGCATGTCCGGGTATAAAGTTTCCTGAATCTGCGTTATAATAAGAAAGAGGTGCATCGATGAAAAACAGGAATTCTTTTATTTCAACCCATTTTACCAGCCGGACAGACGTCTTTTTCTTCGTCTGCGGCATCCTCATGCTCGCAAGTGAAGCGTGGAAACAGTTCACGCTCACCTTCGCCATCGGGCACGGAATCTATAACTGGTGGTACTTCCCGTTCCAGCTGTGCAGCATCCCCATGTATGTGCTCGCCGCATACCCCTGGCTTCGCGGGATGCGCATCCGCCGGGCGGCGCTCTGCTTCCTCATGACTTACTGTCCCCTCGGCGGCATTGCGGTCTTTGCCGACACGACAGGACTCCACTATCCCCTCGCCGCCCTCACGGTCCACTCCTATGTATGGCACATCCTCCTTATCCTCATCGGCATATCATCCGGCGCCGCCTTTCTGCGGGCTGCCGCCGGAGATGAAAAAAGGACGCTGTTCGCCCGCGCCCGCACTGCGCTCCCACTGCGTCCTTTCCTGTATGGCACTGTATTCTATCTCATCTGCTGCCTGACCGCCGTGCTCTTAAACCTGACCTTTGACCGGTACGGCGCGGTCAATCTGTTCTATATCAATCCCGACTATCGTATGCAGCAGGTCGTATTCCGGGACTTTGTGCCCCTCCTCGGGAACACCGGGACCATCCTGCTCTATATCGGTTCAACCATCCTCGGTGCGTTCCTCCTCTTCCTGTTCTGGACGCTCCTCTTCCGGCTCTTCTTCACCCGCCGCAGGTCCCGGCGCCCCTGATGCGGCCGTCTCCCGGACAATCTTGAGGAAATCCCGGTCCTTCTCCTTGCGCCTGGGAATGAAACGCCCTGCCAGCGTCCCTTTGCCGCGGTTCTTTACATAGAAGAATCCGATGACCGAAAATACGGACGCGCCGATAAAGTTGACGATAAGGTCCTGCATCGTATCGATGAGCCCGATGTCCAGATATCCGCCCAGTCCGAGCTCCCGTCCGTTCACCGCAGTTTCGGTGATGCCGCTGAGTTCATAAGGCACATTGTGCCCTGCCGGGTCCAGCATCACAGAGCGTATCGAATGGACGACGGTGTCCTTCTGCATATCAAATCCGCCCAGCTGGTCCATCCCGAATTCAAAGAACTCCCACATCACCCCGATGGTCATGGAGAAGCAGAACGCCACGATAGCGGTAAAAAGCGGCGACAGATGAAACACCGTCTTCTCGCTGCGGTTCAGCAGGTCCACAAGGGAGAAGCCGATGGCCGCGGCAAGGAACCCGTTCAGCGTGTGCAGTGCCGTATCCCAGAATGGGAACACCAGGTAAAACTCACTGATTTCTCCCAGTATCTCCGCCGCAAAGATAAAGATAAGGATGATGATTTCCAGCGTCGTCGGGAGCTCCACCTTGAACGTAATCTGCAGCAGGCTTGGCATGATGAGAAGGAGAAGCGTGAGCGCACAGAGGAACACATTCTCATAATTGCGGTTCAGAAGCTGCAGGACCATCGTCACGATGACGAGCAGCCGGAGCGTAAAATATACGATAAAAGAGCTCCTGTGCTCCCGCAGTTCCATGTGCAGCGCCCTTCCCAGATTCCGGAGCGGCCGCTTCCCGTCCTTCTCCCGGCTGTCCTTTTCCCTGCTGTTCTTCTCCACGCTGTCCTTTCCGTTTACGTCCTTCATGATATCCTGCCTCTCCTTCTGTACGAAACCGCCATTAGCGTCAGTGAAAACTGTTATTTATTGTAGCATCCGGCGCTGTGAAATGTCCACCAGAACGTCATTTCTTAATATTTTATGTAAAATTCTTTACGTTTTGTGTAACCCTCTTGCATCGTCCCTTCAGACCAAGTATAGTAAAGGCGCAGGAAGACCGGCAGACAGACATTTCCATCCCGGATTTTTCTGCACGAGGGGTTGTTTCAAATAATGAATATACAAAAGAGGGGACTATGACAGAACACAGAAGAAAAAACATCCGCGCCCGCAAAAAGCGGCGCAAAAAACGGATACTCCGGTGGGTGTTGCTCCTGCTGGTGCTTGTTCCATGCCTCACCGCAGGCGGCATCGCACTCCACTATTATATGAATCCCATCGAACTGAAGGATACCGTCATCCGCCATGAGCTGATGGAGCCTTTCGACCCGTGGGAAAATGTAAAAGAACTGTATTTCGCAGAAAAGGATGACGTCGATATCCAGTCAGCAGCTGACATCGAAAAGCTCGGCAGCTACACCGTCACCTATACATGCCGGGACCATGAATATCAGGCGACCGTCCGCGTGGAGGACACCACGCCTCCCACGCTGAAATTAAAACCGTATACTACCGACCTGGTGGAAGATATCACGCCGGAAAAATTTGTGGAAGAGGCGTCCGACCTGACCGAAGTCACCGTCCGGTTCAAAAACCCGGCGGCATGGGAGAGCGAAGACACTCATAGCGCAGGCACCTATAACGTCGAAGTTGCAGCCGTGGATACTTCCGGCAATGAAACCGTCCAGACAGCCACGCTGACCCGGGAAGAAGACACCCACGCCCCGGTCGTACAGGGAGTTGCAAATGTGGAAGTCCTCCAGGGACGCACCGTCGACTTCGAGGAAGGCATCACCGTGACCGACAATATGGACCCGGACCCGCAGTTCTCCGTGAACTCCGACAGCGTGGATTTCGCCACCCCGGGCACTTACGAAGTCATCTACACCACAAAGGACCGTTCCGGGAACGAAGGCACCACTGTCTGCAAGGTCACGGTCAGAAAGGACCGGGACTACAACCGCAAGGTCGTCTATCTCACCTTTGACGATGGTCCCTCCGCGCACACGGACAAGATTCTGGAAATCCTGGACAAATACAATGCGAGAGCCACCTTTTTCGTGACCGGGAACAATCAGAAACACAACGACGTGCTCAGGCGCATCGTGGACCAGGGAAGCGTCGTTGCGCTCCACACTTACACTCATAATTACGCGGAAGTCTATGCCTCGGAAGAAGCGTATTTCGCCGACCTCCAGAAGATTTCCGACATGGTCGAGGAAGCCACGGGCGTAAAGTCAAAACTCATCCGCTTCCCCGGCGGCTCCAGCAATACCGTGAGCGCCGAGTACTGTCCCGGACTCATGACAAAGCTGACCCAGGCTGTGCAGGACAAAGGCTATCAGTACTTTGACTGGAACTGTGACTCCACGGATGCCAGCGGGAACAACATCCCCGTGGACACCATCATAGACAATGCCACATCCAGCACAGCGCAGCACATCAATATCCTGATGCACGATACCGACGCGAAAGGCACGACTGTGGAAGCCCTGCCTGACATCATCGAATATTACCGTGACCAGGGATATGCATTTGAAGCGCTGACCGTGGATTCCTACGGGGCGCACCATTCGGTGAACAACTGACATGACGGACCATCCATTTGACTATGAAATCATATACAGCAGCCGACGCACCATTGCCGTCCAGGTGACCCGCGACGGGAAGGTCATCGTCCGTTCTCCTCGGGGCTGCTCCCGGACCTTTATCCGGAACTTTGTATCCAGAAACGAAGACTGGGTGCGGAAACACCTTGCCCGTGCAAAAGAAGAAGCGGACAGGCGGGAAGCCGCAGCACCCCCGGACCGGGAGCCTCTGTCGGAAAAAGACCGCGCCCGCTATATCCGCATCGCCCGGGATATCTTTACCCGCAAGGTCGGATACTATGCCCGCATCATGGGCGTCTCTTACGGGCGCATCGCTATCCGGGAACAGAAGACACGCTGGGGAAGCTGCAGCAGCAAAGGAAACCTCAACTTCAACTGGCGTCTCATCCTCGCTCCGGAAGAAGTGGTAGATTACGTTGTTGTCCACGAGCTTGCACACCGGAAAGAGATGAACCATTCCAGGGCATTCTATGCCATCGTAGCATCCGTACTCCCGGATTATCAAAAATCCCGGACCTGGCTCCGGGATAACGGACAGAAACTGTGGGACGCCGTCTGATGCGCTATATCAGGCGGCGTCCCGGTCTGTTTTCTGTCTATACAGCCTCATCTTTGCAGCTGCATCCTGCGCCGCCTGCCGGGCAGGCGCCCAGCTCCTGCAGCGTCCGGTACACTGCGGATACCGGAAGTCCCACCACATTATAGTAATCTCCTTCGATGCGGTCGATCCAGGCGGCGAACCTGCCCTGTATCCCGTAGGCGCCCGCCTTGTCCAACGGTTCCTTTGTCCGGACATACGCGCGGATTTCCTCCTCCGTCATTCCATGGACAAAGACTTTTGTCCCCACGGCATAATTCGCCGTCTTTCTCTGCCCTTCCCCGTCCATATCCAGCACTGCCGCACCGGTATACACCCAGTGGGCGCGTCCCTGGAGACGCGTCAGCATACGGACTGCGTCTTCTTCATCCGCCGGCTTCCCGAGGATGTCCCCGTCCAGCACGACCACCGTGTCCGCTCCGATGACAACTGTATCTCTGAGCAGTCCTCCCTTTTGTCTCTCCTCCGCTTCCAGCTCGGACGCCACATGCTCCGCCTTCATAAGAGCGAGCTCTTTCACGATTTCCTCCGGTGTGCTGCTCTCATAGCGCTCTTCCTGTTCACTGACCCGCACCGCAAACTCCACGCCGACCTGCGAGAGCAGTTCCCGCCTGCGCGGAGAAGCGGATGCCAGGATGATTCTTCTTCCCATGACCTGTTCCTCCCGATGATTTCCTGTTTGATTTTCTGCTGCAGCGCCGTCAGTCCGGCTGTTCTCCATGCCGCGCCGTCTTCTGCTGCACTGTCTTTTTCTGCCACTTCCCGTATTTTCGGAAAATATGCCGCAGCATCACTACAGCGCAGATGCTCAGGATGAATTCCGCCGCGAACTGGGCATAAGCAAGTCCGTAGAGCGGGAAGAGACGGTTCAGTATGAACAGCGCCGGTATCTCCAGCACGATTTTTCTCATGACCGCAAATACGAGGGCATACCTGCCAAGCCCCAGCGCCTGGAACACGCCCACTGCCATAAAGTCCACACTGAGGAAGATGATGCCGAGGCAGAATCCCCGCAGGAAGGCGGAACCGTAGTCGATGATGGACACATTCTGCATAAAAAGTCCGATCAGAGCGTCCGCCCCCGCATAATATCCCACCGTCACCACAAAGAGCGCCGGGACGATCATCTTCAGCGCAAACAGGATGGTCTGTTTCATCCTCCTGATATTGCCGGCTGCAAATGTATAGCTCACCAGCGGCATGACGCCCTGGGAAAACCCGAGCGCCACCTGCATCGGCACCATATATATCTTGTATGTGATGCCCATGGCTGCCACCGCGTCGGCTCCGTATGCGGATGTAAAATTGTTCAGAATCGTCATGCCCGTCACATTCAGCAGGTTCTGGATAGACGCCGGGACGCCCACCCCGCACACTTCCAGGATGATGCGCCGTTTCAGGCGGAATTTCCTGGGGTCGATGCAGACAAAAGTATGCCCCCGCTTTTGATAGAGCAGGACAAAGAAATACAGGCACGCCGCACAGTTTGAGAGAAATGTGGCTGCTCCTGCGCCTTCCGCGCCCATATCAAGCCCCCATGGCAGAATGAAGATCGGGTCCAGTATGATATTGAGCATGCATCCGCTCATCGTCCCGATGCTCGCATGAAGCGACGCGCCCTCCGAGCGCACCAGATATGCCATGACTACATTCAGTATCGCGGGAGCCGCGCCCAGATACACGGTCCAGAACAGATAACCCTGAGTTGCCCCTGCCGTGGTCGCATCCGCTCCAATGAGGGAAAGGAGCGGGCGGTGCATCACCCCGCAGAGAAACCCGAAGAGCAGCCCGCATATCAGGGAACAGTAAAATCCAAACGCCGAACTTTCCGACACGGTCCTGTAATCTTTCCGCCCCAGCGCCCGGCTCATCATGCTGGATGTACCCACGCCGAACAGGTTGTTGACGGCATTGAACGCCAGCAGCACCGGCGCCGCCAGAGACACCGCCGCGTTCTCCACCGGATTGTTCAGCATCCCTACGAAGTAAGTATCCGCCATGTTGTAGAGCACCATGACAAGGGAACTGAATATCATGGGGACCGAAAGTTTCGCCACCGCTTTCGGGATTGCCATTTCTTCAAACAGTTTTATCTTTTCATTCTCTTCCATTCTGTCAGAAGCCTCTCTTCCTGCCGCATCTTTCTTCCTGCCGCATCTTTCTGTTTCTCATACCTGCTGACGGAACTCTTCCCACGCCCGGTCCAGCAATTCCGGCTCTGTGACCAGCCGGTATGCCCCCGCTTCCATACATTCCGCCGCATAGACCATGCCCTTTTGTCCAATGCTCATTCCGACCTGTGCGGCAGCAGCCCAGTGATGCAGGGGTGTTTCTCTGCACATCGCCGCAGCGCTCAGCATGACGGTGGGCACCGTGTGGCTCACATCAGATACATCCGTGCCGATTGCCAGCGGGACGGGCTCATCTTCCAGCGGCTCCAGCCCGGTGAAATATCTCCCGTTATTGTGAAATCCTGCGGCTTCGGATATCTCCGCCGCGAACCGGAGCTCCTCCTCCGTATAGGAAGGCGCCGGTATCTTCTGCATCTCTTCATAAAACAGCTCCGCCAGCGTCCGGCTGACTTTCATTTCCTTATTGCAGGTCACGCGCTCAATCTCCACCCGCGTTCCGGTCATGAGCGCTGCTCCCCTGGCACAGTCGTCCACCCGCTCTGAGGCGTCCTTCGTCCGCTTCCACTTGTTTGAGCGGATAAAATAATTGGTCGACGCATACGCCGGCACGATATTCGCCGGACCGTCCGTGTTCGTGTAAGTATAGTGCATCCGCACATCCACCGGGACGTGCTCCCGCAGGTAATTGACGCCCACGTTCATCAGCTCCGCCGCGTCCAGGGCGCTTCTGCCCGCCTCCGGGTGTTTCGAGGCATGGGCAGCCGTCCCGTAGAACTTATAATTTTTGATGTCCTGCGCCTGCCAGATATCATAGCTCACCCGGTTCCGGTCAAAAGGATGCCAGGTCACCGCCGCCGACAGGTCGTCAAAAACACCCTGCTCATTCATGCGTATCTTGCCCACGACCGTTTCCTCCGCCGGACAGCCGTACACACGGACCGTTCCCGGAAGATGTTCCGCCGCCATCCGCTCTTTCAGACCACACGCTGCTCCGGCGCAGGCAGCCCCCAGCAGATTGTGCCCGCATCCGTGTCCGGGTCTTCCGTCCTGCGCCTGCCTGGGGATGCATTCCTGTCCGAGACCCGGCAGGGCGTCGTACTCCGCCAGGAATCCGATGACCGGGGGCTTCCCGCAGTGCGGACTGCTCTGGCCCGCGCTGCAGCTATGCGCCGCCTCTGGCGCCTGCCCTTCCCCGCCGGTCCACTCTGCAAGAAACGCCGTCTCAAATCCGGCGATGCCCCACGTCACACGGAAGCCTTCTTCCTCCAGGAAACGCGCCAGCGCCCGGGAAGATTCGTGTTCATTCATCGAAAGTTCCGGATGGCGGAAGATAAAATCCGCCGTCTCCTTCATCCGCTCTGTTATTTCCCGTCTCATATCATCACTTCTTCCTGCTTCTTTTCTTTTCAGTCATCCGTTTTTGCTAATTTCAGATTGTATCACATTTTCCCGATTTATTCCATCACAATAAAATCTATGTGTGGTTTTATGTGGCTTTTGATTTTGTTTTTTGTGGTTTTTTGCCATATTTTCCGATTCTTGTGTTGCCATTTCCCTGTGATTATAGTATAATAGATAGCAGAAATGCCCGATTGCGCATATTTAGCATACGGGACTGCGAAAATACCAATATATTGGGCGCCGGATGTGTCTCTTCTATAAAGGATGCATATCCGGCTCAAACCGCAAGGAGAGAGAAGCATATGAAACGTTCAAAACGAATCGAAGCACTGGACGCCCGCCCGGTCAACCTGGACGGCTATATCAACGAATGGCCGGAGATGGGCTTTATTGCGATGAGCAGCCCCTACGACCCGAAGCCTTCCGTAAAGGTTGAGGACGGCAGGATCGTGGAACTGGACGGAAAGACCCGCGATGAGTTCGACTTTATCGACCAGTTCATCGCCGACTACGCCATCAATGTGGACCGCGCTGCAGCGTCGATGGCTGTTCCGTCGCTGGAAATCGCACGGAAGATTGTCGATATCCATGTTTCCAGGAAGGAGATACTGGACCTCATCGCCGGCATCACACCGGCGAAGATGACAGAAGTCCTCAATCAGTTAAATGTCGTGGAGCTCATGATGGGCATGCAGAAAATGCGCGCCAGGAAGGTCCCGGGCAACCAGGCACATATCACGAACTTAAAGGACGACCCGGTCCAGATTGCAGCGGACGCTGCCGAAGGCGCACTGAGAGGATTCTCCGAGGAAGAGACGACCATGGGCGTGGCGCGATACGCACCCTTAAGTTCCATGGCACTCCTCATCGGTTCCCAGACCGGACGCCCGGGCGTGCTGACCCAGTGCTCCGCAGAGGAAGCGACAGAGCTCGAACTGGGCATCCGCGGTCTGACGACTTACGCAGAGACCCTTTCCGTATATGGTACGGAGAAAGTGTTCATCGACGGCGATGACACGCCGTACTCAAAAGCATTCCTGAATTCCGCCTACGCGTCCCGCGGTCTGAAGGTCCGCTTCAGTTCCGGTTCCGGCTCCGAGGCGCTGATGGGAAGCAGCGAGAAGAAATCCCTGCTCTATCTGGAATGCCGCTGCCTGTACGTGACGAAAGGCGCCGGAAGCCAGGGCACACAGAACGGTTCCGTGAGCTGCATCGGCGTGACCGGCTCCGTACCCGCGGGCATCCGCGAAGTGCTCTCCGAGAACCTGGTCGCAGCGCTGCTCGGTCTGGAATGTGCTTCTTCCAATGACCAGAGCTTCTCCAACTCCGATATGCGGCGTACCGCGCGGACGATGCTCGAGTTCCTCCCGGGAACCGACTTCATCTTCTCCGGATATGCGGCTGAGCCCAATTATGATAATATGTTCGCCGGATCGAACTTCGATGCGGAGGATTTTGACGACTACAACGTACTCCAGAGAGACATGCAGGTGGACGGCGGTCTGAAGCCCGTCTCCGAGGAGGACGTCATCCATGTAAGGAACAAGGCCGCACGCGCCGTGCAGGCTGTCTTCCGCAATCTGAACCTGGCTCCGGTATCGGACGAGCAGGTAGAGGCGGTCACCTACGCACACGGCAGCAAGGATACGCTTCCCCGCGACGTCACCGCTGACCTCGCCGCTGCAGAAGATGTGCTGAAACGCGGCATCACAGGAGTCGATGTGGTGCGGGCGCTGGCGGAGACCGGTTTTGAAGACATTGCCTCCAGTGTCCTGAACATGCTCAAACAGCGGGTTGCAGGCGACTACATGCAGACTGCCGCCATACTCGACCGGGATTTCCACGTGCTCTCCGGAGTCAATACCCCGAACGATTACACGGGACCGGGCACCGGCTACCGCGTCAGCGGCGAGCGCTGGGAAGAGATAAAGAATATCCCGCACATCATTGACCCGCAGGATATATAGGAAGGGAGGAGAACCGTTATGCAGATAAGCGAAGAATTGATCAAACAGATTACAAATGCAGTCGTGAGCCAGATGTCACAGTCCGGCCGCGCCTCCGGTCCCTCTGCTTCCGGCAGGAAAGCCCCCTCCATGGCTGGGAAGGCACGCATCAATGAGGAAAAGACTTCCTATAAAGACTATCCGCGGGCTGCCAAGGGCACCGACCCGAAGGAAGTGGTGATCGGCGTGGGCGCCGCGTTCCAGAAAGAGATACAGAGGACCATCGGCGGCATCCCGCTGGACGATGTCCTGCGCAATGTCAAGGCAGGCATCGAGGAAGAGGGCATGATACCGAGGGTTGTAAAGATACTCGACACATCCGACGTCTGCTTCATGGCGCTGGAAGCGGCAAAGCTCTCCGGTTCCGGCATCGGCGTCGGCATCCAGTCCAAGGGGACCACGGTCATCCATCAGAAGGACCTCTATCCCCTCTCCAATCTGGAGCTGTTTCCCCAGGCGCCGCTCATGACCCTGGAGACATACCGCCAGATCGGACAGAACGCCGCAAAATATGTGAAAGGCGAGCAGGTCGTTCCTGTCCCCTGTACCAATGACCCGATGTCCCGGCCGCGCTATCAGGTAAAGGCAGCTCTCATGCACATTGCTGAGACCGAGCAGCTCGACCCGGAAGTCGGCGCTGTAGAATGGGAGGGAAGATAAATGAGATATCCTTTTGCAGAATATGAAAAAGACGCCATATCATCCAAGACCGGCAAAAAATTCACGGACATCACTCTCGAAGAAGTGATGAAGGGACATATCGCCCCGGATGACATCAAGATATCCAAGGACATGCTCAAAGCCCAGGGTCAGGTCGCAAAAGAAGCGGGCAACGACCCCATGGAGAAAAACTTCGAGCGCGCTGCCGAACTGGTAGATGTCCCGGACGATGTAATCCTGAAAATGTACGACAAGCTGCGCCCCAACCGCTCCACCAAGCTGGAGCTTGTGATGATGGCGCAGGAGCTTCTTGAGAAATACAATGCAAAGAACTGCGCGCGCCTTGTGATGGAAGCCGCAGAAGTGTATGAAAAGAGAGGAATCTTACTTTGAGTTATATCGCAGGAGTTGACATCGGTAATTCTACAACTGAAGTCTGCGTCGGAGAAGTGACGGGCAAAGGCAGCGTCACTTTTCTTTCCAGCGCGTCCTGCCCCACAACGGGCACGAAAGGGACCATCGAGAATGTCCATTCGGTCAAAAATGCACTCCGCATGGCAATGAGCAGGATTGGACGGGACACATCCGACATCGACCTGGTCCGTCTGAATGAGGCGGCCCCCGTAATCGGCGATACTGCCATGGAGACGCTGACCGAAACCGTCATCACGGATTCATCCATGATCGGGCACAATCCGTCCACGCCCGCCGGAGCCGGACAGGCAGTGGGCGAAACACTGCTCATTGAAAACATTTCCCGCGCTGTTCCGGATAAGCCCTATATCCTTGCAGCGTCTTCCGCACACAGCTATGAGGAAGTAGCCGCTGTCGTCAATCAGCACGAGGAACTGGATATCGCCGGAATCATCCTGCAGGCAGACGAAGCGGTTCTCGTCGAGAACCGCATCCGCCGGGAAATCCCCATCATCGATGAAGTGCGCCGCATTGACCGTCTTCCGGACGGCGTGCCTGCTGCCATCGAAGTAGCGCTTCCCGGACAGACCATCCGCATGCTCTCCAACCCGTACGGCATCGCCACGCTGCTCGGGTTAAATGCGGAAGAGACGCGCACCATCACTCCGATTGCAAAGAGCCTCATCGGAAACCGCAGCGCGGTCGTCCTCAAGACGCCCGGCGGCAATATCCACGAGAATATCCTGCCCGCCGGCGAGATTTATTTCTACGGAGACAAAAATGTCACCATCAGCCTGGATGAAGGCGCCGACAAGATTATGGCTGCTGCTTCGGAAGCAGGCGATATCCGCGACATCAGCGGTCAGCCCGACACAAATGTCGGCAATATGCTCGCCCGCATCCGCACCGGCATGAGTGAGCTTGACAAGAGTTCCGAGGCAGATATCCGCATCACGGATATCCTTGCCGTAGACACTCTGGCGCCGGTCCTGATCTCGGGCGCCCTGGCAGGCGAGACCTGCCTGGAAAAAGCCGTGGGCATCGCGGCCATGGTAAAGACTCAGAAACTCCCCATGCAGGAGATTGCCGCGCGCCTTACGACAGAGCTGGGAACCGAGGTAAAAGTAGCGGGCGTGGAAGCCGTGATGGCAAGTCTCGGCGCACTGACGACGCCCGGCACGAAGCTGCCCCTCGCCATCCTCGACATGGGCGGCGGCTCCACAGACGCAGCCATCATCAATGAAGAGGGACATGTAAAAATGACCCATCAGGCAGGAGCCGGGGAACTGGTATCCATGCTCATCCAGACGGAACTCGGCCTCGGAGAGCGCCGCATCGCGGAGGAAATCAAAAAATACCCGCTGGCAAAAGTGGAGAGCCTGTTCCACATGCGGATGGAGAACGGTCAGATGACATTCGTAGACGAATCCATCGACCCGCGCTTTTTCGGACGCGTCGTCCTGCTCACAGAACATGGTCTTGTCCGCATCGAAGAGGACATCCCCATGGAAAAAATCGTCCAGGTCCGCCGCGAGGCAAAACGAAAAGTCTTTGTCACCAACGCGTTCCGCGCGCTCCGCAAAGTGGCGCCGGACCACAATCTGAAAAATATTTCTACCGTCGTCCTCGTAGGCGGTTCGGCGGAAGATTTCGAGATACCGGAAATGCTCATGGAAGCATTTACCGATTACCGCATCGTCTGCGGGCGCGGCAACATCCGCGGCAGCGAAGGTCCGCGCAACGCCGTCGCCACCGGACTCGTGCTCTCCTATATCGGGGAGATGCAGTAGCGCGCATCCGCACGCCGCGGCAGGAACAAGGAGGAGGAACATTGATTATCAAAAGACCTTCCATATTCATCTATACACATGAAGCGGACCCTGCTGTCGTCAAAGACGTCTGCGCCGGCATCGAGGAAGAAGGCATCTTCTACGACATCACGGAAATGCCGGATGAATGTATGGAAAAGCTGGCGTACAAAGCCGCCCGGGATTCCATGCTCGGCTCAGGCGTGGGCATCTACGGCACCGCCGTGTGCCTGAAGATGCGCGGTCTGGAGAAAGGGCGCAATATCGAGAGCTATCTCACACCCACCCGCGCCCAGTGCCGCACTGTCGGCTCCAACAGCGCCCGCGCCATCAAGAAGCTGCCCTTTAAGGAGGAATACAGGATATGAACATCTACACAAAAAACGGAGACCGGGGCACCACTTCCCTTATGAACGGCATCAGCGTATCCAAGGCAGATGACCGCATCGAGCTCGTAGGCACCATCGATGAGCTGAACAGCTTCATCGGGCTTGCAAAAGTCCTCGCTGACAGCTCGCTGAAGGAAAGCCTCTCCCATATCCAGAAAAACCTCATGCAGGTCATGGCAGGAGTTGCCGACCCGAGGAATATGGATTACCGCTTCTCAGCCGGTGAAACGAAAGCGCTGGAAGGGGAAATCGACCGGATTGAGAACTCCTTCCCCCGCATCAAAGACTTCGTCCTCTACGGAGGCTGCGAGCTCTCCGCCCGTCTGGACGTGGCAAGAGCCGTGACCAGGCGCGCCGAGCGCCGTTTCCGCAAGGTAGAGCAGAATTACGGAGCGGACCCGAAGGCCGTCCAGTATATCAACCGCCTGTCCGATTACCTGTACATGTGCGCACGATACGCAGACTACAAGGTCGCCAACGGAAAAACCGACGGGATACAGGACCAGGTGGTAAAAAACATCCTTGGAAATCTGTAAAAAAGCCTGTAAAAGGAAGCGCCGCAGCCGGCACTTCCTTTTTTCATCCTCCTTCGCATCCTTCTATTTATATCCCTCCGCCACTTCACCAAACCGGACGGTCAGCCCTTCCAGCACACCGGAAGGCACCGGTTCCGTGTATGCATACTCGCAGCTTTTCTGCGGGTCTTCAAAATTGAACACCGTAACAACCTCCTGAAACGGGTCCACAATCCAGTACTCCCGCACTCCCGCTTTCTGATACAGCATAAGCTTTCTCACATAATCGTGGGAAGAACTGCCCTTCGAGACAATCTCGATCACCCAGTCCGGCACCCCTGAGCAGCCTTTCTCCGTCAGGATGTCCCGATTGCATACGACCAGCAGGTCCGGCTGCACGATCGTGCTGTCGTCTCCGAAAAGGCGGACGTCAAAAGGAGACACATAAACTTCGCATTTCCCTTTCTTTTTCCGGATATAACTTTTAATCTCAAAAAGCAGTTCGCTCACGAAATACTGATGAAGTCTGCCCGGCGCGGAAAGCATGTAAAGTTTCCCGCTGATGAGTTCCGCCCTGTCGGATTCAGAAAGCTGCTCCATATCTTCTCTGCCGTAATCCCTCGCGGAGTACATATAGGGCGCGGTCTCTTCCCGGAGGATTTCCGGCTCCTCCTTTTGGCGCTTGATTTTATCCGTATTCGGATATTTTTGTCGGTTTTCCGATTCATTTTCTGTTATTTTAAACCGAATTCCACTTATTTACAAGCCAAAAACGGATATTTTATAAAACCCGAAACCACAATCCGGATATCGCTCTGGCACGTCTTTCAAAAATGCGGTATAATACTCTGGCAGACACATCCAGGCACCTGCTTCCACAGATGTGCGGCGCGATACGAAAACAAATGAAAAAAGAAAGAAGTGACTGATTTTGACACAGACAAGTGCCGTCCTGAAAGAGCACCAGAACCCTCTCGGATATAAAAAAATCTCCTCTCTGCTGAGGAGTTTTGCCATACCGAGCATCATCGCCATGCTCGTGAGTTCGCTTTACAATATCGTGGACCAGATTTTCATCGGACAGGGCGTCGGCTACCTCGGAAACGCCGCCACAAACGTCTCCTATCCCCTCACCACGATCTGCCTTGCCATCGCGCTCCTCATCGGCATCGGGAGCGCCTCCAGATTCTCGCTCCACCTGGGCGCAGGGGAAAAGGATATCGCGCAGAGAGTCGTCGGGAACGGCATCTGTATGATGGTTGTCTTCGGCATCCTGTACGCAGTCCTCGTAGAGCTCTTCATGACGCCGCTTCTGACCGCCTTCGGGGCGACGCCCGACGTCATGCCCTACGCGCAGACCTATTCCCGCATCGTAGCGCTTGGCATGCCCTTTCTCATCGTCACAAACGGCATGAGCAATCTGGCGCGCGCAGACGGAAGCCCGAAATATTCCATGGTCTGCATGCTCATAGGCGCTGTCATCAACACCATCCTCGACCCGGTTTTCATCTTCATCTTCCACCTGGGCGTTGCCGGCGCGGCATGGGCGACCATTATCGGGCAGTTTTTCTCCTTCCTGTTCGCCCTGCTGTACATAAAGAAATTCAAAAATATCACACTGAAAAGAACCGACATCCGGCTCTCTGCAAAAGAAAGTCTCCAGACTGCCTCTCTCGGGATGAGCAACAGCCTCAACCAGGTTGCCATCACGTTTGTGCAGATCGTGCTGAACAACTCTCTTACCTATTATGGCGCCATGTCCGCATACGGCAGGGAAATCCCTCTGGCAGCCTGCGGCATCGTGATGAAGACGAATGCTATTCTGCTCGCTGTCATCATCGGAATCTCACAGGGCTCCCAGCCCATCATCGGATTTAACTACGGCGCGCGGCAATATGACAGAGTCCGGAAGACTTACCGGCTTGCGATTACGGCAAATCTTGCCATATCGGCGGTCGGATTTATCCTGTTCCAGTTCTTTCCGTACTATATCATCGCGCTGTTCGGCACAGGAGAAGCTGCTTATTTTGAATTTTCGGTAAAATTTATGAGGACCTTCCTCTTCATGGTAATTTTAAACGGTGTGCAGCTCATCTCCTCCAACTTTTTTGCCGCCATCGGCAAACCGGTCAAGGGGCTGGTGCTTTCCATGACAAGGCAGGTCATCTTTCTCATCCCGCTGGTACTCATCCTCCCGCATTTCTTCGGGCTTAATGGCATCCTTTATGCAGGTCCGGCAGCGGATGGCATTGCGTTCCTTGTCACCGTCTCGCTCATCATGCTGGAGATGAAGAAGATGAAGGGGATGGAACAGAAGCAGTCCTGCTAAGCAAAATAAAATCTACTGCCATTGAAACATACAGCGCACCGTCTCCCTGTCCTTTTCCTTCTCTGTCTCAGACAGTTCCCGATAGGGAATCAGGGAGCGGTGGATGCGCTGTTCCGTATCTTTCGCCTTTCCGCTTTCCGGAATGCCGTATGTCCACCCGTTCAGGAGATGATACCGGCACCAGCGGATATGCTCAAGTTCTGCAAACAGTTCCAGATACGGCTGATAAGCCGACTCATCTGTCCGATCGCTTCCGGTCAGTTTTTGCAGCATCTGCTTCCTTATCTCATGATAATCCACGGAGCTGACATTGGAATATCTCGTGAACCCGTCCAGCTTTCTCCATTCCGCTTCTCTGACCGCTTCATTTGACGCCGACGCCTCCCCGGCAGCGGCACTCCCGTACATCACCGCGTAATTCAGGTTGAGCTGCTTCGCCTGTTCAAAGAGTTTCTCATTTAAGATATTTTCAATCTTTCTCCCTTCCCGCTCCGCATCGTACACATGGAGATTTTGGCTGGCAAACAGCATCTTCAGCACATTCTTTTTCCTGCTGAAGAAGTCGATGCGTTTTTGGGGAACAACAGCGAGCAGGTCGTTCATAAATTCTACTTCCTTTTCCTGGTCTGCAACAAGGATGCGGTCAGCCTGCCGGATGCAGTCCATGCACTGATACCATGCTTCCCCGTGAAAAATGACCGGGTCTCCCATATCCTGAAATCCGGGATGACAGGCGGTGAATTTTTCTCCCGCATCAAACACATGATACGCTATCTTCTGGTCCGGATGGAAGATATTCTTCTGCACCCCTTCCGTCAGAAGCGCTTCGCACAGTTTCCCGCCGCCGATGAGCACGATTTTCAGCTTATAATCCGATGCCGCAGCTTCTTCCAGCAGGGAATGTTCTTTCCAGTAGGTCCTGGCTTCCGCCTCTTCATACTGAAAGAAATGCAGGTTCCTGCACTTCGCATCCTGCGGCCGCAAAGCGGCAGACTTCACATACACCTGCTTTTCCTGCAATCTGTCCATGTATCTGCAGTAGAAATCATAATTCTTCTCTTCCTCTGCATACATCAGGATATAGCGCTCCGCGCGGACCAGTTCTCCTTCCGGTCCCCGGATGCCCCTGCTCCCAAGCTGAGCGAGCATTTCCTCCGCATCCCTGCCATCTCCGTAAACGCAAATACTGTTTCCGCTCAGGTATCTCAGGCCCCGGCGCGCACGTTCCCGGATGCTCACAAAAGCCATGACCAGCCCGCTCGCCGTCGCAAGAGGCGCCAGCCACCGGGCGATCTCCACCCAGATATTGGGCGGCGTATCCCCGTAATTCATGAAATACAGGATAACTCCCTGAAACGCCGCGTCCGCAAATGACATCTCATGCGTCGATAAAAACCCGAATAATGCCAGCACGAACGGGACAAAAAACGCGATGACCTTTATCGGTCGTTTTATTTTTTCTGCTTTCATGATAATCCCCCGTCATTTCTTTTCTGATATTGTAACACGCACGCCCGGAGCCTGTCATGCGATATGAAAAAATGCATGATGAAAATCACAGTGAATTTACAGCAAAATGCGGTTGTGATAAAATCGTCTTAGACCAACATATCCCCGGGAGGTGTCTTATGCATCGCGAAGTCTTTATCAGTTACCACAGAAATTCATCAGCTGAACTTGTAGAACATATAGTAAATGTACTGGAGGAGAGCGGAATAAAATGCTGGTATGCCCCGCGCGACGTTGATTCCAAATACGCCGGCGATATCGTCCGGGCGATTGACGACTGCCGCATCTTCCTGCTGATTATGAACGAATATTCCACGCACTCCGAACATGTGCTCAATGAAATCAATTACGCGTTTAACCGCTTCCATCAAAAAGAAGCCATCCGGCTCCTCCCGTTTCGGACCGACAAAAACGAACCGTCTGATGACGTCAAATATTATCTCGGACGCATCCACTGCCTGGATGGCTCTGAGCCGCCGGAGGACGAGCGGATAGACGCTCTCGTATCCCGGATTTCCTATCTGCTCCAGAGCGACAGCGAACGGACAGATGCCCCCGGTCCCTGCGCTGCGCCCGCAGGCTTCCCTTCCGCCATCCGGAGCACTGCGCTGATACACAATACAAATTTCACCGGGCGCACGAAAGAACTGGAAGAGATGTACCGTCTCCTCCATTCGGGCAATAACAAACTGTTCCTTTCCGGTCCCGGCGGAATCGGGAAAAGCGAGCTTGCCCGCCAGTACGGCATCCGGTTCGGAGCAGAATACCGGACCATTGTCTGGTTTTCCTACAACACGGATATCGAAGATATGATTGTCACCGACCAGTTCCTCCTGATACACGGACTGGAAAATGACCGGCAGGACCTGACAACGCCGCAGGCAAGGGAAGCATACTATTATAAAAAACTGAATTATCTGAAAGACCACTGCGACCAGAACACCCTTCTCATCGTCGATAATTTCGACGCGGAAGACGGACGCCTCACAGAACTGCTGGAGGGGCGGTATTCCGTCATCCTTTCTTCCCGGATAAGCCGGGAAAAAGACGGGTATCAGGAAATGTCCATCCATCCGCTGGACGACCCTCAGGAACAGCTTGCGCTCTTCTGCAGGTTCTACAAACGCCCTCTGGATGACAGCGGAAAAGCTGCTGTATTCCGGCTGTTGGAAAAGATAGGGTCCCACACATACGGCATCGAACTGCTCGCAAAACAGATGCAGGCATCCCGGATGTCCCCGGAAGGCATGCTGGACTATTTCAGCGGGAAATCCGCTTCTTCCGAAAGACGCTCCAGGCTTGTCGTAGACCATATCATGGAAGTCATGACACAGATTTTCCGGCTGAGCGCTCTTTCCGATGAGAAAGTCTCCATCCTGAAAAATATGGCGCTCCTGCCTGTAGAGGGTGTAGAGACAGAACTGTTCTTCGACCTGACAGAACTGGAAGACTTTATGCTCATCGACGAGCTCATTGACAGCAGCTATATCCAGTACAACTATATTTCCGACGTTATCTCGCTCCACCCGCTTATTGCCAGTACGATATCCCGCGCTTATCCGAATTTCGCGAAAAGCTGCGGGACTTATGTGCGCAGCCTGACAGAGCGGCTTTCCCGGTTTACGCAGTTTCGGTACAACGAGAAGATGACGCTTCTCTCCCTTGCGGAAAACTATTATCTGAAATGGTGCGCACCGGATACTGCTGATGACATTTCCTTTATGGAGCGTCTTGCCGAAGCATATGCCGAATATTTCATGCGCGATAAGAGCATCGCCATCATGGAACGGCTCATCGGTCTCCACCCGGAGCCGCTAAAGGAAAGCTGGTATCACTATTATATCGCCAATCAGAGACGATGCCTCTCCCAGTATGAGGGACTCGCAAAAGAAGCCTCCATTTCCCTGGAACTGGTGGAAAAACTTCCCCCATCCCCGCAAATGAAACAGCAGCTCTCTCTGTCCTGCTCCATGATGGGCTGGGCAAAATACCACGAGGACCGGCTGGAAGAATCCGCAGATTATTTTGAGAAATCTCTGCAGCTGCGAAAAGAAATCCTCTCCGACGAAGATGTACTGCTCGCATGGGCTTACTATAACAGCGCCAGCGTCCTGTACAAGGCGGGCGACATCCAGAAGGCGGTGCAGTATTACGAAGAGGCGATACGCCGATTTCTCCAGTGCGGGGAGACCGGCATCTGCGTACCGGCATATATCAGCATTGCGGAAGCATACCTCTCTCTGGATGACTTTGAAAAGGCAGAGCAGGCTCTTGAACAGGCATTCATCTGCGAATATGAATACTATGGGGAAGAAAACTGCCGAAAATACTGGCTTTACGAAGTAAAGGCAAAAATCCTCGCCAGGAAAGGGATGACAGAGCAGGCGGCGGAATATGAGCAGCGCTCCAAAGAGGAATACGAAAAATATATGGGAAGAGCCTGAGCGTCTCTTCCTCCCGCCGTCCGCAATGAGCCGGACGCACCTCGGTCGCGGCATTCGCCGCTCCGTCCGCAATGAGCCGCTCGCACCTCGGTTCCGCTTCGCTCCACCTTGGTCGCGGCATTCGCCGCTCCGTCCGCAATGAGCCGCTCGCACCTCGGTTCCGCTTCGCTCCACCTCGGTCGCGGCATTCGCCGCATGGAATCGGTGCCAAGAGGCGGGGGAAATGCAAGCACTTCCCCCCGCCTCTTGTTCCCCTCTTCCGCGCGGCTCATTGCTACACGAAAAAAAACCGCCGTCCCCGCGGCTCCAGCGTCCACGAAAACAGCGATTTCAAGTGCGCCATCAGGGGCTCGAACCCTGGACACCCTGATTAAGAGTCAGGTGCTCTACCAACTGAGCTAATGGCGCTTATCTGGCGTATCTCTAACGGATAACGCAAGAGCTATTATATATGACAGATAATAAAAATGCAAGCATTTTTTTACTTTTTTTGTCCGAATCTCCCATTTTTTGTTTTTTACCTGCT
>DXAL01000007.1 GCA_019117125.1 Candidatus Mediterraneibacter merdipullorum
TGGAAGATCTGCTTCCATGGTCAGGACAGCTGCCAGAAATCTGCCGGAGCAAAACAAAAACAACAAATGTGTAAACCGGCCGCCGGGAACGGCGGTCAAAAATACGCAGGTACTTATGATTTACCGTGTACGAAAGGAGGAAGTGCCATGATTAAAGAAAATCCGTACTTTGTAGATGGAATGGCGCCTGAGGAATATGATAAGGAGCTGGATTATAATAGATTTGATTATAAAAAGCATAAAACAAGAAGAAATAATAAATTTATTTAGTAGTGATACATAACAGTCTGTTTTGTATCTGCGGAATAAAATGTACATATTTTCTCAAACTAAAAAGGTCAAGGAGGTTCCCATGTGTACTTGTATTACCTATCACAACGACAATTTCTACTTCGGGCGCAATCTCGACCTGGACTGTTCTTTCGGCGAGACTGTCACGATTACACCGCGCAATTTCTCATTGTCCTTCCGTCATGAGGAAATGCTGACCCATCACTATGCCATGATTGGCATGGCGTCAGCCAATGATCGTTTTCCTCTTTATGCAGAGGCGGTGAATGAGAAGGGGCTTGCCATGGCAGGGCTGAATTTTCCCGGAAATGCATTCTACCGGAAAGCAGGAGGCGGAGACGGGCAAAGAGCAGACAGGACGGAGCTGGCGTCTTTTGAGATGATTGCATGGTTCCTCGGGAACTGCGCGTCTGTGGCGGAAGCGAAAATGTACCTGGACAGGCTGTCAGTGACGGACGATGCATTTGCAGAGAATATGCCGCCTGCGCCCCTGCACTGGATGCTGGCGGACAAGCAGGCGTGCGTGGTGATAGAGGCGGTGCGCGAAGGGGTGAAGGTGTATGACAATCCCTTTGGCGTGCTGACGAATAATCCGCCTTTTGATTTCCACAGGATGAATATGAACAATTATCTGAATCTGACGGCGAAGAGTCCGGAAAACCGTTTTGCGGACGGGGTGGAGCTGCGTGCGTTCGCCCAGGGGATGGGTGCGGCGGGACTGCCGGGAGATGCTTCCTCCGTATCCCGTTTTGTGCGCGCGGCATTTCTGAAATGGAACTCTGTGGCGCCGAAAGAGGAAAGGGCGAATGTCTCCCAGTTCTTCCATATTCTGGATGCGGTGGCGATGGTGCGCGGCTCTGTTATCACAGAGCAGGGAACTTATGACATTACGACCTACTCCTGCTGCGTCAACACCCGGACCGGAGTCTATTACTATAAGACTTATGACGACAGCCGGGTCAGGAGCGCGGCTCTTTTTGATGCAGACCTGGAAAGTACAGAACTGATTCCGGCGCAGCCCGCAAAAGCACAGGACTGCATTTGATGTAAAGCGCAGGGGTGTTTCAGTTATAAAGCGCAGGACTGCTCCGGACATAAAGTTCAGTACTGTTCTTGGTTTTGCAGTTCGGATTGAGGACCGGTGGGGACGCCGGTCTTTTTTCTGAGCTTTTGTTCATACATCAGCCGGTCCACTTTTCGGAGGATGTATTCTGCGTCCTGAAAAGGCGGCTCGCAGGGGAGTATCCCGATGCTCACGCCGTTGAAAGGACAGGGAGCGCCGCTGTTCCAGTCCGGGCATTCCCGGAGCTTGTCTGCTGTCTGTCCGGAGACTGTTCCGGGACAGACGGCGATGAATTCGTCGCCGCCGAAGCGGTAGAGGCGTCCTGCAGTGTCCAGGCTCCGGGTAGACAGCCGGGCAAAATGTCTCAGATAATGGTCTCCTGTAATGTGACCATACTGGTCGTTTATCTGTTTGAAGCGGTCCAGGTCCATGAACAATAAGGAAAAAGATTTTCCCTGACTGACAAGTTCCGTCAGGTCTTCCCAGAGCATTGTGCGGTTGTAAAGCCCGGTGAGCGGATCGTGACGGGCTTCCCGTTTCAGTGTCTGCATCTGAAGCGCATCCCGGATTACTTTATAGAACATATAATAAGAGATAAAAATCCCGGTCAGCGCCAGCAGCATGACGAGTATCTTAAGGAAGGAAGCCTCCCCGTTTACGAGCAGGGAATTCAGCAGGGTGAGGGTGGCAAAAGTCAGACAGCTGTTGACGGCGATGGTGCGGAACCAGCGCTGTTCAAATACGGTGATGTTCTCTATGGCAAAAATATATTTCGGTATGATTTTTCCGTAAAACGGATAAATCGTTATAAGGTAAAACAGAGTCGCTGCAGCGGCGATATATACCGGCTGCTCCGGCGCGATGAGCCTGCCGGTCTGGATGGCGAGTGAGAGCACGCCCAGGGTATAGATGCAGCAGGAGCAGACAATCGTGAGGAGCAGAGAAAACTTTTCTTTGAACAGGAAATGGAACGGAATCAGATAGAGCAGTCCGCCGAAGTACATGCTGCCGTCGCCCCGGAATATGGAAGAACCGAATACCGCGTATGCGGCGATGAAAAAAGACACGGAAAAAATGGCAATGACTGCAATGGTTCTGTGTGCGGAGTATTTCCGCTGGCAGCAGCGGTATATGGACAGCAGATTGAAGAAAAGCAGTTCTGTTATGGGAATATACTGGATGATGAGATTTTTATCCATGGCTGTGTCACTCTCCCCGGATGATTTATGCCTGCCGGGTCGATTTCCGGTCAGGAACCTGTGATGCAATATCTGGTGATAGTGTAACATATTGCGTCAGTGAAGAAAAGTCTCCAGATGATTCTATTCTCCAGATGATTCTATATTTGAGCGGCAGATGTGTTACCGGAATGGAAACACGGGAAACATGCGAAATCACTTTCCCTTTCAGACACCGTGTTATAGAATGTTTTATAAGAACAGCAAAGGAGACGGTGAGATATGGCACTAAGCGATAAGATAAAGGAGTACAGGGAAGCTCGTCACATGACACAGCAGCTTGCAGACAGGTTGTACGTGTCCAGGCAGACGGTCTGCCGGTGGGAAAACGGGACCAGATGTCCGGACCTTATCATGGCAAAACAGCTGGCATCCAGCTGGGAATCCGCGTTCCGATGTGGGTGTTTGCAATAGAAGTGTGCGCGATTGTCGTGATACTCATACTGAGGTACAGGATATCCAGAAGGCTGGATACCCTGTACGGCGCAGACAGCAGACGGTGAAATCCGTCTGCGCACCGGCATGTTTGGATGAAATGCGCTTTGATGTTCGTACAGGTTTATCATTCCGATTATCAGAAAAGGAAGTTCCTGCTGATAGTGTATCTGTTATATGACCAGAGATGTGAAGAAACATTGGTGAAGAAACAATAGTGAAATATCTGCAAAAAATATAGACATTGCTTTGTGAAAAATGATACAATATTTCTGTTATGTGGCCAGGTATTTCCGGACCGGCATCCCGGACCGGATGAGGCTGGAGAAGAACAAACATCTGTGTATTGAAAATACAAGAAAAGAAGGATAGCATGCGATGAAAATAACTGTGCTGGTCGACAACATCGGAACCGGGGAACTGGTCGGAGAATGGGGGCTGAGCTTTTATATCGAATATCAGGGGAAATCCTTTCTCCTGGATGCGGGCGGCTCCGGGACATTTGCGGAAAATGCCCGGAAGCTGGGACTGAATCTGGAGAATGTAGATTATGCGGTGCTTTCCCATGCCCATTACGACCATGCGGACGGGATGGCGGATTTCTTTGAGAGAAACCGCACTGCGAAGCTGTATCTGCAGGAATCCTGCCAGGAGGACTGCTGGCGGGTGAAAGAGGACCGCAGTATGAAATACATCGGCATCCGCGCCGGGATGCTGGAGGAGTACCGGTGCCGTCTGCGCCGTGTGCATGGGGATATGGATATCTGCGAAGGAGTCCGCCTGGTGGCGCATCACACGCCGCATCTGGAAGAGGCGGGAGCGCGGGAGCAGATGTTCCGGAAGGAAGGCGGGGCATGGGTGACGGATTGTTTTTCCCACGAGCAGAGCCTTGTTTTTGAGGTCGGAGACGGCATCGTGATATTGAACAGCTGTTCCCACGGAGGTGCGGACAACATCATCCGGGAGGTGGCAGAGGAATACCCGGGAAAGCGGATACGGGCGATGATAGGCGGGTTCCACCTGCATAATAAAGAAGACGGATACATCCGGGAACTGGCGCGCCGCATCCGGAAGACCGGCGTGGAAGAAATCTGCACCGGTCACTGTACCGGGGAGAACGGATACCGGGTGCTCCGGGAAGAGCTGGGAGACAGGGTCCGCCAGCTGAGAGCCGGGCTGGAACTGGAGTATCAGGAACCGGGACAGGAAGAGCTGAAGCATCAGGGACCGGAATGGGAAGAACCGGAAACAAGATGTGAAAAAAAGATATAGACAGAGATAAAGGACGAGAGAAGAAGTGACGGAACTATTTCTGATTTCAACAGGAGCGTGCGCTGCGGGCTTCCTGTTTGATTTTTTTTTCGGCGACCCGGTATGGCTCTGGCACCCGGTGCGCGTCATCGGCAGCGCCATCACGCGCGCAGAGCGTCTGCTGCGGGGCTGGAGTGAAGAAAAGGAGCATCAGGGGAAGGACGTAAGGGCAGAGGCGGAGAAGAGCGTCATGCGGCGCAGACGGCGGGAAATCGCGGCGGGCGGCGTCCTGTGGGCCTGCATCGCAGTTCCTTCTTTCCTGATTCCGCTGGGTCTTTTGGCGCTGGCGTATCATATCCATCCCGCGCTGGGATTTGTGCTGGAGACCTTCTGGTGCTATCAGATACTGGCGGCGCGCTCCCTGTGCACAGAGAGCGGAAAGGTCTGTGACAGACTGAAAGAGGGCGACCTGCCCGGCGCGAGAAGAGCGGTGTCGATGATTGTCGGAAGGGATACGGAGAACCTGACGGCAGAGGGTGTAACTAAGGCGGCAATAGAGACGGTGGCGGAGAATACTTCGGACGGGGTGACGGCGCCTCTCATGTTTCTGCTGGCCGGCGGGGCGCCCCTCGGATTCTTTTACAAGGCAGTCAATACGATGGATTCCATGCTGGGTTATAAAAATGAGAAGTACCTGTACTTTGGGCGCATCCCGGCGAAGATGGATGACTTTTTCAATTACATTCCGTCCAGGCTCACGGCATGGCTGATGATACCCGCCTGCCTGCTCTGCGGGATGGATGCGGAAAACGCATGGCGAATCTGGCGCCGGGACAGCCGGAAGCATGCAAGCCCCAATTCCGCCCAGACAGAGGCGGTCTGCGCAGGCGCCCTGAGGGTGCGCCTGGCGGGGGATGCATATTATTTCGGGAAACGGTATGAGAAGGAGTACATCGGGGACGATATCAGACCGGTGGAGCCCGAAGACATCAGACGGGCAGGACGGCTCATGTATGTGACGTCGGTTCTGATGCTGGCGGCAGGCGTGCTGATAAAGTGTGCGGTGCTTCTGCTCTGACGGACCGGGAGCATGTGCGGGGACAGTCAGGAAGCATACGCATGGACAGCCGGAGAGCACACACAGGGACGGACAGAGAGCATACACAGAGACAGAGAACATGTGAGGAGACAGACGGAGAATGATTTACGGTCATGGCGGAGACATCTATACATATCAGGATATGCTGGATTTTTCTGTGAATGTGAACCCGCTCGGCGCACCGGAAGGGGCAGTCCGTGCGGCAGAAAAAGGAGCGGGAGAGATGGCGGCTTATCCGGACAGCCGCTGCAGGAAGCTGCGCGCAAAGCTGTCCCGCATGCAGGGTATCCCCGGGGAACATTATCTCTTTGGAAACGGGGCGGCAGACCTGATTTACCGGCTGGTCCTTGCAGAAAAGCCGAAGCGCGCCCTCATCCCGGTTCCTGCGTTTTCCGAGTATGAACAGGCATTGAGAACAGTCAGATGCGATATCATTTATTACGAAACGAAACTTGAAAATTGCTTTTGCATAGATGACAATTTCCTGAAAGAGCTTGAGCGACCGTTTGATATGGTTTTTCTCTGCTCTCCCACGAACCCGTCCGGTAAGACCATCGCAAGAGAGCTGCTGGTGCAGACAGCGGAACTGTGTGAACGCAGAGGCATACGGCTTGTACTGGATGAGTGTTTTGCGGGATTTCTGGAAGATGGGGATGCGGCTTCCATGCTGGGAGAGACCGGACATTTCCGGCAGCTCTTCCTTTTGCGGGCGTTTACAAAGATTTATGCCATGCCGGGGATGCGGCTTGGATACGGCGTCTCATCCGACAGAGAGCTGCTGGAGCGGATGGAGTTCGCCGGTCAGCCCTGGAGCGTATCCATCCCGGCTCAGGAGGCGGGCATCGCCGCCCTTGATGAAAGTGCGTATGTGCAGGAGGCGAGACGCCTGGTCCGTGTGGAACGGAGTTATCTGGAAGGAGAACTAGAAGAACTGGGAATTAAATTTGTTTCTTCTGATGTAAATTTCATTCTTTTATATAGTGAAATAAATCTTTTTGATGCGCTTCTGGATTATGGGATACTGATACGGGACTGCGGGAATTACCGGGGGTTAAAGTCCGGCTGGTATCGGATTGCCGTGCGCAGGCATGAGGAGAACCGGAAGCTGACAGACGCGCTCAGAGAGATATTCCGTCGGAGTCTGCGTTAAAAAACAGGCGGGGACGCATCGCTGGAGACAAACACACAGCAGACAGAAATACAGCAGAACCCTGCACAGCAGGAAACTGTGCAGCAGAAAGAAATACAGCAGAAAACGGAGGCAGCCGGATGAAAGGTTCTATTATGATACAGGGGACGATGTCCAATGCAGGAAAGAGCGTGCTCGCAGGGGGGCTCTGCCGGGTGCTCGCCCAGGACGGATATCGTGTGGCTCCCTTTAAATCCCAGAATATGGCGCTCAATTCCTTTATCACAAGGGACGGGCTCGAGATGGGGCGGGCGCAGGTGATGCAGGCGGAAGCGGCGGGCATCGAGCCGGATGCGACGATGAACCCCATCCTGCTCAAGCCGACGGATGACACCGGCTCTCAGGTCATAATAAACGGAAAGCCCGTGGGCACCATGTCTGCGGCAGAGTACTACCGGCATAAGAAAGAGTACATCCCCTGTATCCTGGACGCTTACAGGAAGCTGGAACAGAGCTTTGATGTCATCGTCATCGAGGGCGCGGGCAGCCCGGCGGAAATCAATCTGAAGCAGGATGATATCGTGAACATGGGGCTGGCGGAACTGGTGGACGCTCCGGTCCTGCTGGCAGGGGATATCGACCGGGGCGGCGTCTTCGCCCAGCTCGTCGGCACCGTCCAGCTGCTGGAAGAAAAAGAGCGGGAGCGCATCAAAGGATTCATCATTAATAAGTTCCGGGGGGACGTCTCCATCCTGCAGCCGGGGCTTTCGATGCTGGAAGAGCGGACGGGGATACCGGTCCTCGGCGTTGTGCCCTATTTTTATCTGGATATCGATGAGGAGGACAGCCTGACCGAGCGCTTCCGGAAGAAAGGCAGCGCAGGTCTCGTGGATATTGCCGTGATACGCTTCCCCCGGATTTCCAATTTTACGGACCTGGCGCCGCTGGAAGCGCTGGAGGACCTGGATGTCCGGTATGTCCATACGCCGGCAGAGTTCGGGGCTCCGGACGCCGTCATTCTGCCCGGCAGCAAGAATACCATCCGGGACCTGCTCTGGATGCGCCAGAACGGTCTGGAGGCAAAGATACTCCAGCACGCGTCCCGGGGCGGTCTTGTGTTCGGCATCTGCGGCGGCTATCAGATGCTGGGCGGGGAAATCTCGGACCCTGCGGGGGTGGAGCAAAAGGGCAGCGTAAAGGGGCTCGGTCTGCTTCCTGTCCGGACCGTGTTTGCAGAGGAAAAGACAAGGACCCGGGTACGGGGACAGTTCCTCGCGCCGGGAGGGATATTAAAAGATCTTTCCGGGACTGCGTTCGAGGGATATGAGATTCATATGGGAGAGAGCGCTTTTACCGATGAGCGCAGTGCAGAAGACCATGGACTCGTGACATTTTCGGCGCTCCAGGGGAGTGCGCGCGCGGACGGCGCGTGGAATAGAAATGTATACGGCTGTTATGTCCACGGCATTTTTGACATGCCGGGCTGCGCGGAAGGATTTGCCGGAGCGCTTTTGAAGGAGAAGGGATACGACGCATCCCGGATAAAAGCGACAGACCGGAAGGCATATAAGGAAGAACAGTATGACCGTCTGGCGGATATCGTCCGGTCAAGCCTGGACATGGAGCGCATCTGCCGGATGATAGAGACCGGCAGATAGAAACGGACGGAGTCAGGCAGACAGCGGGCGGAAAGAGAAAATGTGAAACAGAGAATGCTGTTGGAAAGGAAATGACCTGAAATGGGCGATGTGATAAGGATTGGGAGCAGGGAGAGCATCCTTGCGGTGCGGCAGGCGGAAATCATCCGGGAGCAGATTGAAAGATGCGCTCCGGGCGTCCGGACCGAGCTTGTGACGATGAAGACGACCGGGGACCGGATACAGGACAGGAGCCTGGAAAAAATCGGGGGCAAGGGACTCTTTGTAAAGGAGCTGGATATGGCTCTTCTTGAGGAAAGGATTGACCTTGCCGTGCACAGCCTGAAAGATATGCCCATGGAAGAGAATCCGGAGTTCCCCATCCTCGCATGCGGGAAACGGGAGGACCCAAGAGATGTGCTCCTGCTCCGGAGCGGTCTGGAGCGCCTGCCCCGGGGCGGGGTAGTTGGCACTTCCAGCAGCCGCCGCATGCATCAGATGAAACGCCTCTTTCCGGAGTGTACATTCCGCGGGATACGGGGAAATGTCCAGACGCGGATGCGCAAGCTGGAGAATGAAGGGTATGACGGGACGCTTCTGGCGGCCGCCGGATTGAAACGTCTCGGCATGGAGCATGTGATCGGGCGGTATTTTTCCGTAGATGAGATGATCCCGGCGGCAGGGCAGGGCATCCTCGCCGTGCAGGGAAGAAAAGATATGAGATATGAGTGGCTGGCTCAGCTCAATGACCGGGACGCCTGCGCGGCGGCAGCGGCGGAGCGGCAGTTTATCCGCACGGTCGGGGGAGACTGTACATCGCCCTGCGCAGCCCACGCGCAAATCAGTGGAAATGAACTGAAACTCACCGGACTTTATTACCGGGAAGATGCCGGGACATACACGGTCGATACAGCGGTGGCAGACATCGCCCATGCCCGCCAGGCAGGGGAGGCGCTTGGGCTGCGGCTGAGGAACAGTCTGTAAATATGGAAGAGAGGGAATCGATGGAGACAGGACAGAAAATGGCAGGACACAGGGAAAAGACGGGGAAGACAGGAAAAGTCTGGCTCGCGGGAGCCGGTCCGGGAGATGCCGGGCTGCTTACGGTGAAAGCGGAGAAACTGATGGAGCGCGCCGACGTTATCGTTTATGACGCGCTTATCAGCGCTGAGCTTATGAGCCGCATCCCGTCGGAGACAGAAGTCATCTATGTGGGGAAGCACGCCGGGCACCATCCGGTACCTCAGGAAGAAATCAACCGCATCCTGGTGCGGGAGGCGAAGAAAGGGAAGCAGGTGCTGCGGTTAAAAGGCGGCGACCCCTTTGTCTTCGGACGGGGCGGCGAGGAGCTGGAAGCGCTGGCAGGAGCGGGCATCCCCTTTGAAGTGGTCCCGGGAGTCACCTCTTCCGTGGCAGTGCCCGCCTACGTAGGTATTCCGGTCACCCACCGGGATTACACTTCCTCCTTCCATGTGATTACCGGACACGCAAGAAAAGACGGAACGCTTCGGATTGATTTTTCGTCCCTTGTGAAATTAAAGGGCACGCTGGTCTTTCTGATGAGCGTTTCTTCCATGGAGCAGATAGTAAACGGACTGCTGGGCGCCGGGATGTCTCCGGATATGCCGGCGGCGGTGCTGGAGCGGGGGACGACGGCGCGGCAGAGGAGCGTGGTCGCTACGGTGGGGACCCTGAAGGCGGAATCAGACCGGGCGGGGATACGCACGCCGGCGCTCATCCTGGTGGGAAAGGTCTGCGCTCTTTCGGACAGACTGCACTGGGCGGAGGACCGCCCGCTGGGTGGACGGCAGTTCCTCCTGACGCGTCCCCGCCAGAATATGTCCGCCCTTGCAGAGCAGCTCAGAGGCCTAGGCGCGCAGGTCATCGAGATGCCCGCCATACGCACGGAAGTGATATCGCCAAACGAAACACTGCGGGAGGCGCTGGCAGGATTTCGGCAGAAGCAGCAGGAGAAATGGCTCGTCTTTACAAGTCCCATCGGTGTGACGGTGTTTTTTGAACAGCTCGTGAAGATGCAGATGGATATCCGGGACATCTTTACCGGAAGCGGCAGGGTAAAGGTGGGCGCCATTGGGCGGGCGACCGCGGCTGCCCTTGAAAAATACGCCCTGATGCCGGATGTGGTGCCGGATGTCTACAGCGCAGAAGCGCTTGGGGAAAGGATTGCAGGGACAGCCGTTCCGGGCGGACACGTGCTCGTGGTCCGTGCAGAGAAGGGTTCGGAAGACCTGCTCCCGCCTCTTGTCAGCGCCGGGCTTTCGGTGGAAGACGTCCCGCTGTACCGCACGGGATACGAGATGAACCCTGTATTGAGGGAAGAAGCGGCATCCCTGTTCCGAAACGGGGAGATTGATGCGGTGACATTTACCAGCGCTTCCACGGTCCGCGGATTTGTCCGCGCGATGGAAGGAGCAGCGGAGGATGCAGGCAGTGCAGCACAGACAGAGGAGACGGCGCATGCAGGCAGTGCAGCACAGACAGAGGAGACGGTGCATGCAGGCGGTCTGGATTACAGACAGATATGTGCGGTCTGCATCGGCGAACAGACGGCGCGTGCGGCGGCGGAATACGGGATGCATATCGAGATATCCCGGGAGGCGTCCACAGACGCCATGACAGAAAAGATACTGGAGCTTTTCGGGAAAAACTGCGGGAAGGAAAGGAGTCCGGAACATGCTGGAAGATAAAGACTATGTGACGCGCATCATCCATGAGTGGGTGCGCACGCTGATGAAACTCATTTTCAGCCGGGACATTGACAGGGATGAGGACGCGGGACTCTCTCTGGAGACGGCAAAGCTGTACAGGAAACTGACTGCCATGGCGGACGGCGGGGAGATCAATGAAGCGGAAAACATCCTGCTGGATGGGCTGAAAAAGGAAGACCGGGCGTATTTTGAGATGGCGCTCTTCTTCTATGAGAAACTGAGCGGAAAGGATGATGAGTTCCTGGCTGCGCATGATTACTCCAGGCAGGAAGTCGTGGATGGGCTGAAATATGTAGTGGATTATTACGGATACGGCAGCCTGCTGGAAGCATTTGCGGAGGATATTCTTGCAGATGGAGATATAGAAGCATAAAGAAAAGGATACTGCTGGCATGCAAATTGCACAGCGGTATCCTTTTTACACGTCTGCTCATGGTTTCTCCTCCATTATATCTGCAAAAAGATGTTCCACAGCATTTGAAAGTTCACGATAATTTTCGGTGAAGTCCCGCAATTCCCCGCGGCCTTTTTCTGTCAGAAAATAATATTTTCGTTTCGGTCCGAAGTCGGACTGGCGATAGACGGCAGAGATCATTCCGTTTTTCTCCAGACGGAGAAGAAGGGGATAGATCGTTCCTTCGGCAATCTCTCCGAAACCGTAAGTTTCAAGCTGTTTTGATATTTCATAACCATAGGTTTCATTTTTGCTGATGATGACCAGAATACAACCTTCAAGAGTTCCTTTCAGCATTTGAGATGGTATCATATTACACCTGCCTTGTAATACAAAATAGCTTTGCTATATTGTAAAGCAAAGTAGCATCTGTGTCAATACATAATAATACCGTCAGCCTGTATGACTGACGGCATTTTGCGCGATAAACCCAAATAGATTATTCTTTCCAGTACTTCAGCATATAGCTCTCAGCATCTTCAGGGGAAAGATCATATTTTTCCTGCATTTTTGCGAGAGTCTCTTCCCGGGATAAATGGAGTTCCTGAAGAGTGGATATGAGCTGTAAAATTCCGGTATCAATGCCCGCATGAAAGCCAGTATCATATCCATCGGCAGAACCCTTGTTGTAACCGTCCTCATACCCTTCATGCCTCAACGTTTTATCATGCAGCTCTTTATCGTATGTTTCCAAGATCATCTGGATCACCTCTGCTTTTTGGTCGGTCAGGATATCCTTAAGAATGTTGCCGTTTATACAGATATCTACGGCGTTTGCCACTGCCTGGTCGAAGTCTGTCCCGGAAGAAAGTTCCTGTCGGACGGTTTCGACAAAAACAGCGTATTCCCGGAGCCTTTGACACTTCTCCATCAATTCTTTTTCCGTCCCGTTGTAAAATACGAAATACTGCGGGCAGGGGAGCTCTTTCAGCGAGGAAGTATAAATGTCGATCTCATTTTTAACGATATATTTTTCGTAAAGCCTGCACAGGTAGATCAGTCCTCGAACCGGCATGTTCGGATTAAAGGTGCTCTGATGTTCGTACAGGTTCATCATGCCGCTGATGAGAAATGAGATGTCGTTTTTCCGGGTGAGATAAAGTACATTCCCGAGTGTGTTTACTTCCAGCTCATCCGGGTCAGTGTAGCTGCTTCCGTTAAGCGCATTGTAGAGGGACAGCAGGTCTTCCTTCTTCTGGAATACCATTCGGAAGAGTCCGTCCTTGTACTCCCTGTTTGCAATGGGATAATCCTGATCGTTATGTAGTTTTCGGTTCAATAATTACACCTCCATTATAGGAAAAAAAGTGGACAGTTGCAACCTTTTGCATGCGTAATGCAGTGAAAGGAACAGCTGGCGGAAACCGCTGGATGTGGCCTGCAGGACCGGATAAAATTGAACAATGGCAGAGAAAGAAAAATCCCTGCCGGATGTTTGTCTATTATAGACCCCGGCAGAGGGGAATCAATGTGGCAGAATGCACAATCTTTTGCACCAGTCTTTTGTACAGTTTTTATGTTGTCTTTAGCAGCGGTTTCAGGCACCGCACGATTTCTTCTACGGTCCGGACATAGGTATCCGTGTCTGCATCCGGGTTGTTCAGATAGGCGTGATAAGCGCCCTGGATGCAGTATGATATGAGGACCTGCCGGGACATGTCGTCCTGAAATCCGGGATATTTCCGGAAGAGCATTTCCTTTATGGCGCTGTCGAGAAGGCATCCGAGGCGGCTTTGTTCCCTGCCGGAAAACAGGATTTTTATCAGAGAGCTCTGGGACATGAATGCAAGGCAGAGCTCCCGGGTATAGATATCCGATTTGTCCGGCGTATACTCCTTCAGGTGACCGATGCTTTCGATGATGGAAGCTACGGTCTCTTTTTCCATGGCTTCAGACAGGGCATAGATATCCTGGTAGTGGTCGTAAAAGGTGGATTTATTTATCACGGCAAGTGCGCAGAGCTCTTTTACGGTAATCTTTTCCAGCGGTTTTCCGGAACGGAGCCGGATAAAGGCGTTTTTGATTGCCTGTTCTGTTTTCTGTATCCTCAGGTCCATGTGATGCCTCCTGTTCTGTGAGATGATGAGTGCGCTGTAATCCGACAATTTCAGACAAGTGTCGGATATCAGACAGTTATCCGGAATTGCCGGTGTATCCTGCAGTGTTTTCAGGGTATCCTCATTATAAGGCAAAAACCGACGGCTGTCGATTATTTCAGAGCAGGACAGGTCTTCGGGAATCCTGGACAGGAGAGGATTCCGGACGTAATGAGGAGGAACAGATGGATTATTATGGATTCTATACGGGAAGATGTTTTGATGCGCATCACTATCTGGGCGCCCATGTGCGCGTGAAAGAGACAGGGGACGGGAAGGAGACGGTATTCCGGACCTTTGCGCCGGCGGCATCGCGCGTTGCTGTGATTGGAGAATTTAACGGCTGGACGGAAACCCCGATGCAGAAAATCTATGACGGGAATTTCTGGGAACTTGCAGAAGAGAAGGCGAAGCCCGGCATGATGTACAAGTACCGCATCTATCATCGGAACGGCAGCTTTGTGGACCACTGCGACCCGTACGGATACGGGATGGAGCTGCGCCCGGATACCGCGTCCATCATCCGGGAGACAGGCGCTTACCGGTTCCGGGATGAGACGTGGATGAAGCAGAGGACGGACTGCCGGGAGCAGCCGCTGAATATCTATGAGGTGCATTTCGGGTCATTCCGGAAACCGTCAAAAGAGCCGGACGCCTGGTATGATTATGAGGAGATGGCGGATATCCTGATCCCCTATGTGAAAGAGAACGGGTACAATTATCTGGAAATCATGCCGCTTGGCGAGTATCCCTGTGATGAGTCGTGGGGATATCAGGCGACCGGGTTTTTCAGCCCTACATCCCGATACGGGACGGCGGACCAGCTGAAAGCATTTGTGGACGCCTGCCATGGGCAGGATATCGGGGTCATCCTTGACTTTGTGCCGGTGCATTTTGCCGTGGACGGCTATGGGCTGGCGGATTACGACGGAACCGCCCTCTACGAGTATCCGCACAGCGATGTGGGGTACAGTGAGTGGGGCAGCCGCAATTTCATGCACTCCAGGGGCGAGGTGCGCAGTTTCCTCCAGTCGGCGGCAGAGTACTGGCTCACCGAATATCACATGGACGGGCTGCGGATGGACGCCGTCAGCCGCGCCATTTACTGGCAGGGGATGCCGGAGCGGGGCGTGAACGCCAACGCGGTGGAATTCTTAAAATATATGAACAAAAATCTGAAAGAGCGTCATCCTTCCGTCATCCTGGCGGCGGAAGACTCCACCTCCTTCCCGGGCGTGACGAAACCGGTGGAAGAGGGCGGCCTCGGATTCGACTATAAGTGGGATATGGGCTGGATGAATGATACCCTGGACTATTTCCGGACAGTGCCAGAGCACCGGGGAAGTGCGTATCACAAACTGACCTTTTCCATGGCATACTATTATGACGAGCGGTATCTGCTCCCTCTGTCCCACGATGAAGTCGTCCACGGAAAAGCGACGGTTCTGCAGAAGATGTACGGGGATTATGAGATGAAATTTCCCCAGGCGCGGGCATTCTACATGTACATGTACGCGCACCCGGGCAAGAAGCTTAATTTCATGGGAAATGAACTGGGGCATTTCCGGGAGTGGGATGAGAAGCGGGAGATGGACTGGAATCTGACGGACTTTCCGCCGCATCGGGAGTTCCACGGATTTATGAAGGCGCTGAACCGGTTCTATCTGGAGCATCCGGCGTTTTGGGTAGCGGATGAGGACCGGGAGGAATTCCGGTGGCTGGAATGCAGCGCCGAAGAGCAGTGCGTGTATGCATTTGAGCGCAGGGGCGGGAAGGAGCGCATCGCGGCGGTCTTTCACTTCTCGGACAGGGAACAGGAAATCGTGCTGGAGATTCCCGGGGCGGAAGCGCTGGAGAAACTCTTTGACAGCGCCGGGATGCAAAACGGTGGGGAGCAGAGCTGTGAAAAAAAGAAAAAGACTTCCGGGGAAAAGGCGGCATCGTTTTTATTCCGGCTTCCCCCGTTTAGCGCCGGGTATTATCGCATTTCAGGCGATGAAGTATAAAAGTCTGTGCGGTTTTTTATTCGATTCCCTTTCTTTTCTTTGCGGTCTCAATCAGTTTGATTGATTCGTTAAACGCTTCCGGAAGATAATCTTCCGTCCATTCTTTCCCGGCTTTTTCCTGTTTTTTGATTTCATCCCAGCTGGTCTGGGAGCCGTCATCCCCCGGACCGTCTGCGCTTCCGAATACATGGGGGTGGCGTCGGACCATCTTGTCGGTGATGGACTGGATGACGTCATCCATGGTAAAGAGCCCTTCTTCCTCCGCGATGCGGGCGTGGAGCACGACCTGCATGAGCAGGTCGCCCAGTTCTTCTTTCAGATTATCCGGGTTCCCGGTATCATCCAGGATATTGATGCCGCAGATGACTTCCGCCGCTTCCTCGATGCAGGTGCGTTTCAGGGAGGCATGGGTCTGGGCGCGGTCCCACGGACAGCCGTCCGGGGCGCGCAGGCGCGCGACCACCTGTTCAAATTCCTCAAATTTCGTCATGAAAATGCCTCCCTTCCAATGTAGATTCATCTTACTACGTTTGGGGAAGAGAGGCAAGAAATTTATAATTCTTGTTATGCCAGTCAGAAATCAGCAGACATAGTTGTATACCCGCGGATTTCTCTGATACCGTTGTATCGGACTTCCGGTTTCAGCCCGTACACGGCGCTGCTGATGACGTATTCGCCGTCATTGACATACACTTCGATGAGGTTGCTGTCAACGATCACATCCAGATGGCAGGTGCCGTCCGGATTATTATGGTCTGCATCCGGCGTCTCCGAGATAAGATGCGCCCCCTCAAAAGAGGGATATACGACCGTGCGGTCGGTAACGATGCGGTTTCCTTTCCGGGTGATGAGATATCCGCCGATATCCAGGCTTTCATTTTCTGTGAGATCGAGGGAAACAAGACAGCCGCTTTCTGTGATGCCGGATAAAGCGGATGCGTTCAATTCTGTAATATTTCCCAATGCTTTTGAATAAGCCTTCCGGATATTCGGATGCATGCGGAAGAAGATGTGCCCGTCCTGTCTTTCAACGACGCGCGGCGAACAGAACATGCCGATCCAGCCGCCCTCTGCAACTTTCGGCATCCGCACACAGGCGGTCATGATGCGCCTTCCGTCGGCATCCAGTGTGGTCTGCGGGGCGTACAGGTCGAGCCCGTAATCCAGATACTGATAATCATCCGGAATCTGTATGCTGCAGGTGTCTTCATCAAATGCGACGGGGAAGCAGATGGACTGGTTCCGCTCTTTTTCTCCGTTGTTTAAAAGCCCCATGGCGGAGAGGAGGAGCACTCCGCCGCCTTCTGTCTCAAAGTAGTCCGGGCATTCCCACATCCAGCCGTATTCCGGTCCTTTGAACGCTTTATTGATGTAAGTCCAGGTGTGAAGGTCTTCGCTCCGGTAGAAGAGGACTTCTCCGTATTTTTCACCCATGGTGCTGCCGAGGATCAGGTACCAGGCGTCTCTGCTGCGCCAGATTTTCGGGTCGCGGGTGTGGGTGCGGTCGCCGATGGACGGATTGGTGACCGGCGGGATGATGACTTCTTTGCCCTGTTCGTTGTCAAAATGATATCCGTCTTCCGAGCAGATCAAAAGCTGTGCGGATTCAAACTGTTCATCCAGGCAGGTGTGTGGGTCTTCGGGGTTGACGACCTCATAGCGGACGCCGGTGTAGACGAGGTAAAGCTTCCCGTCTTCCTCGATGGCGCTTCCGGAGAAGCACCCGTTCTGATCCGCCCGGGTGGTGGGGTAGAGGGCGAGACCCTTGTGCTCCCATGTGACCAGGTCCCGGCTTACGGCATGTCCCCAGTGCATGGTCCCCCAGCGGGGACCATAGGGGAAATACTGATAGAAAAGGTGGTAGTATCCATTGTAGTATATAAAGCCGTTCGGGTCATTGACCCAGTTGTCCGGCGCTTTTAAATGTAATGACTGTGTTTTCATACTGCCTCCATAATCATAATCTGTTTCTGCTCACAGGTGTATCCTGACGGGATACGCTGCTTACAATTCCGTGTAATTTACACCTGTCTCCCTGTCAAAGAAATGCATCTTTGACGGCATGAATACGAAGTGTATGGTGTCTCCGATCTGGCTGATCTCGTATTTGGAAACCCGGGCAACCGCCTGGGCGCCGCCGAAGGAGAAGTACAGGTTGTTTTCATTTCCCATAACTTCGGTGTCGGTGATGACCGCGCTCTGTGCGTTGTCTTTGTTGAGGTCCATGTTCTGGGCGTCCAGCTTGATGTCTTCGCCGCGGATGCCGAGGATCATTTCGCCTGTACGGCCGTTCAGCTTCTTCTGCATGCCTTCTGACAGGGCGATCGTATTTCCGTCGCTGAACTTCACGGTGCCGCCGTCAACCGTCACATTGAAGAAGTTCATCTGCGGGGAGCCGATGAATCCGGCCACGAACTGGTTTACCGGATGATCGTAGAGCTCCATTGGTTTCCCGACCTGCTGGATCACGCCGTCTTTCATGATGACGATGCGGTCCGCCATGGTCATGGCCTCCACCTGGTCGTGGGTAACGTAGATCGTGGTCGCTCCGATCTGACGGTGGAGCTTGCTGATTTCGGTCCTCATGCTGACGCGGAGTTTGGCGTCCAGGTTGGAGAGCGGCTCGTCCATAAGGAATACTTTGGAGTTCTTGACGATGGCGCGTCCCAGGGCGACTCTCTGGCGCTGGCCGCCGGAAAGGTTCTTCGGTTTGCGGTAGCGGTATTCCTCAAGACCGAGGATGTTGATGGCCCAGTCCACTTTCTTTTTGATCTGGTCCGCCGGCATTTTCATATTCTTCAGACCGTAGCCGATATTCTTTTCCACCGTCATGTGCGGGTAGAGGGCGTAGTTCTGGAACACCATGGAGATGCCGCGGTCGCGTGGCGCGACTTCGTTGACTTTCTTTCCATTGCGGATATTGCAAAGTATACCGGATTTTCAAAGACAACCGTTTCCAGGTATTTTAATGATCCGGATTCCCTGACGCTTGAGAATCAGCAGAAGATCGCGGATGCGCTGGATGCGCTTGATTACAGGGAAAATAAGGTGGGGCGAATTCTGGCCAGCGGAAAGACCGAGTTCGTAGGCATCATCATCCCCAATCTCTATATGCATTATTATTCAGAGATGCTCAATCAGATTCTTGCTACTTATGAAAAGTACGGGTACAAGTTCCTGGTGTTTGCGGGCAATTCAAAAGCGGATGTGGAACGGAACTATATCGAAGAACTGCTCGCCTACAATATAGAAGGTATGATTGTCTTAAGCCCCACGATCCCGTCAGAAGAACTGGCGGCATACGATGTGCCGGTGGTCGGGATTGAACGGGAGGACAAGTACATCTCCAGCGTCAATACGGACAATTACATGGGAGGCGTGCAGGCCGCGAGCCTTCTGAAGAAAAGCGGCTGCGATATCCTGATTCACATGAATGCAAAACTGCCGGACGAAGTGCCGGCAGCCGGCCGTACCCGGGGGTTCGAGGACGCCTGCCGGGAAAATGGTCTTCGATATGAAGTAATCTACGCGGACATGGGAAATACATTTGAGGAAAATAAGAACGGCATTGTAAAGCTGGTCAGAGACCTGGAAAAACGGTATCCGGACCAGAAAAAGGGGATATTCATGCCGAACGATACCCATGCCAATGTCCTTTTGAACGTCCTTCTCCGGAAATACGGGGAACTGCCGGACAGCTGGCAGATCATCGGTTTTGACGATTCGCCCATCTCCCGGGAGGCGGTCATCCCGACCAGCACGGTGGGACAGCAGATATCCGTGATCGCGAATGAGGCGATGGAGATCCTGTCCGCCCGGATGGAAGAGCGGAAGAAGAGGCGGCCGCAGCCGATGGAGCCGGTGCACAGGGTGATCCCGCCGATCCTCATAAGGAGAGAGACGACGGCGTAAAAAAAGGTTTGCCCAAATCTCATTCTTTCGGTATAATCTATCTATTAGACTATCAATGAAAGGATGAGATACAAAATGGAGAAAAACAACAAAAAGAGTCTCAGCGTCCTGATCGGCGCCGCCTTCCTCATGGCGACGTCCGCGATCGGACCGGGATTCCTTACACAGACAGGGCAGTTTACAGGAGACCTGAAGGCGAGTTTCGGATTTGTTATCCTGATTTCGGTCATCCTGTCCGCGATCGTGCAGCTCAACGTATGGCGTGTGCTCTGCGTGTCCGGCATGAGGGGGCAGGACGTGGCGAACAGGGTCCTTCCCGGACTGGGATACGTGGTGGCGTTCCTCGTCGTTGCAGGCGGACTGGTATTTAACATCGGAAATGTGGGCGGAGGCGCCCTTGGATTCAATACCCTGCTTGGTATCCCGGAGATGGCGGGATACTTTATCGCCGGAGGTCTTGCGATTGCGATCTTCCTGATGAAGAACGCGCTGAATGCTATGGATACGCTGACGAAGATTCTGGGCGGCATTATGATCGTCGTGATCTTCGTGGTGATCGTCATCGTTCGACCGCCGTTAGGTCTTGCACTGAAAGAGACGGTCATGCCGACTGCTCCGATGGATGACCTCGGTACGGCGATCCTGACCCTGCTGGGCGGCACGGTAGGCGGATACATTACCTTCTCCGGCGCGCACCGTCTGATCGATGCGGGCATTACGAAGAAAGAAAACTTAAAAGAGATCAACCGGAGCTCGGTTATGGGAATCGGCATCGCGACCATTGTCCGTGTGTTCCTGTTCCTGGCAGTGCTGGGCGTTGTTGTGGAGACGGCGACTTCCGCGGCCCATACGCTGGATCAGGACAACCCGGCAGCGGACGCATTCCTCATCGGCGCGGGTGAGATCGGCTACCGCTTCTTCGGTCTGGTGCTCCTGTGTGCGGCGCTTACATCCATCGTGGGATGTGCATATACTTCCGTGTCCTTCCTGAAGACATTCCACAAGAGCATTGAGAAGCATGAGAATGCAGTCATCGTCGGCTTTATCGCTCTGAGTACGGTTGTGATGGCAGTCTTTGAACAGCCGGCCGTCCTGCTGGTTCTGGCGGGCGCGGTGAACGGTCTGATCCTTCCGATCACGCTGGGCGTATGCCTCATCGCATCGAAGAAGAAATCCATCATGGGCGAGGATTACAAGCATCCGACCTGGCTTCTGATTCTCGGCATCATCGTGGTGATCGCATCTGCATATCTGGGAATTACAACATTTGGTTCAAACCTGGGCAAACTTCTGTAGGAATGATGTGCATCTTGTGAAAGGCAGGAGATGATAAATGAGCGATATTATGATTTATACTGCGGGAGATTCCTCGCTGCTCATCCGGTTCGAGCAGAAGATATCGCCGGATATCAACGGACAGATTACGGCGGTGGTGCGCATGATCAAGGCGCAGCAGATCGAGGGCGTCACGGATATGATACCGGCGTTCGCCTCTCTGCTGATCAATTATGACCCGCGCGTCATCAGCTATGCCGGACTGAAAAGCCGCCTGGAGAAGCTCCTGAAGCTGGAAATCAGCGGGGAGGCTTCCGCGGCAAGGATTTTTGAGATTCCGGTGTGCTATGGCGGGGAATACGGTCCGGACCTTCCGGGCATCGCGGACCATGCCGGACTTTCCGTGGAGGAAGTGGTAAACATCCACAGCGGAAAGGACTACCTCATCTATATGCTGGGATTCCTTCCCGGTTTTTCCTATCTGGGCGGGCTGGATGAGCGCATCCACACGCCCCGCCTTGCCAATCCGCGCATCCGCATCCCTGCGGGAAGCGTGGGCATCGGCGGCTCCCAGACGGGCATCTACCCGCTGGATTCTCCCGGCGGATGGCAGCTTCTCGGCATGACGCCGGTGAAGACTTACGACCCGGACCGGGAGGTGCCCATCCTCTTTGAGGCGGGCGACTATATCCGCTTTATCCCGGTATCGGAGGCGGAATATCTGGATATCAAAAAGCAGGTGGACGAAGGCGTCTATACATGCACCATCCACCGGAAGGAGGTGGGCTGATGGGAATCCGCGTATTAAAAGGTGGGATGCTGACGACAGTGCAGGACCTGGGGCGGACCGGCTATCAGAGCCAGGGGTTCAGCGTATCCGGAGTCATGGACGTGCGGTCGTTCAAGATTGCCAACCTGCTCCTGGACAATCCCGAGAATGAGGCGGTCCTGGAGTTCACTCTGATGGGACCGAGCCTGGAGTTTACCTCGGAGACGATCATCGCCATCACGGGAGGGGATTTCCAGCCCCGCGTCAATAAGAAACCGGTGAAAATGTATACGGCGCTGTATATGCACAAAGGCGATGTCCTGGATTTCGCCGGATGCCGGACCGGAAGCCGGGGATATATCGCATTTTCCAGCTATCTGGACATTCCGGTCGTCATGGGCAGCCGCTCGACCAATATCAAGTGCGGCATCGGCGGGTTCAAAGGGCGCAGGCTGAAGGAGGATGACTACATCGGCTTCCGCATCAAGCGGAGGTATCTGCCGTATTTCCTCTCGAGGAGCCTGGACCTGGACGAATATGACTATGATGAAGTGACGCTGCGCGTGGTCATGGGACCGCAGACCGATGTGTTCACCGCTGCGGGGATGGAGACATTCCTGAATTCGGAATATACTGTGACCAGCGAGTTTGACCGGATGGGCTGCCGTCTGGAAGGACCTTTCATCGCATATAAGAACACGGCGGACATCATTTCTGACGGTATTGCCTTCGGCTCTGTGCAGGTGCCCAGCCACGGCAAGCCAATCATCCTGCTGTCCGACCGGCAGACCACCGGCGGATATGCCAAGATCGCCACCGTGATATCTGTGGACATCCCGAAACTGGCCCAGTGCCGGACGGACAATAAGGTCCGCTTCGCCGCAGTGACCGTGGAGGAGGCGCAGCAGCTCCTGCTCGACGAGGTGGCGGAGATGAATGAGTTCCGCAGACGCATCTACAAGCCGTGCAAAGAAGTGCTGGACTGCCGTCTGGTGGCGAAACGCCTGGGTAAGCTGTTTCAGTAGTAAAAGATAGGAGTGACCGTTATGGATTTGGGAAATATCGAAAAACTGGTAAATATTATTGAGAAGTCCTCGATGCTGGAGTTTTCCATCCAGGAGGGCGATACGAAGATCAAGATGAGCCGCAGGGGGACCGCAGGGGAGCCGGGAGCGCCTCTTACTGTCGTGAAAACAGAGAGCCCGGCGGAGGAGACGGTGGAAGAGAACTACATCATCTCCCCCATCGTGGGCACGTTTTACTCGGCGCCGGCACCGGATGCGCCCGCATTTGTCAAAGTGGGCGATGTGGTGAAGGCGGGACAGACCGTGTGCATCCTCGAGGCCATGAAACTGATGAACGAGATTGAGAGCGACTACGACTGCGAGATTGAGGCAGTCCTTGTCAGCAACGAGCAGAAAGTCGAGTACGGACAGCCACTCTTCAAAGTGAAAAAACTTTCAGATTAAGGAGGGGCGCTGATGTTTCAGAAAATATTGATCGCAAACCGCGGTGAGATTGCAGTGCGTATCATCCGTGCCTGCCGGAATATGGGGATACGCAGTGTGGCGGTTTACTCAAAAGAGGATAAGGACAGCCTGCATGTCCAGCTGGCCGACCAGCGGATCTGCATCGGCGAGGGACCGGCGAAGAACAGCTACCTCAATATGGAGCGCATCGTGACCGCCGCCCTGAATATGGGTGCGGACGCCATCCATCCGGGATTCGGCTTCCTCTCCGAGAATGCGGATTTTGTCCGTCTCTGTGAGAAGAACGGGATCACTTTTATCGGACCGAAGGCGGAAGTTATCGACAGCATGGGCAATAAATCCCATGCCCGCAAGACCATGATGGATGCAGGCGTGCCGGTCGTGCCGGGTACAAAAGAACCGGTGTACGATGCGGAAACCGGCATTAAGCTGGCAGAAGAGATCGGCTATCCGGTGATGATCAAGGCGTCGTCCGGAGGCGGCGGCAAGGGCATGCGCGTGGCGAAGTCCGCGGACGAGTTTGAGTTCCAGTTCAACATGGCCCAGCGGGAGTCGGCAAACGCTTTCGGGGACGATACCATGTATATCGAGCGGTTCATTGAGAACCCGCGCCATGTGGAGATTCAGATTATGGCAGACAAGTTCGGCAACGTGGTGGCGCTGGGCGAGCGTGACTGTTCGGTCCAGAGAAACCATCAGAAGCTCATCGAGGAGTCGCCTTCGCCGGCAATCAACGATGAGATACGAAATGCCATGAACCGCGATGCAGTGCTGGCTGCCAGAACCGTGAACTACACGAATGCGGGAACGGTCGAGTTCATTCTCGACACGAAGGGCTCGTATTATTTTATGGAGATGAACACGCGAATCCAGGTGGAGCACGGCGTGACGGAGATGGTGACGGGTACGGACCTGATCATCGAACAGATACGTGTTGCCATGGGGGAGCCGTTAAGCTTCAACCAGGAGGGCATCCGGCTGCGCGGTCATGCCATCGAGTGCCGCATCAATGCGGAGATTCCGGAGAAGAACTTTATGCCAAGCCCCGGCGTGGTGAAACACCTGCATCTGCCGGCTGGCAACGGCGTGCGCGTGGATACGGCGCTCTACACCGGATACCGCATCCCGTCGGAATATGATTCCATGATTGCCAAGGTCATCGTCCATGCACCGGACCGGAACGCGGCGATCCAAAAGATGCGCTCCGCCCTGGATGAGATGGTGATCCTCGGCGTGGAGACGAACCTGGACTTCCAGTTCCAGATCATGCGCAATCCGGAATTCTGTGAGGGCAGGGCGGACACCGGATTCATCCAGCGGATGCTGAGGCTGGACTGATCCGGATATCATTAAGAAAGAAGTGAATGAAATGTATAAAGTAGATTTAAACAGCGACCTGGGCGAGAGCATCGGACGCTACACCCTTGGGATGGATGAGAAGATCATCCC
>DXAL01000050.1 GCA_019117125.1 Candidatus Mediterraneibacter merdipullorum
TTTCTCTAAAGCTGTCTGTATCTGGAACAGTCTCCGCCTGTTCTGCCGCTTTTCTGATATAAGAAAGAAGCATATCTCCTGTACGTTGTATCTGTTCAGTCCTTTTCTCAGACATTACACTGTAGACCGGCACGAACCTGTCTCCACGCCTTTCATATCCCAGTGTCGACCCGTGCGGCGCACTGAATATAGATTCAAAAAGATTGTTGTTAAAATCTACTTTTTCCTGAAGCTGTCCCTCCGGAGAGAAATAATAACAGTGATAGGCATCTCTGCTGACACCATCCGGAAGTTCGTAAAGCCCCCAGTAATAACCTTCCAGAGGCTCTGTCCTCCCCATAGCTTTCAGAATCTGCATCAGCGTTTTCTGCATGGAGCCTACCCAGCCGCTGTCGACAATGGCATCCCGCTCTCCGTCCAGCATCCCTTCCTGCCGGAGATATCCGGCTGTCAGAGGATAAGCTTCCCTGGAACGTCTGAGCATCGCCTCCATAAAAATCACAGAATTGGAAAGCTTTTCCCGGATTTTGCCCAATTCCGCATAAGGAATAATTTCAAAAGCAGCATCTTCCATACTGATATCTGCGAGCACCTGTGCCTGTTCTTCTTTATCCAGTCCCGCCCGTTCCAGTATTCTGTACAAAGTCACATCAAGACTAAAACGGCAGATATAGTCCAGAGCGTCCTGTGGCGCCAGGTGATACATCGGAATCCGCAGGGAATAACGGGAACAGCTGACATAGCGCAGTTCTGTCGGGATATGGAACTTCTCTGCATAAATCTGTGCTGCACGATACATAAAATATCCGTCCCTTGCGAGGAAATAGAGCCTTTTGACACCGTTTTTCTGTGCTTCCCCGAGCACCCACAGGACAAATGAATTTAACAGGGGTGCAAACACATAACTTTCAGGTCCTTCCGGCATCTCCGGAAGACACATCTGTTCTTTTGCAAGGAGACGTCTGTATTCCTGCAGTCTGGATACCCGACTTTTCTTTTCCGGCTGTCTGTGCAGATATCTTCTTACTTCTGCCGGCACAAAATATGCAGCCAGCGGTTTCAGAAGATACGGCAGTACCGGCGGATGCAAAAGCCCAAGGCGTGCGAACCCGATACGGCGGATATGGATTTCATTTATGCGGCTCCTCAGGGTCCGCTTCCCATAGGAACTTCTGTCTTCCCTGTACAGAAGATACGGTTTCTGGATGTTGTATCCCCGGTAGCCATGGGCATGAAGGCGCATAAAGAGTTCATAATCCTCACACCGCCTTGTCTGCGGACAGACATGATATCCGTTTTCCTTTATCAGCACTTCCCGCCGGAACATGACGGACGGATGGATATACGGGGAATGGCTCAAAAAGTCTGATGCCTCCGGGACTTCCGGCATCCGTTCACTGCCCCATACCCCGTTGTCGTCAAATCTCCTGGAACAGGTCCCTACCCAGCTGTATGTTTTATGTTCCTCAAGAAACCGGTACTCCTCTTCCAGCCTTTCCGGACAGGAGATGTCGTCATCGTCCATACGCGCGATGTACCGTCCCCCTGCCAGGGAGATGCACCGGTTCAACGCTGATGCAAGCCCCTGATTTTCCTCACATCTTATCAAACGGATGCGGTCGTCCATACCGGAGACCCTCTCTATCATCCCGATATGCTCCGGGGCAGAACCATCGTCACAGAGGATGAGCTCCCACCGGGCAAAGGTCTGATTACAGACAGACTGTACTGCACAGGTCAGGAAAGCTTCTTTCGGATTATACGTCCCCATGATGACACTGATTTCCACCACCCTATCCATGCCGGACATCCCTCATTATCATTTCATCTGCCACCCGGTATATTTCATACATCTGCTCCTCTGTCTTTTTCCTCTCAAACATTTCCACGGACATCCTGCATCTTTTCTGCATTTCGCATTTCCTTTCACCCGTCATATCCATAACCGCACAGATTCGGTCAGCAAACGCATCTGCATCATCAAAGGCGCAGACATAACCGTTGACTCCGTTTTTCATGTATTCCCGGGTTCCCCGATTATCTGCAGCAATTACAGGGATTCCCATGGAAAGGGACTCAAGAGCTGCCATCCCGAGTCCCTCTCTTTTGGAAGGAAATACGGATACATCTGCACATCCCAGGATTTCCCTCACATTTTTACGGAAGCCGAATATTTTTACATTATCATCCAATCCCATACTGTGTATCTGCTGCTCGATATATCCACGAAAGAACCCGTCTCCGCATATCCCGTAGAACAGACCTGTCATATCCTTCCCTCTGTCCCTTATCAGAGACAATGCTTTTAAAATGATTTCCTGATTTTTATTCTTGTTGATTTCTCCCACAGATATCAGAAATGTCTGTCCGGGTCTGATTCCCAGGGTCTGTCTTGCAGATTGCCGTTGTTCTTCCGTAAGAGGACTGAATTTCTGCATATCGACTCCCACACCGGGTATCCGGAACACTTTCCCGCCTTTTTTCAGACGGAACCGGCAGGCGCTCTCATAATCTTCTCTGTTGATTACAATGAGGATGTCCGTGTCATGCGCCAACATTTTTTCCACACAATAATAGACGGAATTATTGAACCACGGTGCACCTCTGTAGAAATGAAACCCATGCGCCGTATAAATGATGCAAATCCCGTCCCTTTGAAAATATCTTCCTGCGAGTCTGCCGAGCACGCCTCCCACCGGCGTATGGCAGTGTATAATGCTGATGTTATATCTGCGGACCAGTTCAACCAGCTGATGAAATGCCTTCCAGTTGTTTCTCAGCATATAGGGAGACCTTTCGATATCGATGTGATGCACCATAACTCCCAGTCTGTTTACTTTTTCCTCATCATACAGGTCTTCCTGCTCCTTCATATTCGCGGCATAATGCACGAAATATCCCATATCCTGCAGTATCTTTACATTTCCGGACTCAAATTTCCCCAGAAAATCCCTGCTTGTTGTCAAGATTAATATGTTCCTTTTCATGATATATCCAACTGTAACTTTGTCTCCCTGTTTATACGTTCACGCGCATTCTTCGCAATTTCCGTTTTAGTCATCTTTGGGATAATTATAGTTCTACATTTGTGTTAGTGTCAAGTATAATTATCCATCTTTAGGATAATCATAAAACATCTGAAGGGACAGATCATCATGAAACTCTATAAATACAAGAATGGGAAATGTAATGTTTCCGGAAATAATATCCGCTGTCTGCGTGAGAAAGCAGACCTGTCGCAAGAGCAGCTTGCTGCCAGGATACAGCTTGCCGGACTGAATCTGAACCAGAAAGCGATAAGCCGGATAGAGACGGGTGAGCGTGTCGTACCGGATTTTGAACTTCTCTTTTTTTCATCAGCGTTAAATGTATCTGTGCTCACTCTCCTGAAAACCGACTGACCGCTCTTACAAACCGAAAAAGCAGGAAGATACCCCGTTCACATATCATCTGATATGTTCCGGTGCATCCTCCTGCTCCTGTTATGATACTGCTTTTATACCAGGTCGAACAGCGACAGCTGATTGCTCTGGGGCAGGTCGCCGAAGAGCCCCAGCTCCTGCATCAGGTCGATGACTGTCTTGCTGACCTTCGTCCGCTGGCGGAAATCATCCAGGGACAGATAAGGTCCGTCTTTCGCAGCCTCTTCCACTGCTTCCGCCGCCTTGTCCCCCATCCCCTCAATGCTGGCGAGGGACGGCATGAGCTTTCCGTCGACAATCTGGAACATCCGCGCCTTCGCACGGTAGATGTCGATGGGAAGGAATTCAAATCCTCTCGCGTACATTTCCTGCACGATTTTCATATCCTTCATCACATCCTGTTCCTTCTTGCTCAGAGAATCGCTCCGCTTCTTATAATCCTGCATGTAGTACTCCAGTTTATCCTTCCCCTGGCACATAATCTCGTAGCTGAACGCATCCGCACGGATACTGAAGTACGCCGCATAGTACGCCAGCGGATAGTTGATTTTGCAGTAGGCGATGCGGTACGCCATCATGACGTAGGCAGCCGCGTGGGCTTTCGGGAACATATAGCTTATCTTCTTGCAGGACCAGATATACCAGTCCGGCACATCCTGTTCGGTCATGGCTTTCTCCCACTCGGGCTTGAGTCCTTTCCCTTTTCGCACGCTTTCCATGATGGTAAACGCCAGCGCACTCTCCACTCCTTTGTTGATAAGATAAATCATGATATCATCGCGGGTGCAGATGGCTGTGGAGATGGTCGCCTTGCCGCTTTTTACGAGTTCCTGCGCATTCCCAAGCCATACATTGGTCCCGTGGGACAGACCGGAGATGCGAATCAGGTCCGATAGGGTCTGAGGTTTGGTATCCTCCACCATCTGGATGACAAAGTCGGTCCCGAATTCAGGGATGCCAAGGCAGCCCAGCCTGCATCCGTCGATATCCTCCGGTTTGATGCCAAGGACGTCGGTCCCGTGGAACAGTTCGATGACCTGTTTGTCGTCCAGGGGAATCTCCGTCGCCACGAACGGATGCTCTGCATTGAATTCATTTTCCATGGCATCCGATGTGATATAGTCTTCCAGCGTACGTATCATCGTCGGATCGTCGTGTCCCAGGATATCCAGCTTCAGCAGGTTGTGGTCAATGGAATGGTAGTCAAAATGTGTGGTGATAATGCCGCATTCCATATCATTGGCAGGATGCTGAACCGGCGTGAACTCGTTGATGTCATGCCCGTGGGGCAGCACCACGATGCCGCCCGGATGCTGTCCGGTGCTGCGCCGGATGCCGGTGCAGCCCTCGGTGATGCGCTCAATCTCACACCGGCGCTTCCGCTGTTCCCGCTCTTCAAAATAATTCTTTACAAAGCCGTAAGCCGTCTTATCCGCCAGCGTTCCGATGGTCCCGGCTTTGAAGGTATGTCCTTCGCCGAAGAGCACCTCGGTATATTTATGGGCTTTTGCCTGGTAATCACCGGAGAAGTTCAGGTCGATATCCGGCTCTTTGTCTCCCTTGAATCCCAGGAATGTCTCAAAGGGGATGTCAAACCCTGCCTTGACAAGGGGTTCCCCGCACACCGGGCAGTCCTTGTCCGGCATATCGTAGCCGCACCCGCCTGCGTACGCCCGGACTTCCCCGGAATCAAAATCGCTGTAGTGGCAGTGTCTGCAGTAATAGTGCGGGCTGAGCGGGTTGACTTCCGTTATCCCCGCCATCGTCGCCACGAAGGACGAGCCGACGGACCCCCGGGAGCCTACCAGATAGCCGTCCGCATTGGACTTCCACACCAGTTTCTGGGCGATGATATACATCACGGCGTAACCGTTGGAAATGATGGAGGTCAGCTCCTTCTCCAGGCGTTCCGACACCTGGACCGGCAGGTCCTGACCGTACATCTCATGAGCTTTCCGGTAACAGATATCCCGCAGTTCCTGGTCGGAATTTTCAATGACCGGCGGGCATTTGTTCGGGTTGACCGGAGAAATCTTCTCCACCATCCCCGCAATCTTCACCGGATTGTCCACTACAATCTCCCGGGCTTTTGCCGCGCCGAGATAGGAGAATTCCTCCAGCATCTCCTCTGTCGTCCTCAGGAAGAGGGGCGCCTGTTTGTCCGCGTCGTCAAAGCCTTTCCCCGCCATGATGATGCGGCGGTACACCTCGTCGTCGGGGTCGAGGAAATGGACGTCGCAGGTAGCCACGACAGGCTTCCCGAATTTTTCGCCAAGCTCCACGATTTCCCGGTTGATTTTCTTCAGGTCTTCGTCGGATGTCACATCCGGCGTCCGGTCGCTCTCTATCATAAACCGGTTGTTCCCGAGCGGCTGTATCTCATAATAATCGTAGAAATCCGCCAGTCGCGCAATCTGCTGGGCGGAACGCTTCTCCAGCACCGCCTGGTACAGTTCACCCGCCTCGCAGGCGCTTCCAATCAGAAGACCTTCCCGGTGCTCGTTCAACAGGCTTTTCGGAATCCTCGGGCGCCTCGCATAGTAGGTCAGATGGGATTCTGTGATGAGCTGGTACAGATGATATCTGCCGATATCGTTCTTCGCCAGGATGATGATATGGTGCGTGGGCATCTTCCGTATGGCGCCCACATTGCGGTCTCCGTACCGGTTCACTTCCCTGAGGGTGGAGATGTCATCTTTTTTCAGCATTTCTGTGAACTTCACGAAGATTTCCGCCGTCGCACCTGCGTCGTCAACCGCGCGGTGATGATTTTCCAGCGAGATATTCAGCGCCTTTGCCACGATATTCAGTTTATACTTTGACAGGGTCGGAAGGAGCACCCGGGCGAGGGCTACTGTATCCAAGTATACGAACCGGGCGTCCAGCCCCAGCTCCCGGCAGTTTTCCTCGATGAATCCCACGTCGAATCCGGCGTTGTGCGCCACCAGCACCCCGTCTCCCGCAAAGGCGAGGAATTCCGGGAGTACAGTCTCTATCCCCGGGCTGTCCATCACCATTTCATCGGTAATGCCGGTCAGGTTCGTGATATCAAAGGGAATCGGGCGCTTCGGATTGACAAATGTACTGTATGTATCTACGATTTTCCCTGCGGTGACCTTCACCGCTCCAATCTCGATGATGCGGTCCCGGACCGAGCTGAAACCCGTGGTCTCGATGTCAAAGACAATGTAGGTATCATCCAGCGTCTCATCGCCTGCATTTACCGCGATATCTGTCAGGTCGTCCACCACATATCCCTCGACCCCGTAGATGACTTTGAAGGGGTCGTCCGCATCCAGCGTCTCCACATAGTGGTTTGCATCCGGGAACGCCTGGGCAACTCCATGGTCGGTGATGGCGATGGCAGGATGTCCCCAGTCGTGGGCGCGTTTTACGATGTCCTTCACCTCGGATACGCCGTCCATATCGCTCATCTTGGTGTGGCAGTGGAGCTCCACCCGCTTGATGGGGCTTAAGTCCTTCCTCGATACCGTGAAGTCCCCGATCTTCCTGATTCCGGTCACGGAGCCGATAGTCAGCTCCCCGTCGAATTTGTCGATGGTCGTAACGCCCTTTATCTTTACAAATGCGCCCTTTTTCAGCTCGCCGAGTATCTCCGGGAGCTGCTCGTTCCTGGCGAACATCTTGACCGTGATGGTATCGGTGTAATCCGTCACGGAAAACATGATGATGGTCTTCTCGTTGCGTATCTCCCGGGTATCAAAGCTGATAATCTTCCCGCGGACAGTAATCTCTCCCATCTCGGTCACGACCTGCTCCAGCGCGATGGGCTCGTCGTCAAAACTTTTCCCGTAAATGAGGTTCGGGTCGTCTCCGGTCTTGACCGGGCGGTAATACTCTTTCTTCTGATATCCGCCTTTCTTCCTGCGCGTCCTGCCGCCGGCTGCACGTCCTGCCGTTCCGGCGTCTGCCCCGTGTTCCGGCCTGCCTGCGCCTGCTGCGCGTCCCGGTTGTCCTGCGCCCGGCGCGCCTGCCGTACTGGCGCTCTCCAAAGCGTCTTCGCCGGCAGAAGCTCCTGCCCCATCCGCTGCATCTGTCAGCGCAGCGCTATCCGTGCTTTCCTCCCCGGATGCTTCTCCCCCCTGTCTTGCCCTGCGCTCAAAAATGGCATTGATTTCCTGCTGCATCCGCTGCTCGTCGTACTCTCGTGTCCCTTCTTTGTCCGACTCCCGGTAGGTCACGCGGATGTCCGCCTCCATATGGAACCGGTCGGCAAAGAGATGCTCCAGGTGGCTTAAGATTTCTTTCTTTCTCCCCTCGGATATGATGGAATCCAGAAGTTCCAGGCAGACCACGCCGCCGTCTTCACAGTGGAGCCGCGCCTGCGCGAACATATTGGAGGCGAGCACGCTCTGCTCCCTAAGCTCCAGGATGATGCTCTCCCGGTATTCCTCCAGAAGCGCCTCCGGCGTGTACTGTCCGGACAGCCGGTACTCCTCCTCAATCGTCACATCCACGGGAACAGTTCCAAAGAGCTGGTCTTTGATGCGGTGCTCCATCAGACGAATCTGCCTCTTCTGTATCAGGTGCCGGCTCAGGATGTGCACATGAAGAAAATCACGCCGGGTATTCGTCGTGATTTTCTTTACCTCAACGTCCGAGAAGAGTATCTGGATGTCCTCTTCTACTTTCAGCGTCGGGAATACATCAAAAAAAATTTTTCTGTCCTTTGTCTGTTCCAAATCCGAGCACTCCTGTCCTATTCATTCCAGTTAAGCAGTTCCTCCCTGAGTGTATCCAGCAGTTCTTCTTCTCTGACTTTGCGGATGACCTCGCCTTTTTTTATCAGAAGCCCTTCCCCGATGCCTCCTGCAATGCCGATATCTGCTTCTCTCGCCTCGCCGGGACCGTTTACCACACATCCCATCACTGCCACCTTGATATCCAGCGGGATATCGGCAACCATTTTTTCCACTTCATTTGCCAGACCGATGAGGTCAATCTTTGTACGCCCGCATGTCGGGCAGGATACTACTTCGATGCCGCCTTTCCTGAGTCCCAGCGTCTTTAATATGAGCTTCGCCGTGCGCACCTCTTCCGCCGGGTCGCCGGTCAGGGATACGCGTATCGTATCACCGATGCCCTCGTGGAGGATGATGCCCAGTCCTACGGAAGACTTCACATTTCCGGAATAGACTGTACCCGATTCAGTGATGCCCACATGGAGGGGATACGGGCAGTTCTCTGCGATGAGTTCATGGGCTCTGACGCACATCAGCACATCCGAGGACTTGATGCTCACGACCAGGTTGTCATAGCCCATCTCCTCTATCATGTGTACCTTGTCCATGGCGCTCTCCACGATTCCCTCTGCGGTGACTCCGCCGTATTTCTCCAGCAGCGGCTTCTCAAGGGAACCGCTGTTAACGCCTACCCGGATGGGCACGCCGTATTCCTTCGCCTTGTCCACGACAGCGCGCACCCGCTCTTTCGCGCCGATGTTCCCCGGATTGATGCGTATCTTGTCCGCACCGTTTTCAATCGCAGCGACCGCGAGCCGGTAGTCAAAATGGATGTCCGCGACCAGCGGGATGTGTATCTGCTTTTTGATTTCCTTCAGCGCTTTTGCAGCTTCCATCGTCGGGACTGCACACCGGATGATGTCGCATCCGGCTGCTTCGAGCCTTAATATCTGGGAGACTGTGGAATCCACATCCTCTGTCTTTGTGTTTGTCATGGACTGGATGGCAACGGGATTTCCCCCGCCAATCTTTACATTGCCGATACGGATTTCTTTTGTCTTATCTCTGAACATCTTTCTCTTCCTTTCCCGGTACGGATACCGCCTCTGCACTGCGCAGGAAAGCAATCTCCTGTGAAGAAATAAAATAAGAGTCCCGAACAGACGGAACTCTCCTTGTGCACTGCGCTGCCGGATATCACAGGTGACCGCGGCGCGGTGCATACAGGTCACTTACTGGCGTACGAACACGAGCTGGTCGCCATATTCCCGTTCTGTCAGTGTCAGCATATCCTGCTCTACATTATAATTGTATGTCCCGGACAGTTCGCCCTCGGACACTCCACTGCTCTCCGTCTGGACATTCAGCACCTTGGTCTTTGTATCCACTGTGCACCCGGCTTCCACCGGCTCGCCTCCATCGGAAGGCGTCACGGTGAGTTCCCCGTTGTCCCGGATTTCCAGAACATCTCCGGAATCCTCGCTCACCCAGGTTCCCACCAACGGATTTCCTGTAAAAAGTTTTACGATAAAAAATGCCGCTATAATGACGATCAGGACAGAAGACACGGTGAGGACCGTCCTCCAGAGCGTACTTCTCTTTTCTTCATTGTCTTTTAATATCATACGATGTTTTCCCCTTCTTTTCCTGTTCTTTCATTATACGGAATCCTGCATTTAATGTCAACGATGCCCGCTGTCACACATGCCGTCTGACCCGCCGTCACACATACCGCCTGAGCGTCCCGATGAGCAGGTCCATCTCCTCGTCCGTCCCGACGGTGATGCGGAGATACTGGCATATCCTGTCGTCATCCCAGTGCCTCACGCAGATTTTTTCAGACCGCAGCTTTTCAAACAGCTCCCTGCCTTCATGCTGCGGGTGCCGGACAAAGAGGAAATTCGCGCTGGAGGACGTGGTGATGAATCCCATCCCGCGCAGTTCTTCTTCTGTCCGCTTCCTCGTCCGGATAATCTTCCGGACATGGTCCTCAAAGTACCCCCGGTCCCTCACTCCGGCAGCTCCGCATGCCAGTGCAGCCCTGCTCATCGTGTAGGAGTTGAAGGAATATTTTACATTGTTCAGGCAGCGTATCAGCTCCGGGGACGAGATTGCATAGCCGATGCGCATCCCCGCCATGCTCCGGGACTTGGAGAAGGTCTGGGTGACAATCAGATTGTCGTACCGCCCCAGGAGCTCCACTGCCGAACGCCCTGCGAAATCCACATAAGCCTCATCTATGATGACGATGGAATCCCGGTTGTGGGAAAGGATGTCCTCAAGAAAGTCCAGGTCCTCATAAATGCCTGTCGGCGCATTCGGGTTCGGGAAGATGATGCCCCCGTTCTCCCGGTAATAATCTTCCTTTACAATGCGGAACCCTTCATCCAGCGCCGGGCACTCATAGGGAATGCGGTAGAGCTGTGCCCAGACTTTATAGAAGGAATAAGTGATATCCGGAAAGAGCACCGGCCGGTCCGAATTGAAAAATGTGAGGAAGCACAGAGAGAGCACATCATCTGAGCCCACGCCTGGGAACACCTGGTCCGTCCCCACATGGTATATCTCTGCAATCGCCTCCACGAGCTCGCCTGCCGCCGGGTCCGGGTACAGCCGGAAGTCATCCGCGTCCAGGGCTGCCAGCGTCTTCCTGACCGCAGGAGACGGCGGATAAGGATTCTCGTTTGTATTGAGCTTGATAACTTTCTCTTTCGGCTGTTCGCCGGGCACATAAGGCTCCACCGTGCGGATTTTCTTCTGCAGTTCTTCCCGTATCATCCTGTATCCCTCCTGTTTTTCCTCTTGTTTCCTGTATCTTCCGGTCCTGTTTTTCAGACCTTCTCTCTTTTATTCCTTCTCTCTTTTATTTCTGCCGGTATTCCTCCGCAAGCTGTGCAAACTTCGGAAGTGAATTTACAATGGTCTCATATGCCACGCAGTATGCGATGCGCACGTAGCCCGGGCACCCGAATGAACTGCCCGGCACGAGGAGGATATTATATTTTTTTGCCGCCGCACAGAACGCTTTCTCATCCGCCACCGGAGACTTCACGAAAAGATAAAATGCGCCCTCCGGTCTGATGCATGAGAATCCCAGTTCTTTCAGACCATTGTAGAGGGTCTCCCGGTTCCTGTCATAGAAGGAGATGTCGGTCTTCTCATTCAGGCATGCCTTCACCACTTTCTGCTGGAGCGTGGGAGCGTTGACAAAGCCCAGGATGCGGGTCGCCACGTTGACGGCGGAGATAAGCGTCTCACTGTCGGACGCCTCGTCCGGTATCACCAGGTAGCCGATGCGCTCTCCCGGAAGGGACAGGGACTTGCTGTAAGAGTATCCCACCACGGTATTTGCATAGTATTTCGTAAGATACGGCACTTCCACCCCGTCATAGGCAAGTTCCCGGTACGGCTCGTCGGAAATGAGATAGATATCGGTCCCGTACTCCTCCTGCTTTTTTTCAAGGATGGCTGCCATCGCCCGGATGGTCGCCTCAGAATAGACCACTCCCGTGGGATTGTTCGGCGTATTGACGATGACGGCGCGCGTCTTCGGCGTAATCTTCGCCTCGAACTCATCGAGCTTCGGCTGGAAATCTTCCGTGTTCGGGGAAATCTCTACCAGAACTCCGTCGTAGTTGTTGACATAGCTTCTGTACTCGCCGAAATACGGTGCGAACACGATGACCTCATCCCCTGGGTTCAGGAGGGCTTTCAGTATCACGTTGAGTCCGCCTGCGGCGCCTACGGTCATGGTGATATTCCTGGCGGAAAAGGAAGTCCCAAACCGCCCGTTCAGGGAATCCGCCACTGCCTGGCGCACGTCTTCATAGCCGGCATTGCTGTTGGTATACCCGTGGAGCACCACCGGGTCCTCCTCTTCCAGCAGCTTTATCATCGCTTCCTTTACTGCCGCCGGAGCCGGCACGTTCGGATTTCCGAGGCTGAAGTCGAACACGTTCTCCGCGCCGTAAAGTTTCGCCAGCCGGTTCCCCTCTTCAAACATCGCCCGGATTGCCGAACTGTTTGCCACCATGTTTTGCATCTTTTTTGATATCATTGTCCTCACTCCGTTTCTTTATTCTGCTTCTCTTACCAGTCCCTTTTCCTCGAGAAATGCCGGACGGTAAGACAGCTTTGCCTTTCTCAGACCTTCCGCCCCGGTGTCTTCCTCCCGGTTCACGTATTTATAATCCATGCATTCGTGCTGAACGAACTGCTGGTTTATCATGGGATATGCGCCCTCCACATCCGGGAACGCCTTCTCGATATGCACCACGAAGGTGTCTGCGCACAGCGGTTCGCCCACTGTGAACGCCACGATCTGCCCGCCCACTCTCAGGACGCCGCCTTTTAATCCCAGCTCTTTGTACAGCCGCAGGGAATTCAGGGTCACGCACATCTCCGCATTCTTTTCCACATCATCGTCACATCCGTTCTGGCTGCGCCATTTCAGGGCCATCTGGAAGCAGTCCTCCACATTGTCATCGGAGAGAGGCTCGTAAGACCAGTCCTCATACAGCGCCTTGAACTTGTTGATGTGATTGCGTTTTCCGTGAAGCTTCTTGCCTGCCAGCGTGACAAGCTTCTCTGATTCGTATACATAATCCGCCAGGTCTCTTTCGTACTCCACCGTGAACCTGCCGGGATACCAGGAATCCAGCTGGGCGAACATCTCCGGCGTCACATTGTAAAATACAAGCGGACACCCCAGCCTGCGGCAGTAGTCTGTCAGGTACTCGACCGCCCGTTTTATATTCTCCGGTTCTCCTGCCGGATAGGCGAACGCCAGTCCCTCATCGTCGCTGCGGAAGACAAGGGCGTCCTCTATCACCGCGTATTTTACTTTATAATGCCGCGACCAGAGATAGACGTTGACAAAAGTCCTTTCACAGCTCCGGCTGGGAGACTTCGCAAAATATGATGTGATGAGTTCCCTGTCCTCTAACTCCGGGCGCTGAAAAACCGGTTCTTCCTGCATCCTGTCTGTTGTTGTTTCTGTCATGCTAGTCCTCCATCTTTGCAAGTTTTGCCGTCTGGTCCGCCGCGATCAGGCTGTCGATGATTTCATCCAGGTCGCCGTTCAACACAGAATCCAGCTTGTGCAGCGTCAGTTTGATGCGGTGGTCGGTCACGCGGCCCTGAGGGAAATTATACGTCCGTATCTTCTCGGAACGGTCGCCGGTGCCAATCTGGCTCCTTCTCGCCTCCGCCTCGGAAGCCTGCTGCTTCTCCAGTTCCAGGTCATACAGCTTGGACCGGAGCAGGCGGAACGCCTTTTCCTTGTTCTGGAGCTGCGACTTCTCTGTCTGGCTGTAGATGACGATGCCGGTGGGATAATGGGTGAGACGGACCGCCGAGTCCGTCGTATTGACACACTGTCCGCCGTTTCCGGAGGCGCGCATCACGTCGATGCGGATGTCTTTCTCGTCGATGACGACGTCCACTTCCTCCGCTTCCGGCATGATGGCCACTGTGACGGTGGACGTGTGTATCCTGCCGCCGCTCTCTGTCTCCGGCACGCGCTGCACGCGGTGGACGCCGCTTTCGTACTTCAGCCGGGAGTAGGCGCCCTGTCCGGTTATCATGAACACACATTCCTTGAATCCGCCGATCCCGTTCTCATTGAGGGATATCATCTCGGTGCGCCACCTGCGGCTGTCCGCATAATGGACGTACATCCGGTATATCTCCGCTGCAAAGAGCGCCGCCTCGTCTCCGCCTGCCCCTGCACGTATCTCCACGATGACGTTTTTATCATCATTGGGGTCCTTCGGGAGAAGGAGTATCTTCAGTTCCTGCTCCAGCTCCTCAATCCGTTTCTTTGCCTCCGCCAGTTCTTCTTTCGCCAGCTCCCGCATCTCCTCGTCGGATTCTTCCTCCAGCATGGCGAGGCTGTCCTCTGCATTTTTTTTGCAGTCTTTGTACTCCTGGTACGCCTCCACGATAGGGAGCAGGTCACTCTGTTCTTTCATCAGCTTCCGGAACCGCTCCGCGTCATCCGCGACGCCGGGTTCCTGGAGTTCGCCCATTACTTCCTCATACCGGATGAGGAGGTCCTCTAATCTGTCAAACATTGTTTCTTCATCCTTTCTGACGATATCGTCCATATACCACGCGGTCCAGTCCCGCCAGGTCTTTTTTCACTCTGATATCCGCAAATCCTTCCCGTTCCATCATGCCCGCCACATCTGCCGCCTGGCCGCATCCGATCTCAAACATCAGATACCCGCCCTGCAGGAGATGCTCCGTACTCTCCCGGCTGATCTTCCGGTAAAAGTCCAGTCCGTCTTCTCCGCCGTCCAGTGCCATCCTCGGGTCGCCGTCCCTTACTTCCGGCTGGAGCTCTTCGATTTCCTGCCGCCGGATGTAGGGCGGATTGGAGAGGATGATGGAATAACGACCTGAAATCTTATCGAAGAGGTCGCTTTGAAAGAACTGTGCCTTTACCCCCAGTTTCTCCGCATTTTTCTCTGCCATGCACAGGGCGTCTCCCGACAGGTCGCTTCCCGTGCCCCGGACCGCGCCCATCCCAGCCTGCTTCGCATAGTAAAGAACGCTCAGCAGAATGCAGCCCGAACCGGTGCACACATCCAGGACAGCTGTCTCCCCTTTCTGCCCGGGCAGGTCCTCTTCTTTTAATACCCTGAGGGCTTCTTCCACCAGGACCTCCGTGTCCTGTCTCGGGATGAGCACAGCGCCGCTGACGGAAAATTCCAGTCCCATGAACTCCTGAACCCCTGTGATATGCTGCAGGGGTATCCGCAGCGCCCTCCTGCCGACCAGGGCTTCGTATGCGTTTCTCTGCTCTTCTCCCAGCTCCCGGTCCGGCTCCGCATAGTACGCTGCCCGGCTGATGCCGGTGACATGTTCCAGCAGATACCAGGCATCCAGCTCCGGTTCCGGCACGCCGCTCACCTGCAGCCGCTCCACAGCCGACAGATAAGCGTCTTTCAGGCTCACAGGTTCTCCCTCTGCCAGGTCCGCCAGTCAAACACTTCTTCGACCGCGCGGATGCCGACTTCAATCATGCTGTCGTCCGGCTCTTTCGTCGTCATGTTCTGAACCCACATACCCGGTCTGCTCAGCAGGTTGACGACTGCATTGTCACTGTTGCCCGCCAGCCGTATGATCTCATAAGAGACGCCCGCAATGAGCGGGAACAGCGCGATGCGGATGAGCACCCGCGCAGCCTGGGACTTTGCAGTGATGAAAAAGCAGAACAGGATGCTCACAATCATGACGAAAAATAAAAAGCTTGTCCCGCAGCGCTTGTGCTGTTTGGAACTTTTCCTCACATTTTCCACATTAAGCTCCAGACCGTGCTCGATGCAGTTGATGCATTTGTGCTCCGCCCCGTGGTACATGAACGTCCGCCGGATGTCCTTTGTCCGTGAAATGCAGAAAATATAGACCAGGAAGATGGCGACCCGGACAACGCCCTCGAACACGGTCATCGCCAGACGCGACGACGTGTGCTTCTCCACAAATCCGCTCAGGAAATAGGGAAGGACCATAAAAAGCGCGACCGCGATTACAACCGCCAGAACCACGGTCAGGTTCATGAACAGCTTCTCCTGCCGTTCCTGTTTTGCCGCCTCTTCTTTTGTGAGCTCCTTTCCCGTCTCCTCCTCATCTTCCAGAAAGGAAGCGGAATACATCAGCGTCTTCATCCCCAGGACAAGGGAATCCACGAAGCTGAAGATGCCCCGGATAAAGGGAATCTTCAGCGGTGTTTTCCACGGAATGACGCTGTGGTAATCCTGGATATCGACGGCGATGTCCCCGTCCGGTTTCCGCACCGCCACAGAATACCTGCCGCCGTTGCGCATCATGATGCCTTCCAGGACCGCCTGTCCGCCTATATTCGATGACTTCATATATCCTCCTGTAAAAGTAACAGGCTGAGATGCTTCCACCTCAGCCTGCTGTGTCTCTTTCCTATTTAATACCGTATTTCTTGTTGAACTTGTCAACACGGCCGCGTGCCTGAGCCGCTTTCTGCTGTCCTGTATAGAACGGATGGCACTTGGAGCAGATCTCAACGTGGATGTTCTCCTTTGTGGAACCTGTCACAAATGTATTTCCACAGTTGCAGGTCACTGTCGCCTGATGATATTCCGGATGGATTCCTTCGCGCATGATTTTCACCTCTCTATTTTCAAATTACTTATATAATTCTCTAAACAGCTTTCTAATTGTATCATAAGATATTTTCTTTTGCAACTGTTTTTTAGATAAACTTCTGACGTATCACCTGATGCACCAGCTCACTGTTGGATTTCGTCCGGGAGAACATGGTCAGCAGGTTGTCTGCGGCTTCCTCCGCTTTCAGCCCGTTCAGTCCGCGGCGCATGATGTAGACTGCCTCCTGCTCTTCCTTGCTCAGGAGAAGGTCCTCGCGCCTTGTGCCGGACTTGGCGATATCGATTGCCGGGAATACGCGTTTTTCCTGGAGCTTCCGGTCAAGGATGAGCTCCATGTTGCCGGTCCCCTTGAACTCCTCGTATACCACATCGTCCATCTTGCTCCCCGTATCGACCAGCGCCGTCGCAAGTATGGTCAGGCTGCCGCCTTCCCGCATGTTGCGCGCCGCGCCGAAGAAACGCTTCGGGCTGTACAGTGCAGCCGGGTCGAGACCGCCGGAAAGAGTCCTTCCTGAGGGCGGCACGATGAGATTGTACGCGCGGGACAGCCTGGTGATGCTGTCCAGAAGTATCATAACGTCCTTCCCGTGTTCCACCAGACGCTTTGCCCTGTTGATGACCATTTCAGATACTTTTTTATGGTGCTCCGGCAGTTCGTCGAATGTGGAGTGTATCACTTCCACATTTGGTCCGGATATGGCTTCCTTGATATCGGTCACTTCCTCCGGTCGCTCGTCAATCAGCAGGATGAGCAGATGCATATTGGGCTCTGTCTTCTGAACGGAAAGAGCGACTTCCTTTAAGAGTGTAGTCTTTCCTGCCTTCGGCGGGGAGACGATCATACCTCTCTGTCCTTTTCCGATGGGGGACATCAGGTCCATGATGCGCATGGCTGTGCTGCTGCCCGCCTGCTCCAGCCGTATCCGCTGGTTCGGGAAAATGGGCGTAAGGTCCTCAAAGTTCTTCCGCTGCATCGCTTCAGCCGGACGCAGCCCGTTTATCGTAGTGACATAGAGGAGCGCGCTGAACTTCTCGCCCTGGGTCTTAATCCTCGTATTGCCCACCAGAATGTCTCCGGTCTTGAGACCGAACCTGCGTATCTGCGCGGGAGACACATAGACGTCATTCTCGCCGGACAGATAGTTGTCGCCCCGGATGAACCCGAAGCCGTCCGGCATTACTTCCAGGATGCCGTTGGCAGTGTAACCGCTGTCAAGCTGCTCGATATCCGTCTCCGCCTTCTTCTCTTTCAGCTCTTCCTTTACTTCCTCTTTCGCCTCGGTCGCTGCTTCCGCCTGCTCTTCCTGCTCGTCCAGCGCGAGCATGGCGTCAATCAGGTCGCTCTTTTTGAGCGCGGAAACGCCTTTCATCTTTCTCGCTTTCGCAAGCTCCCTCAGTGTCGTAAGCGGCAGTGTTTCATACTTTTCTCTCGTCATGCCTGTTTCCTTTCTTTCAAAAAATAGAGGTTTTCCTGTTCCTTCCAGTCCTGCGGCAAAATCAGATGCGTCTGAATTACCGTTTCCGGTGTCTCCTGGATAATAAAAAATGCTTCGGGAAATCACGTCTGAAATGACGCCAAATCGATGAACTGCATTAAATATGCGTTTATTATACATTCCCTCCCCAGCCTTGTCAACCCATCCACAAAGTGATATCATGAAATAACCAGTTCAGCCCATGCAACGCACGGAAGCGACAGACATGCTTGCATGTCTGTGCGGACGTACGTATGCATGGA